>NZ_VMMM01000008.1:0-223492 GCF_013277195.1 Streptococcus sp. 2579
GCTGACACAGTTGGAGCTAAAAAGCCCAGACCTAGCAAAATGACACCTGTCGCAACAATTGCACCTGTTCTCAATTTTCTAAAGCCACGGAGGGACAAGCTTCCTCTAACATTTGTTTGTCTCATAATGTTTATTTTTCCTCACTAGTTTAAGAAATCGCAAGAAAAACAATCTTGCGATTTTAGCATACTTACTTTCTCCTAGTATTAGCAAAACCAATTCTCATTAAACTTTAGCATCTCACAAGAGAGATTATAAACTTGGAATAACTGATTTTTATATACTAGACGCATAGAGACTTTTCAACCTTACTTCTCTTCAAATCCTTCTGAGACTGCGTCCGCAAAGTTTTCTTCTACGATGCTTGCACAGTGATCACAGATAACTGCGTGGTAGCTACGTTCTGCTGTTGTTGGGTCGATGCGACGGCAGCGGTCACATACTTCACCTGCAGCGCGTTCAACTGTAAAGGCGACATCTTCGAAGCTAACGGCAGCTTCTGGAGCTGGTCCTTCTGCGATGGTCAAGTCTGACACGATCAAGAGTTGAGCCACATTGCTGTTTACTGCTTCAAGTAGAGTTTTCACAACTTCGTTTGGATAAACTATCAAGTGTGCTTCAAGTGATTTACCGATAACTTTTGCATTACGCGCTTCTTCCAAGGCTTTTTGAGCTTGTCCACGGAAGTCCATGAAGGCAGCCCATGTATCCAAGATTTCCTCTTGATTAGCAAAAGTTTGAGCTTCTGGTAATTCTGACAATTGAACAAAATCTTCAGCTTCAAACTCAAGATATGACCAGATTTCTTCCGCAGTGTGAGGAAGGATTGGTGTCAAGAGTTTGGTAATTTTGACAAGAATGTCATAGAAGACAGTCTGCATTTGACGGCGTTCCAATGATTTGGCACCTTCGATGTAAACAACATCTTTGGCAAAATCAAGGTAGAAGGCTGACAAGTCAACGTTGATAAAGTTCACCAATGCCTTATAGATTGTCAAGAATTCAAAGTTTGCATAAGCATCACGAATGGTCTTGACAAGCTGGTTAAAGCGAATCGTCATGTACTTATCAACTGAACGAAGTTCATCGTAAGCGACTGCATCTTGAGCTGGATTAAAGTCAGATGTATTGGCAATCAAGAAACGAAGAGTGTTACGGATCTTGCGGTAAGTTTCAGAAACTTGGCTCAAGATATCCATAGAGATACGCACGTCGTTGCTTGAGTCTACGCTTGTTACCCAGAGACGCAAGATTTCTGCACCAAATTGTTTTTCAACATCGCTTGGAGCAATGGTATTTCCAAGAGATTTAGACATCTTCTCACCTTTACCGTCAAGAGCAAAACCTTGTGACAAGATTTGCTTGTAAGGTGCTACGCCATGGTTGGCAACAGATGTGATGAGTGAAGAGTTGAACCAACCACGGTACTGGTCAGAACCTTCTAGGTAAAGGTCTGCAGGGTAAGTCAACTCAGGACGGTTTACTACCACTCCATTCCATGATGAACCTGAGTCAAACCAAACGTCCATGATATCTGTTTCTTTTTTGAACTCTCCATTTGGTGAACCTGGATGAGTAAATCCTTCTGGCAAGAGGTCCTTAGCATCACGTTCCCACCAAATGCTTGAACCATGTTCCTCAAAGAGTTGAGCCACGTGTTCAATAGTTTCAGCAGTCATGATCGCTGTACCATCTTCAGCGTAGAAAATTGGAAGCGGAACACCCCAAGCACGTTGACGAGAGATGACCCAGTCACCACGGTCACGAATCATATTGTAAAGACGGACTTTACCCCATTCTGAGTGGAATTTCACTTTTTCAATTTCATCCAAGATTTCTTGGCGGAATTTAGAAACTGAGGCAAACCATTGTGGTACTGCACGCCAGATGATTGGTTTCTTAGTACGCCAGTCAAATGGGTATGAGTGAGAGATTTCTTCTTGGGCAAGAAGGAGGTTACCAAGTTTCTCGATAACAGTTGGAACTACCTTTTCATAGAATTGACCTTCAAACTCAGGACCAGCATTCTTCATCATGATACCACGTTCGTCAACAGTCACTGCGACTTCAAGACCATTAGCAATACCAACATTGTAGTCGTCCTCACCAAAACCAGGGGCTGTATGGACAATACCTGTACCAGAGTCAGTTGTAACGTGGTCACCAAGGATCACCAATTCATCTACAGCTGTATCCCATGGGTGTTCTGTTACGATGTGGTTGAGTTCTTGACCACGGTAAGTTGCCAAGACTTGAACATCAACCCAGCCAAATTTTTCAGACAAGCTAGTCAATAATTCTGCAGCAACCACAAACTTACGAGCTTCACCAGCAGGTTGAACCAAAACGTAATCAATATCTGCACCAACAGTCAAACCACGAGAAGCTGTGATGGTAAATGGAGTTGTTGTCCAGACTACGATATAAGTATCTGTATCTAGGATACCTTTTCCGTCCTTAACCTTGTTGGCATAGTAAAGAGAAGTTGAAACCAAGTCATGGTATTCAATCTCGGCTTCGGCAAGGGCAGACTCAGATGACCATGACCAGTAAACTGGTTTTGCACCACGGTAGATATAGCCTTTATTAGCCATCTCACCAAAGACACGGATTTGGGCTGCTTCATAGTCAGGAGTCAAAGTCACATATGGATTTTCCCAGTCACCAGAAACACCCAAACGTTTAAAGTCTTCACGTTGTTTATCTACTTGAGAAAGAGCGTATTCACGACAAAGTTTCAAGTACTCAACCAAGTCCATTTCTTTACGTTTGACACCTTGTTTTGCCAAAACTTGCTCGATTGGCAGACCATGAGTATCCCAACCTGGGATAAATGGTGCGTAAAAACCTGACATTGATTTTGAACGAACAATGATATCTTTTGAAATCTTGTTCATAGCGTGTCCAACGTGAATATTTCCGTTCGCGTATGGAGGGCCATCATGCAAGGTGAAATGAGGTTTTCCTTGGTTCAATTCTTGACGACGT
Source organism: Streptococcus sp. 2579 (assembly GCF_013277195.1). NCBI lineage: Bacteria > Bacillati > Bacillota > Bacilli > Lactobacillales > Streptococcaceae > Streptococcus > Streptococcus sp. 2579. The sequence continues at coordinate 2,989 of NZ_VMMM01000008.1, forward strand.
TGATAAAGTTTTGCATCTTCCCATTCCTTTTGCCAAACTGGCTCTTTGGTCGGAAGGCCTGCACGCATTGGGAAAGCTGTTTTCCCAAGATTAAGGGTATCTTTGAGTTTCATGGTATCTCCTTTATAAATAATAACAAATTAAAAACCACGACTGCCAAAAAGGACGAAAATCGTGGTACCACCTTTATTCGGAAAAAGATCTAGTCTTTCTCCCTCTTATCCCGTAACGTGGGGAACGTCAAATCTTACTCCATTCAGACTTGAGTTTTTGAGAGGATAATCTTATCGTTAGGGAATGCAGGACTCACACCATCTCCTGCTCGCTGGAAATATAAGGATAAGATATTGTTCTCAGAATATTTCTTATAAAATTGTAACGGATTCTTGCGGTGCTTCAAATCCTGGTGCTGAATCAAACGTTTCTGTAGCTGGTGTTGGAGCCGAAGGATGTACTGGAGCTACTTCTGGTTCTTCGTACATTGGACCAACTGGATGAGCAGGCTCTTCTTCCATTTGAGGACTCACTACAGGAGTTGGATTTTCCACTCCCTGTTTAGCCTGAGCTTCAAATTCAGCCAATTCTTTATTGGCTGCCTCAATACGAGCCTGTAACTCTGCCATTTCTGCTTGAGAGAACTGACGTGTCATATCAATTGGTTCTTCTTCAATTGGAGCTGGAATCGGTTCTCCAAGCACTTCGCTAACCACTTCTTTAAAGGCTTCATCACTGGTTTGAAGATAAGTAGCTGTTGGACGGAGAATATCTTCCCAATCTGAAGATTCAACAATAGCTAACTGGCTCTCAATTGTAGATTTAAGACGTTGGTGGAAGACACGACTCTTGTTCTTCAATTCTTCGGTTTCAACAGCAACTTTCTTAGCATTATCAGTTGCTTGACGAAGAATCTCGTTTGCCTTATATTTAGCTTCTTCCAACAAGCGTTGCGCATCCTGCTCTGCTTGATGAATGATATTGTTTGAACGTTCATGCGCCGCCTGTTTCACTCGCTCAGCTGTATCTTGGGCAATCAATACAGACTGGCTCAATGAATCTTTCATTTCGTCAAAGTAAGACAAACGCTCTTCTAAACTCTTAATACGCAAATCTTTATCATGATTCGCACGAACAAGATCTTCGTAATCACGAACCACAATATCTAAAAATTCATCGACTTCTTCTGGATCAAAACCTCTGAATCGAGTTCCAAAGGTTTTGTCCTTTATTTCTAATGATGTAATTGGCATTCTATTCCTCACTTACTTAATAATAACTGGACGGTTATTTTTTTCTTCTCTTTTTTTGTTTGTCCCTTATCTTGAAGCAATCTCAAGCGCCCAAATTTTCTTACACTAATCAAGTCTCCAACTTGAACAATATAATCTGATTTGTCTACCACATGATAATTTACTTGGACAAGTTTCTTTTCAATCAACTGGTTTGCTTGATTCCTAGATAGTTTTAAAACATTTGATAAAAGAACATCTAATCGGAAACTAGACACAGATAAATCCAGCTCTCGGTACTGCTCTAGCTTATCTATTTTCTCGGTGAAAGGACGTTCCTCCAGCGAAACGGGTATACGGCCAATTTTCTTTAATCCATCTTGAAAGAGAAGAAGAAATTGCTGATTGACCATAATCTGCGCCCGTTCTTCATCTACTAGGATATCTCCAAAAAGTTTCCGTTCAATCCCTAATTGATTGATGACTGTCCCTAAAATCTTAGCATGCGTTAAGTGTTCAAATTTATTGGAATACACTATTTCCTGGAGAGATATTTCAAAATCTGAAAACTCTGGTTGGAAATAATCTGGGTATAATAAAACTCGAACATACTCACTCGAGACGAACTCCCCACTACTGCTACAAGCAAGACCATAAGTTTTGGCCAAAATCTTTAATAGCTTCTCCTGATGAGGATTGATAAAAGGAGTTAAAAAAGGAGCATAGCTATCTTCTACCTTCTTTATCCATTCCATTCCCTTGTCAAGAAATGGACGATCTTCTATGGAGAAATGCTGGTAAATCCCTTTATTCATCCTATCATCGCCAGAAAACGGACTAGGTTTTCTCCTAAAAATCGAATCAAAACAATCGCAACCCAAACAGATAAATCAAGACCCGCTATCTGTAAAGGCAGGCGTTGCAAGGGAGCAAGCACTGGTTTTACCAACGCTACAATCCAACGACCTAAACTTGATTCGTAGGCGCCTGGAAACCAAGACATGACAGCAAAGGCCACCAAAATCAGGGAGTAAATATCTACTGCATTATAAATCATACGAATTAAAAAAATCATTATCGTACTCTATTTCGCTTCATATCAAAGCCAAACTCACCATTTTGTTCTTCATCTGGTAAACGAATATCTTCTACATTCACAATAACATTCACTGGTGTTAACAGATACATAGTAGATGCTACCTTTTTCAAATTTCCAGCTAAAACATGACAAGCTCCATCCAAATAGTCCAAACAACGACGAGCCTGCACTTCAGTCATATATTGAAAATCAATCAAGATACTTTCGTTTCCTGCCAATAAATCAACAATTTCTGTTGCATCCTCATATTTTCTAGGATAACGAACATCTATAATGACCTTATCCGTTGCACGCTGACTCTGATTTGCCAATTCCTGTTGTCTTGCATGAAGTCTGGTGATATTGCTATCTTTTGCACCAGCAGACTGTGAAGGTTGATGCATTGGGAGAGCCGGTTCCTGTGAAGAATTTACTGGAGTTAACACAGGCTCATCTCTTTTTTCATAAGGGAGACTTGAATCCTCATCCTCCGTAAAATAATCTATAAATCTATCGAATCTATCTTTTAAAGACATGGTTCTCTCCTACTTAAAAAATGATGTACCTATACGAACAAAGGTGGAACCGAATTGAATCGCTTCTTTATAATCACGACTCATTCCCATACTTAACTCGGTCATAGGCATATTTGGAATTTGTTTTTCTTGAATTTCTTTTTGTAAATCTTGGGTCGCATTGAAAATCTCTTTCAACTGCTCACTGCTAGCCTCAAAAGGTGCCATCGTCATTAAACCAACATATTCAATCTTATCTAGTCTGGCTAACTCTGGCAAGATTTCCAGCAGTTCCTCTCTCGAAAAACCGTGTTTGCTTTCTTCTTTAGAAATATTTACTTGAAGAAAACACTTGATGACTCGGTCACTTCTTTTTTGAATTTCCTCTGCTAGCTTGACTGAATCCAAGGCATGGAAATAATCAACGTATTGAATGACATCTTTCACCTTACGTCTTTGCAAGGTACCAATCAAATGCCAAGTCACATCTCGATCTTTTAAAGCTTCATATTTTTCCAGAAACTTATCGACACGATTTTCACCGATATGATGAACACCTAGCGGAAGCAAGGCTTCCGCTGTCGGTACATCTACATACTTGGTAACTGCAATGACAGAGACTGAGCCACTCTCGCGATGAGCATTCAGACTCGCCTCTGCGACTTCTCGAAAAACAAGTTCTGTATTTTCTTTTACATTCATTTACTTAACGATTTTTGAAAAATGGAGGTGTATCCAACTCATCTTCATCTTGTGATGTTGGGGCTTCAAAGCGTTCAACTGGAGAAACGACTGAATCTGTTGTACGAACAATCGATTCACGGCGAAGATCCCAATCACCAAAAGCAGATGCTTGAGTTGGTTCCAAACGACGTGGATTTTGTTTTGGCAATTCAGCTGTTTCTGCCATATCAAAATGACGATCAAAGCCATGTGAATGAGCTGGTTTCACTGTCTCACGGTAGTTAGTAGTAGGTCTAGCTTGTGGAGCAACAACCTTCTCTACGCGGTCTTGACGAACACCTGTTGCGACAACTGTTACACGAATTTCATCACGCATACTTTCATCAATTGAAGTACCGAGCCAGATGTTCACTCCTTGACCTGCTGCTTGGTTCACAATTTGTGAAGCCTCTTCTGCTTCAATCAAGGTTAAATCAAGACCACCAGTAACGTTGACAATCACATCTTCTGCTCCATCAATTGTTGTTTCAAGAAGTGGAGAGTAAATTGCCTTACGCGCTGCTTCAACAACACGTTCTTCTCCACTACCGATACCAATACCCATAAGAGCATTCCCTTTGTTTGCCATCACCGTTTTCACATCGGCAAAGTCAAGGTTAATCAATCCTGGATTAGTAATCAAATCAGTAATCCCTTGAACACCTTGACGAAGAACGTTATCCGCTTCGCTAAGAGCCTCCAAGAGCGGTGTTTTCTTATCAACAATTTCAAGTAAGTTGTTGTTCGAAATAATCAATAGAGTATCTACATGCTCACGAAGTTGATTGATTCCTTCTACAGCAAATTGTCCACGCTTGCTTCCTTCAAAACCGAAAGGACGTGTCACAACACCAACTGTAAGAGCACCTAAATCTTTGGCGATACGAGCAATAACAGGAGCAGCTCCAGTTCCAGAGCCTCCTCCCATACCAGCAGTGATGAAGACCATATCTGCACCACTGATAGCTTCCGTCAGTGTTTCTTCGCTTTCTTCAGCAGCTTTACGACCAACCTCAGGTTGACCTCCTGCACCCAAACCACGAGTCAATTTAGGTCCCAACTGAATTACAGTCTCAGCTTTTGTACTACTCAATGCTTGTACATCTGTGTTTGCTGCGATAAATTCTACGCCTGTAACACCTTCGTCGACCATACGGTTGATGGCATTGCCACCACCTCCACCGACACCAATTACTTTAATCACTGCACCTTGAGCAGCAGCTGTATCAAATGAAAATGTCATAATTTATTTTTCCTCTTTATTCGTCAAACATGCTTCCGATCAAGCCACGGAAACGATCTGCTAATTTCGGTTTATTTTGTGAAGCTTGTTGGAAATCCGCCATTGGTTCTGTAGGCGCCACCGGCTCTACTTCTGGAGCAGGAGCTGGTTGAACAGGCGTTGATTGTACAAACTGAGCTGTTTTCTGTATCATTCCCCCAAAACTAATTGGTTGATGAGTCAGAGCAACTTCACCCTTGACCGCTCTTTGAGCCAAAAGATTGACTTCTGTCAATTGTCCAGCAAATTCTGATAAACTAATCACATGCGCAAAGGCTGGATTACGGATACCAACTTGGTTTGGAACATAGAGTTTGACACGAACGCCAAAGACTTCTTGAGCCAATTCTACCATACCCGGTAAAATAGCATTTCCACCGATTAAGACAATTCCACCAGGGAGCTCCAATAGACGTCTTCTATCTAATTCTTGCTTAATTTGTTCAAGGATGTGCTTGATTCGTGCAGAAATAATTTCTGACAAGTAGGCTTCCGTCACTTCGACTGCTTCTACTTCTCCAATAACTTCTACTTGGAAGGTTTCTTTGCTTGCAAGAGGCGGATAGGCTTCCCCGTAATTCAGTTTCAAGCCTTCTGCTAATTTGCGAGAGGTTTTCAAAACCTTGGAGATATCTTTAGTTACATAATCTCCACCTTCTTGGAGAATATGTGTGAATTGGAGTTCTTGGTTGCGGATTGTAGCGACAGTCGTTTGACCTGCCCCCATATCAATCACTGTAGCACCAAATTCACGTTCACCTTCGTTCAAAACTGATTGAACCATTGCTAGTGGCGAAATGATAATATTTTCAACCTGAACACCTGCACGCTCAACCGTCTTACGCAAATTGTGCAAGATAGTACGAGGGCCTGTATAAAGCAAGCCACGCATTTCAAGGCGAACCCCCATCATGCCACGTGGGTCACGAATCCCTTGGAAACCATCCACAATAAATTCTTCAGGAATAAAGGTAATGACTTCACGGTCAGGTGTCATACTCTTTGTCAAAGCTGATTTGACAACATTTTCAACATCTTGATCCGTAATTTCCTTGGTATCAGATGTTACTGGAATCATCCCTTGAGTTGGTTCGACCTGCAAAAGATTACCAGGCAAGCCGACATTCACTGATTTAATCGAAATACCTGCCTTTTCTTCTGCTTGGGAAATGGCTGACTTGATAGCAGTTGCTGCTGCATCAATATCAACAATAATTCCATCCTTTACACCTTTACTTTTGGCATTACTCACGCCAATTACATTTAATTCACCATTTCTCTGCTCGGCCACAAGCACCTTGACAGAGCTTGTTCCAATATCTAGACCTGTAAAAAAGCCTTCTCTAGCCATTACATCGCATCCTCTCTATCTTCCAAGTTTCGCACTTCGTATTATTCCATAGCTAAACATAGGCATAGCTATTCACAGAATATTATAACACAAAAAATTTAATCGTGCTTGCTTTTTTCCTAAATTTCCCAGCCATTTTTTGAGTTTCTATGTTCAGAAATTCTTATTTTGTAAGCTGCTTGTAAAAACTCTCTAAGACAAAAAAAGAAAGCTCTGTGTTAAGCTTTCTTTGCAATCATTTTTTCTGCTTCTTGTTCTAAAAATAGTTCTAAAATTTTCTTTGTCAACGTAATCGCTGCTGACAGGGCCAGAGAAACGATTAAATAATTAGCCACTAAGCCGTGATCTCCAACCAATGGCGGTTTTGTCAAGAATCCGTAATCTCCACCTGTTACCAAATTGACCATAAAAATCAAAGCATTTAATGCAAAGGTCATGAGAAAAATCCCCTTCACATCCAGCAATCGCGCATTATACTGTCTCAAGAGATAAACCAGAGAGTTCCCCAAGAGTGCTAAATGCCCAAAAATAAAGGATAAAATGGTGATATGGGGGAAAGGATAGGCATCTGACACTGGATAAACAAAGGCTGCTAATGTCCCAAATGTTCCTAGTAATGCAAAATACTGCCTATATTTGGACTGACCAGGAAGCAAAAGTACCACAAACATGGCCATACGGCAATGGTAAAAGGGTAAGCTTTCTGATAGTGGCATATGATTGACCCAGTACCAACCATAAAGTAGGATTAACTGAACGGCCTGTAAAATCTGGAAAAATCGTTGGTAAACCTTCTTTTCACGATAACGATAGGCTGTATAAAAGATCAAAGCCAAGAGTGTAAATATACTGACATACCAAAAAAGGTCAAATTTGGGCGGCTCGGTTGCCTGAGTTGTAAAAAAAATATCCCATAAATTCATTTAGTCTTCCTCATGATTCAAAATTTTCCTGCATTTTATTATACCATGCTACTTAAGAAAAATGGATTTAGAAATACGTAAATGTTTGACAAAATCACTTGTCTTCATGTTCTAAACTTTCTACCAATTTGGCTAGATTCATAGAATTGGAGCCTTTGAGTAGGATTTGGTCGTGGGCTCCTAGACTTTCCTTGACCTGCTTGACTAGGTCTTCAAATTGGTCTTGGTCTTCTGTTTTCTTGAAGTAGTAAACGTGGCCAATTGGGAACATTTGACTGGCCAATTTGGCTAATTCAGCAATGTCTTCTCCATAGAAAATCACGGTATCAAGCACATCTGGAGAGAGACTCAAAATCATCTGGTTATGGAGTTGAACAGACTGGTCACCAAGTTCCTTCATATCCGCCAAGACAGCAATTTTTTTGCCACCTTCATTGGCTGGGATGGCAGAGAAAGTCTCTAAAATCAGCTTCATAGCAGTTGGGTTGGCATTATACACATCTGATAGGATATCTGCTCCATTGGCTGCTTTCTTCCACTCGGTACGATTACGCGTCAATTCAAGATTTTGGAAGGCCTGACGAATTTGCTCCTCTGAAACCCCTTCTTGTAGGACAACATAGGACGCAATCATAGCATTGGTGGCATTGTACTTACCAGTCACTGGCAAATCGAGGGCTTGTTCCAAGAAATTAGCCTTAAAGGTCAGACTGTCCTTGCGCTCAATCAAGTCTGTAATTTCCAACTCTGCTCCTGGCCCAAAACGGACTACCTTTTTATCTGTTGGCAAGTAGTCCTCTACAATGGAGTCAGCTGGTGCCAAAAGCAAGGAACCCGATACCATACCATCTGCAATTTGCATTTTCCCTTTAGCGATCTCCGAACGGTCTTTGAAAAAGGCCAAATGGGCTTCTCCAACCAAGGTCACGATGGCTGTCTTTGGATGAGCCAACTCAGACAAGAGATGAATATCGCCCAAGTGATCCTGCCCCATCTCCAAAACCAACTTTTCTGTTCCTTCAGGCATATGAAGAACTGTGTAGGGAAGGCCGATCTCGTTATTGTAATTGCCTTGTGTTTTGTAGGTTTTGTAGGTTGTTGATAGCAAGTGCGCCAACATATCCTTGGTCGTTGTCTTGCCATTTGAACCTGTAACTGCAAAGACATCAACAGCCATTTTCTCAAGATAGTAGGCAGCTAGTTGTTGAAAGGCAGTCAACACATCGTCTACTAAAATGTAAGGATGATTTGCAAGCTCTTTCTCAGACAGGGTTACAGCAGCGCCATTGTCAAAAGCTGTTTCGATAAAGTCATGACCGTCACGCGCACCTTTGAGGGGCACAAACAAGTCCCCCGTCGCGATTAAGCGACTGTCAAACTCAGCCTTCTCTAACTGGGTGTTCTCAAAGATGCTGATATCATTTTTAGCTCCTACAACTTGAGTCACTTCATGGATTGTTAATTTCATTTCTACTCCTTTAAAAAGGGTCGAAGTCCGAGAACTATGATCACCTTGCAGTGATGGTTCTGGCTCCTACCCTCTCTTTCATTTTATAGCAAATGCGCTTCGCGCTTGTCAAAACTTTCCTTGGCAAGGTCAACCAAACGCTCGATTAGTTCTGGGTAGCTGATTCCCATATTGTCCCAAAGCAGTGGATACATTGACCACTGGGTGAAACCTGGCATGGTATTAAGCTCGTTTAGAAAAATCTCTCCCTTATCTGTATAGAAGAAATCGCAACGAGAGAGACCGAGGCCACCAATGGCACGGAAGGCCGTTTCTGCATTTTGACGCATGACAGCTACCACATCATCACTGATTTTGGCAGGAATATCCATAGTAATCTTGTTATCAATATACTTGGCATCGTAGTCATAAAAGGCAACGTCCTTGACAACTTCTCCAGGTAGCGTGCTCTTGACATCGTAGTTACCCAAGAGGCCAACCTCAATTTCACGGGCATTTACTCCTTGCTCTACCAAGACACGGCTGTCATATTGAAAGGCAAGTTCCAAAGCCTGACGAAGTTCTTCTTGATTTTCAGACTTAGAAATACCGACACTAGACCCCATGTTTGACGGTTTGGTGAAGACTGGATAAGCCAATTTTTCTTCCACTTCAGCGATTTTAGCAGTCACATCATCGCCTTCAACGATAGCCACATAAGGAACTTGGGCAATGCCAGCAGATTCTAACACACGCTTGGTCGTGATTTTATCCATGGCAAGACTAGATGACAAGATATTACAGCCGACATACGGCATTTTCAAAACTTCCAAGAATCCTTGAACAGAACCATCTTCTCCCATCGGACCGTGAAGAACTGGAAAGACAACTGCCCCTTCTTCGTAGATGGCACTTGGTGCAACTTTCTTATCCCAATCAATGGTTTCATTGGTCATGAGACGGTCCTCTTGCCCCGGAGTCTGACTAAATTCCTGTGTTTTGATAAAGTCACCTGACTGACTGATAAAGAAAGTCTTAACTGTGAAACGGTTGTAATTGACCGCACGCATGACACTCTCAGCTGAAAGGACAGAGACTTCGCGTTCCGCACTCCGTCCACCGTATAAAAGAATAATCGTTTGTTTCATATCATTTGTCCTAATTCTACTAGAATACTCGCTCTTTAGTATATCATATTTGCTTGTTTTTTTAAAATTTGAACCTGATACTACCCATCACACTATACAAAAAGAGGCCGATAGGAACGATTTTCAGCCTCCTTGATTTTTTATAAATGAATGGAGTTCGTAAATTTGTCTACACTTACAACTCTGTTCGATTTTCAATAGCCCGTAAGAGGGTCACTTCGTCCGCATACTCGATATCTGCTCCCACAGCAAGGCCTCGTGCCAGGCGAGTGACCTTAATCCCAGCTGGCTTGAGTAAGCGGGAAAGATACATGGAAGTCGCTTCCCCATCTGCTGTGGCATTGGTTGCTACGATTACTTCTGAAACCTCACTATCCATCAGACGAGTCATGAGACTCTTGAGATTGATATCATCTGGACTGATACCATTCATAGGAGAAATAAGGCCATGCAGGACATGATAGAGGCCATGGTATTCTTGGATGTTTTCCATGGCTGCCACATCCCGACTATCTTCGAGAACTAAAATCGTCGTCTGGTCACGAGTCGGATCGGTACAGATAGAACAAGGATCATCGTCTGTCAAACGTCCACAAATGGAACAGTAGGTCAATTCTCTCTTAGCAGAAAGGAGATTTTTTGCAAATTCATTGACGTCGTCATCAGACATTCCAATGGTATAAAAGGCCAGACGCGTAGCCGTCTTAATCCCGATACCCGGTAACTTAGAATAACTGTCAATTAGCTTGGCAATAGGTGTTGGATAAAGCATATGTTCCTTTCTAGTTCATTGGATGGTATTTTTGATACAGATTGATAATATCACGCGCAATGGAAGGTCCTACACCATTTGTTAGATTGGTATTATGAGGAAAGACCACTGCTACAGCGATTTGAGGATTATCTGATGGGGCATAGGCCACTGCATTGGTATTGGTTGCTTGCTGGCCATCTGCTACATAACTTTCGGCTGTACCCGTTTTTCCGCTAATAGATACCAAGGCACCATTTGAAAAGGCACGTCCAGTTGTCAATCCACTAGTCCCATGGGCAACCTGATAAAATCCTTGTTGCAAGATACTCATATCGGAGTCAGAAATGTTGACCTTGTTCATCTCTGTCGGTTTCAGTTGCTGAATCAAGTCGCCCAGTCCTCCCTTATCATTATTTCCATAAATACCTTCAACAATACGAGGAGCCACACGAACTCCATTGTTAGCAATAGTTGCCACATACTGAGCCAACTGCATCGGCGTATAGTTATCAAATTGACCAAATGAATTCGTAATATAATTAGCTAGATCATAATCTTTAGGAATAAAGCCAGTAGATTCATCTGGTAAATCAATACCTGTAGCTGATCCCAAACCATACTCACCAAAGGTTGAGCGTAATTTCCCCATAGCCGATCCTAAGTTTCCAATTCCTGCAATCATATTCGGTTGATAAGTTAATCCCATGATCCCTAAAGCCGTTTGGACCATATAGGTATTGGATGAATACTCCAAAGCTTGAACAGCTGTAATCGGCATCGGACCAGAAAAAGCTGTATACCAAGAATTGATAGGGGGTGAACCTTGAAAAATAATTGACTGGTCTGTCAAAGTTTGATTACCAGATAACACACCATTTTCCCAACCAGAACTAATAGTTGCCGCTTTTACAACCGAACCTGGGACAAAGACATTGGTTATCGTTCCCAAGGAATCCGATGTTAACTCGTCTGTTTTCAAGTCATGTTTGATCCCTGACATGGATAAAACAGCACCTGTTTTGGGATTAAGTGCGACTGCATACACGCCTTCAGAATACTTGGCCCCACCATTTCCCAACTCTGAATTGAAATAACTTTTCAGCAAAGCATCCACGCTATCTTGGAAGGCCAAATCAATGGTCAGTTTAATATTATTCCCTTTCGTACCAGCTTCGATATTTTCGACACTTTCCATGTTTCCGTACTTGTCTAGATGAATTTCCTTCACTGAGCGTTTACCTTGCAAGGTTTCCTCGTATTGCTTTTCTAGATAAGAGGTCCCAACACGGTCATTTAGAGAATAACCTTTTTTAAGATAAGCCTCTGCTTCTTCCGCTGGGAGACCAGCCTTTTCACTGGATACACTACCTACTATAGAAGACAGGGAAGTCTCTAAAACTTTTCGATCCCACGAAGTTGAGATACTGATGCCGGGTAATTGTTTCGAAGCAGAGGCAATCAGAGCAATCTGGGTATCTGTCAGAGCATCTGTCACAATGGTTCCTGTCGCAAAGTTTCCAACGGCATTTAACTGACTAAAAAGATAGATTTCTTTCTTATCATCCTCTGTATAGTTTAGTTGACTCGCTTGGACACTATCGACCGCATTGTTATACAGTTCTGATTCGGATAGGCGATTGCCATCTGAATCCAAGCGTTTCTCACTTGGGAGAGCCTCCACTGTTTTTTTATAGATTTCAGGATCAGCCAAATAGTAATCAGCCAACTGGCGTTCTGTCAAATTGGGCGAACTGATACTCACATATCCAAGCAACTGACTAGCGATTTCTTTCAGATCTTTAGCCGTCATTTTATTACTACGCGTAAAGGAAACAACCTGCTTTAACGTATTTTCTACCAAAGGTTTTCCACTAGCATCATAAATTTCCCCACGGGCAGAACTGGTTGTGACCTTGGTCTGACTAGCTGAGGCTAGCTTTTTTTCGTAAAAATCCTTGTTCAAAACCTGCATATACAACAAACGACCAATAATGGTCATAAAGAGTAAAATGACGATTGAAAACAATAAATTAAGCCGAATCGGAATCGAATGGCTGTTAAATTTTCTCATACAAATCAGTCTCATTTCTAATACTCAATGAAAATCAAAGAGCAAACTAGGAAGCTAGCCGCAGGCTGTACTTGAGTACGGCAAGGCAACGCTGACGCAGTTTGAATTGGATTTTCGAAGAGTATAATTAAAATCTTACTCTTAATTGTACCATAATTTGAGCAGAAAATTATGGAAAAGAAAGAAGCTTTTTTCGTTTTTACGGCAAGATACGTTTTTATTTATTCATCCCTATATTATATGTTATAATGAATGTAAAAGTTCAATAATCTATCCTTTTTCCAATACGACTCATTTAAAGGAGCCTTCCCTATGGACAAACCAGATATCGCAACTGTCATTGATTCACATTTTGAAGAAATGACAGACCTAGAGCAAGAAATCGCTCGCTATTTTTTGCAAGCTGAAACGATTACAGATGATTTATCTTCTCAACAAGTCACTCAGAAATTACATATCTCCCAAGCCGCACTAACTCGCTTTGCTAAAAAGTGTGGCTTTACTGGCTACCGAGAATTCATTTTCCAATACCAACACCAAGCAGAGAAACAAGCCAACCAAGTCTCCAAGCACAGTCCACTGACCAAACGAGTCCTCAGAAGCTATAGCAATATGAGGGAACAAACACAAGACTTGATTGACGAAGTCCAACTAGAACGAATTGCCCAATTAATCGAAGATGCTGAGCGTGTCTACTTCTTCGGAACAGGGAGTTCTGGCCTTGTTGCTCGTGAAATGAAATTGCGCTTCATGCGTCTGGGTGTGGTCTGCGAAGCTTTGACCGATCAAGACGGCTTTGCCTGGACAACCAGTATTATGGACGAAAATTGTCTCGTACTTGGTTTCTCACTTTCTGGTACAACACCTTCTATTTTAGATAGTCTACTAGATGCCAAGGAGATGGGGGCAAAGACTGTACTCTTTTCAAGTGTTCCCAATAAAGATAGCCAGACCTATACAGAGACCGTTCTCGTTGCTAGCCACAGCCAACCTTCCTACATCCAACGAATATCCGCTCAACTTCCTATGCTCTTCTTTATCGATTTGATTTATGCCTACTTTTTGGAAATCAATCGCGAAAGCAAGGAAAAAATCTTTAATAGCTACTGGGAAAATAAGAAACTCAACGGCTATCGTAGACAAAAACGTGTCAGAAAATCCTAGTTTGGCTGAGCCAAACTAGGATTGTTTTGTCTTAAAATGATAATATGCACCAAGCATACCTGCTGTATTCTGGTGATGGGCAAATTCTAATCGTGTTTTTTCTGCTAAACTTGGTACCAAAGCCTCTTTCAAGGCTGTGCGGATCTTAGGTTTGAGGATAGCCTCTTGCCCCATGATACCACCACCAAGAATAACCACTTCTGGATTGGCAACATAGCAAATATTTGCCAGACCTTTTCCTAGATAGTCTACCATGCGGTCAATACCTTCCATGCAGAGTTTATTGCCTTCAGTGGCTTCCTTGAAAATGCGTCGGCCATTCCACTGATCAACATCTTCTCCATGAGATGTTGCTACATACTCCACCAAGGCTGTGGTAGAAGCGAGATCCTGAAAAGCTCCATCTTGCATATGCATATACCCGACTTCACAGGCCGAATTGCTAAAACCATGGAAGACTTTCCCATCCATAATCAAGCAACCACCGATACCTGTTCCAATGGTCAAGCAAAGGGTGACACTTGCTCCCTTACCTGAACCAGATACTGCCTCAGCCAGACCTGCACAGTTGACATCATTTTCAATCTCACAAGGAATAGCAAAGCTTTCTTCGATTTCCTTCTTGAACTGGGTTCCTGCATAATTTGGAATCTGAGGTCCAGCGTAGAAAATTTCCCCCTTATCAGGATCCACCATTCCTGCAGAAGAAATGGCAACACCTGCTACTGGGCCTTGTTCTAAATAGCTAGCTACGATATCTTTGGTCTTTTGTAAGATATGAGGTCCACCCTTATGCGCCTCTGTTGGCATTTCATGCGATTCAAGAAGTTGCCCCTCTTGATCAACCAAACCATATTTGATGTTGGTTCCACCGATATCAATTGCAACATAGTGTGTCATAAATACCTCCTTATGGATTAGAGGAAGCGCTCCTTGGTTTCACGAATCAAGGCTGCAGCTGCTTCTACAACTGGACGATCGTCTTCAGTCACTGGTGTCAATGGTGAACGAACAGAACCAATATTCAAGCCTTCATTGATCTTCAAGACTTCCTTAATCACACCGTACATATTTCCATGTGCAGCAGTGAGTTTACCAATGATAGCGTTGATAGCATACTGTAATTCACGCGCTGTTTCCAAATCTTTATCCGCAATCAACTGATTGAGTTTCAAGAAAAGTTCTGGCATAGCACCATAAGTACCACCAATACCAGCTTTGGCACCCATGAGGCGACCACCTAAGAACTGTTCATCTGGACCGTTAAAGACGATATGGTCTTCCCCACCAAGGCTCACAAAAGTTTGGATATCTTGAACTGGCATAGAAGAGTTCTTCACACCGATAACACGAGGATTCTTCAACATTTCAGTATAAAGACTTGGAGTCAGAGCAACACCTGCCAATTGAGGAATGTTGTAGATGACATAGTCTGTGTTTGGAGCTGCAGCACTAATGTCATTCCAGTATTTAGCGACTGAGTATTCTGGCAAGCGGAAATAAATTGGTGGAATCGTTGCAATGGCATCTACACCCAAGCTTTCTGCATGGCGAGCTAGTTCCATACTATCTTTAGTATTATTGCAAGCAACATGGGCAATAATAGTTAATTTCCCTTTGGCAACTGCCATCACTTCTTCCAAGATTAACTTGCGGTCTTCAACACTTTGGTAAATACATTCACCAGAAGAACCATTGACATAAAGACCTTGAACACCTTTATCAATGAAGTATTGAACCAAGGCACGCGTACGCTCTGGACTTACTTCTCCTTGATCATCATAACATGCGTAGAAGGCTGGAATGACACCTTCGTATTTTTTCAAATCTGACATAGATTTTCTCCTATTATTTTTATTTTCTGCTAAAGCAGATTCTTTCTTTACTTCTTTAGTATACACTTTACCGAAAAGGCTTTCAATATCTTATAGACACTTAGATTTTAGTTTCTTGCTTATAGAATAGCGCCTGGAGCGTTTGAAAGTAGTTTCAGAAATAATTGCACCCCTTACTCATACTTAGCAAATAGCTTTTCCATCACTCCCACTTGTAAAAAAGCAAGAAGTCCAAAACCAAAGAGAATAAAAGCTGATCCTCCCAATAGAAGGGTAAAGGCTGATAGATATAGAATCATCAAAATCAAAAAGATAATTGCAATCATCAAGATAAACCAAGGAGCATTAAAACTAGCCAACATCAATCCTTTTTGGAGAATTTCTTTCCAAGATAGGTCATAACGTGCCGCGATAGGATAGCTAGCCAACATCACAATAGTAAGGAAAATCAGAATACCTAGACAAATAGCTTTAACCAATTGAAAGGGCAGAGCTGTTTGACTCCAGAAAAGATAAAGATCTAGAAGGCTTAATGAAACAATGCCCAACTCAAGCAGACCTAACTGAAGACCGAGCTTCAGATTTTGCTTGAAAGCTCTTAAATAGATTCTAAAGACAGGCACACGTCTGCTCTTCTTAACTTCGAACATGGTCTCGTAGAGGCTGATTTTAGCCACTCCAATCGTTACGATTGGCAAACAAGTTACTACAAAGAGAAGATTGACTGTTACAATATCTAAAACCTTCTCACTAATTCGCATTAGAAAATTATCTGTATCAAATGCAGCCTTGATGAGACTTCTTCCTTTTTGTGACATCTTTGCTCCCCCATCATTTTTCTTTGTAAACTATTTTCTTTTTTATCAGTAAAGCTTTCATAAGTCCCTACCATGAACAAAGCTATTTTTTCTTTTTTCTTTTGGACTTTTTTCTATTTTTATCTATGGACATATAATCTATATATATCCCGGACAGCGAAGCAACTAAAATACTACTCCAAGTATGCTCATTAAATCCATCTAGCCCTCCACGGACTATCATTGCAAGCACTGTCCAAGCTAACATATTCAATAAAAAAATACAAAGTGCTTTTAATAAAAAAATACAAAGTGCTTTCATTCTCTCGTTTTAAAAGTTTATACAACCATATACATCAACTAGATTCACAGCTATTTGTAAAATCCTTCCATAAATCTTGATCAGTGATCCTACTCTTGCTCCCGCAGCCATAAAGACTTTGCTGAACTTCAATCCTGCCATACCAATAGTATTTCTGAATAAAGATACTGACAATAAGAGCTCATTTCTCTACCTCAAAAGAGCAATTTTATGGTAGATTATTGTCAAAGATTTACAAAAAGACAATTCATCCTATTTTTAATCAATCAAAATTTTAAACAAATACTTGCGAACCTTCTCTTCCATACCTGCATAGCCATTTGGCTGATGTGGTTCTCCTGGGAAGAAAATCGCAAAATTGTGATAACCCAACAAGAGTGGGTAGTGTTCATGACAATGAACAAAGCCAATGTCACTCGCTTCGTCAAATGCTACTGCTTCATCTTTGATACGTGAACCGTAGCTCGAATATTCATGCCCTTCTACCAGCAAATGCAAATCTGCATAGTTCTTGTGATGTTCAAACTGGTCATTTTCAGCTTGATTGAGGACATTTTCCTGAACAACTAGAAAGACCTTGTCTCCATCAATCTCATACTTTCCTAACTCGAAAGAATCTTTACGATGTTGGTAGAGATAGTCGATAGCCTTATCTAAATTGGGATGAATCCCTTTGTAAAAGGTAATATTTTTCAAATCGTCAAAAATCATACTCTTTCCTTCGTTTCTGATAGTTAACTAAAAGCATTCTTAAGTTTATAAGTGTCTGACAAAATTTCATAAAGTAACTGCATACCCTCCATTTTGTAGACACTTATAACCTCTATATTCTCTAAATCTATAAAATATACTTCTATATCTTAATAGATTGATTTTCCTGTACTCAATGAAAATTGAAGAACAAACTAGGATGCTAACCGCAGGCAATACTTAAGTATGGCCAGGTGACGCTGACCTAGTTTGCATTCGATTTTCGCAGAGTATTATCCTTTGACCGCTCCCATAGTAATCCCTTGTGTGAAGGATTTTTGGAAGACTAGGAAGACTGTTACGATTGGAACAGCAGCAAGAGCAGCCCCTGCCATAATCAAACCATAGTTGGTTGCCATTTCAGCCTGCATGGTCGCAACCCCAAGTGAAATAGTCAAATTGTTACGTGAAGTCAACATTACCAACTGCATGAAGTAGTCGTTCCAAGTGTTGATGAAGGTGAAGATTGCAAGGGCTGCAAACCCTGGTTTCACAATCGGGAAGGCTACGCTCCAGAAGGTACGAATCTCACCACAACCGTCAATTTTAGCTGATTCAAGCAACTCTGTAGGGATATTTTCACTGAATTGTTTCATGAGGAAGACACCGAATGGCCATCCAATCAAAGGCAAGATAACTGCCCAAAGAGTGTCATGAATTCCCATGAAGTTGACGATACGTACCAATGGTACAAGGACAACTTGTTTTGGAAGCGCCATAGCAGCGATGAAGATAGCGAAGAGAATGCGTTGACCATAGAAACGTTTTTTAGCCAATACATAACCTGCTAGAGATGAGGTTGCACAAACTAAGAACATGGTTACCAATGAGATAAATACTGAGTTCCACATCCATTGCAAGGCAGGGTTCTGCACCATAAGTTGTTGGAAGTTTTCCATGGTTGGCATTTTAGGGAACCATTGTGGCGGAATCATAATGGTATCAGGTTGTGATTTGAATGCCCCTGTCAAAATCCAGTAGAATGGAAAGATGAACAGCACAGTCAACAAGAGCAAAATGATTGTTGAAATAACAGTAAAGGCTGTTAATGGTTTTTTTTCTGTAGATTGCATAGCTGTCTCCTTTCTTTAGTATTCTACGTCGTTTCCGAGCGCCTTAAATTGAACAAAGCTTACGATCGCAATCATGACTGCCAAGAAGACACCGATGGTGTTAGCATAACCGTATTCTGTCAATTGGAAGGCTTTTTCGTACAGGTAGTACATCAAGGTACTTGTAGAGTAGTTTGGCCCACCAGATGTCAACAATTGAATCAAGGCGAAAACTTGGAAGGAGTTGATGGTCGTGATGATTGCGATATAAAGAGTTGTTGGAAGAAGGCTTGGCCATTTAATCTTCCAGAAAACTTGAAATTCAGTTGCACCATCAACACGAGCTGCTTCAACCAATGAATTGTCAATATTCCCCATAGCTGCGATGTAGAGGATAATCGGTTGACCAACAGACGTTGTCAAGAGGATAATCATAATCGCCAGCAATGCCCAGTGCTTGTCGCCCAGCCATGAAATATTTTGTGTAATGATATGACTAGATTTCAAAACAAAGTTTAAGATACCTGATAGCGGATCATAAATCCATTTCCAAACAACTGTTACGGCAACACTACCTGTTACAACTGGAAGGAAGAAGACAAAACGGTAAAAGGATCTAGCAATAGCATTTTGATGGTAGGTCTGTGACGCTACAAAGAGCGAGAAGAGAACAACAATCGGTACAGAGCCAACAACCAAAATAACTGTGTTAATCAGAGATTTTGTAAAGACAGGATCTTTAAACATACGGACATAGTTATCTAAGCCCACAAATTCAAAACTAGTCATAGAGTAGTTAAAGAAACTTGTGATGAAGCCCATAATCATTGGTACTAAAACAAAGATAATAAAGAAGAACAACACTGGTGCTAGGAAAGCATAGGAAATCACTGTTTCCCTCATACGGATTTTATTGACTTTCACAGTCGGCACCTCTCTTTCAAATAGAATAATTTTTTGACTTTCTTGAACTGTTTTAAAATCAAAATGAAATTTTTTATGATTCGCTTATGTAAGAACTTCATTTTAATTTCGTGACAGTTCCTTACATTTTAAACAAAAGCCCCCCTTTTCTTACACTATCTGTGTAGAGGGAAAAGGGGGTATACACTCTTAGATTCTTTAAAAAACTACTTTTTATAGAATGACTAAGGACTATTGTTTCATAGCTTTTTTGATTGTTTCGTTCGCTTTTTCAGTGAAGGCTTTCAAAGCGTCCGCTGGTTTTTCGTCACCATTTGATACAGATTGCAACATTGGGAACCAAAGTGTTCTCATTTCAGCAAATCCATCAATAGTGTTGTAGTATGGTGAGTAGTATTGAGTCCAGCTGCTGATTGTTTCCATGCGTTTGTCTTCATAAAGTTTTCCAAATGAAGTACGGACTGGGAAAGCACCTGTACGAACTACGTCTTTTGGACCCCACTCTTTGTCATCTGCGATAAATTGAACAAATTTCTTAGATGCAGCGACTTTCTTGTCGTCTTTGTTGTTGAATACTGCAAATCCGTTTACAAGGTATTCAAGAGCTGGCTTACCTTCGTCTGATGGGAATGGTACTTCTACCACTTCTACCTTACTTGCTTCTAAAAGTTTAGCTTGGATACCATTTTGAGCTGGTGCCCAAAGGATTGTGTAAGATGTTTGACCGTTGGCAAAGTTTTGGATATCTGCCCCACCGTCAAATTGTGAACCATTATTGAGCAAATTGTCTTTAATCCAGCTAGTTGCTTTTTCAAGACCTTTGACGAATTTAGGATCATCAGTTGTATATTTGCTAACTTTTTCATCTGTTACAGAACCGCTATAAAGGTTAGAGATAAAGGCACGTGTTCCTTGGTCTCCCCCTTGACCAGAACTGAACAATGAACCTGGTGTGTAACCCTTGTCTTTGAGCGCTTTCAATACTTTTTCAAAATCATCAGTTGTCCAACCTTCTTTTACAAGGTTTGCAACTCCAGCATCTTCTAACATTTTCTTGTTCATTGCCATGTAGAATGGGGCAGAACTAATTGGATACATGTAAGCCTTGTCTCCAGCTTTACTTGCTTGTACGATGTTTTCATTGTTGACATCTTTAACAAATTCATCTGTGAAAAGGTCGTTCAACTCAGCCAATTTACCGTTTTTACCGTATTGGATGATACGTCCTGGTGCATCAAAGAGTACATCTGGAGCTGTTCCAGCTTCGATAGCTGTTGTGATTTTTTCAGGGCCTGACTTGAAGTCGATGGTTTCCAATTTCACTTTTACATCTGGATTTGCTTTTTCAAACGCTTCGATGATTGATTTTTCATAAGTTCCAACACCGTCACCAGTTTTTTCTTGGGTAAATACTGGGAATGCCCACCAAGTGATTTCTGTTTTGGCACCGTCACCACCTGATTTGCCAGCATCTTTACTTCCGCCAGAATTGCCACAAGCAGCAAGACCAAGAACCGCAGCACTCGCAAGTACTGTACAAGCTAATTTTCTAAATTTCATTTGTATTCTCCTATTTTATAAGCGTATCCAACTTGGATAATGAGTTCTTTATTTCTTGTATGCGATTTCATTTTATCCTACTCATCCACCACTCTCCTCTTTTTTCAGATTGTGTTATTTGAGACCAGCAACGAAGCGTTCTGTAATCTCTTTTGGTCTAGTAATAGCGCCACCAACAACGATGCCTCGCACTCCATATTCAAGGATTTGTTTGGCTTGTTCTGGTGTATGAATTTTCCCTTCTGCAATGACATCTACACCAGCATCGCAGAGTTTTTTGATGAGTTCAAAATCTGGACCGTCCACTTTTGGACTGTAGGATGTGTATCCTGACAAGGTTGTTCCGACAAAGTCAATTCCTGCTTCTACTGCTGCTAGTCCTTCTTCGAAAGTACTTGTATCAGCCATCAAGAGCTGGTTAGGATATTTCTCCTTAACCTGACGAATGAACTCTTGAATTTCCAAGCCATCGTAGCGTTCACGCTTGGTACAATCCAGAGCAATCACCTCGATGTCCAGTTCTGCCAATTCATCAACTTCTTTCATGGTAGCCGTGATGAAGGGTTCATGAGGTGGATAATCTCGTTTGATTATCCCAATAATCGGAAGTTTGGTGACTTCCTTGATTTCCTTGATATCGCGAACACTATTGGCTCGGATACCGACTGCTCCACCTTGCTCAGCCGCTTTGACCAGCAAGGGAATCACCCCTCCCGCTTCTGTATAAAGCGGTTCATGAGGAAGAGCCTGACAAGAAACGATGATTCCATCTTTGATTTGCTCAATCAAGGCTTCTTTGCTAATCTGTGGCATCCTCTTTCCTCCTTTTCCTTTTTCTTTGTTTCTATGAGATTATTATACCTCAAAAATAAAACGCTTTCAACAGTTTGTAGTATAATAGATTTCAGTTTCAAAAACTAGCCAAGTCAAACAGCTCCTCTAAAAGTACTTTCAGAGGAGCAAGTCGACCTATAATAGGAGAATACCAAAATTTAGTTTACAATTTCTGACAATTTTACTTTGCGATCTTCAAACATAGACTGGGTACAAGCATCTGCAGTAGCAATTGCTTCTAGGGCAGCTTCACCTGTCAATAGTTTTGCAAATTCTTCTG
This sequence comes from Streptococcus sp. 2579, assembly GCF_013277195.1. NCBI lineage: Bacteria > Bacillati > Bacillota > Bacilli > Lactobacillales > Streptococcaceae > Streptococcus > Streptococcus sp. 2579. Next base: position 25,025 of record NZ_VMMM01000008.1, read on the forward strand.
ATACTGGAGCTCCTTGCATAATCTCATGCAGATAGCGCATTTCTTTATCAATGACAGATGATAGCCATAATGGAGTGCGTTTACCTGGTTTACCATAAGCAATTGCTCCATCCATCTCTGTACTATGATAGATACGAGTCCGATCATCATCTTCTTCTTGCGATTCGTGAATCAAGAAATAACTTTCTTGTCCATCTAGCTTAAGAGTTCCTTTACAGTTGAATAAGTCTAAGCGGATGGCACCTTTGGTTCCTTGAATTAAGACATAATGTTCACCCCAACGATAAGCTGACCCCCATTCTAACAAGGCAAAACGCTTATTAGAAAATTCCATATTGACAAAAATCATATCATCTTCATCACCGAAATGTTCACCTTCATGGGCTACATTTCCACCTGTCATGGTTACAGTCTCAGGCATGCCCCCCATAAGGAATTGAACACAATCCAACTCATGGATGTGGTGATACAAGTGACCACCTGATTTTTCACGAATTTTTTTCCATGATACTGACGGTTGTTGTTCTTCCCAACCATTACGAGCTGTGTGACAATATAGAACGTCTCCGATGACTCCTTGATTAATGAGTTCTTTTGCATGATGGACACCATTAAAGAAGTTCATAATATGTCCTGCCATGAAGGTTACATTGTTTTCTTTACATACATCTACCATCTCGCGACAATCTTGATAAGAAAGCGCAATTGGTTTTTCACAGAAAACATTTTTACCATGCTGTGCAGCCTTAATAACCGGTTCCTTATGAAGATTATTTGGAGTTGCGACAATAACACAATCGACTTCATCGCTAGAAACCAACTCATCTAAGGAACTTGCTACTTTTGCTCCCAATTCTTCTGCAATTGCCTCTGCATTATCTGGATCATAGAGAAGAGTAATCTCTGCTCCATCATTCTTTTGCATATAGCGAGCCAATTCAGCTCCAAAATACCCTGTTCCAACAACACCGTATTTAACCATGTTTTTTCTCCTTTATTATTGAATAAACTTTCTAATTTTAACTTATACTCTTCAAAAATCTCTTCAAACCACGTCAGCGTCGCCTTGCTGTGCGTATGGTTACTGACTTCGTCAGTTTCATCTACAACCTCAAAAACATGTTTTGAGCTGACTTCGTCAGCTTCATCTACAGCCTCAAAAACGTGTTTTGAGCTGACTTCGTCAGTTTTATCTGCAACCTCAAAGCTGTACTTTGAGCAACCTGCGGCTAGTTTCCTAGTTTGCTCTTTGATTTTCATTGAGTATTACTTCACAGATCCTTCTGACAATCCACTTGCAATCTTATTTTGGATGATAGAGAAGAAAATGATTGATGGAAGAACTACAATAACAGATGCTGCCATCATATCTCCCCAGTCTAAGATTTCTGAACCATTAAGTGATCGAAGGGCTACTGCTACTGTCATCTTTCCTGTATTGTTAATCAAAATCAAGGCATACAAGAATTCATTCCAGGCATTGATAAATGTATAAATAGCTGTTGCTACAATACCTGGTGCTACAATTGGTAGTACAACTTTATAAAACGTAACAAATTTATTTGCACCATCAATTCGAGCTGCTTCTTCAATTCCAATTGGAACTGTTTGGAAAAATCCAACTAAGAGCCAAACTGCATATGGAACACTAAAAGATAGATAAACCATCATCAAGCCAAATAAACTATTTGTTAACCCAACTTTAGCAATGGCAATTGAATAGGGAATTGCTAACAAAATTGGTGGGAAAATGTAGGTAATGACCAGTAATCTTGACATGATTGCTCCCAATTTAGGGAAGAATCGAACAATACCGTAGGCTGCCATAGCAGAAATAATAATCGCAATAACAGTTGTAGCTAAGGCAATGATTAAACTATTTCGAATGTTATCAATAAAGTGCAAATCGTTGATAACATGAGTGAAATAATCTAATGTAAATTGTTCAGGCCAAAATCGTGTTGGATACTGAGTTAATTCCCCTTTACCCTTGACAGAAGATATGATAATCCATACCAATGGGAAAATTGCAACAATGGTCGCACCAATCAAGAGTACATGTGAGAGAATATCTAAATAAATACCGGATTTCTTCTTCATTATTTTCTACCCTCCTTTTCCCACTTACTGATGATAGCAAAGTAGATAAAGCAAATCGCCACCAAGAAGATAAAGAGCAATACTGTGACTGCTGAAGCACGACCCAACAATTTAGTTCCCCACCCTAGGTTGTAAGCAAAAATTGGAAGCGTCGTTGTGGCATTAGCCGGTCCACCACCAGTAATAAGATAGATGATATCAAAGTTATTAAAGATCCATACAGTTCTCAAAACAACTAGAAGCCCTACAACCACTTTAATATGTGGAAAGACGATAAATTTGAAAACTTGCCAACTTGAAGCACCATCTATCTTAGCAGCCTCAAATTGTTCTTCGGGTACTGTTTGCAAAGCTGAAAGCACATTAACCATAATCATCGGCGCTCCAAACCAAATGTTGATAAACACCAAACATAGGAATGCCCATGTACTATCTGTCAAAAATGCAGGCGTATGTTCCATTAAACCTAATTTTACGATTAGATTAGGTAAATAGCCATAAACCCCGTTTAGAATCCATTGCCAAGAGAAGGCAATAACGATTGTAGGAAATGCCCAAGGAACAATCAATAAGGTCCTATATAATTTCTTGAAGTGGCGTACTCTGTGAAGAGCTAAAGCCAATACAAACCCTACTAAAACTTGACCAACTAATGAGAAAATGGTCCACTTAATTGAATTAAAGAACGCATTAAAGAAGTTGGGATCTGATAGCACAGCTTTATAGTTAGCTAAACCAACAAATTTATAATTGGGCATAATCAAATGCTTATTGGTAAAGCTATAAAAAATACTCGAGAAAAACGGATAAACAAAGAGTAATCCTACGATAATCATAGCTGGCAAAACAAATATCCAGCGAGTTAAATTACGTTCTTTAACCATTCTCCTTCTCCCTTCTTTTACAAGATTGGGCTAGGGCTTTTCAGCTCACTAGCCCACCTATTTTCTAGTCTTTTACATCTACTGAACAGCCTCAAATAAATCATTTAATTGTTTTTCTGCTTCTTTTGCTGCTTTCATAGGGTCTGTTCCATTTGTAATGATATCTTGGAACATTTGTTCAATAATGTGTTGGTTAGTCAACATACCAGCTTGTACACTTGGTCCATTTTCATAACCAATAGCAGTACCTTTTTTAACAGCTTCAGTAATTACTTCTTCAGCATGTTTAAATTTCTTACGAGTTTCATTTTCTTTATAGGCTGCAGAATCGCTAATCCCCTTAATAGTTGGCAACATACCTACTGGAGTTGAATCAAGGAATTTAACGTAGTCTTCTTCATTATAAAGTGATTCTAAGAATGCTTTAGCAACTTCTGGGTGTTTTGAATTTTTCCAAACAACCATTGGAATATTTGAGGTTTCAATTCCTTGATCTTTATCAGACTCTTTGATTTTTGGAATAGGATAAGCATCAATTGAATCAATCAATTGAGGACTGTTGGCATTGATTCCTCCAATATGGAAGCCAGAGTTAAAGTCAAATGCTGTTTTTCCTTGATAGAACAAGGTAGCTTGTTGAAGGACATTAAAGTTCAAAGAATCTTGAGGTGAAATTTCTTTATACATTTTAACCCAGTATTTAATACCATCTTGAGCAAGTTGGCTTGTCAAGTCTGCTTTAAGATCTTTTGTTAAGAGGCTTCCCCCACCACTACGTACGTAGAAGTTCAAGAAACGTGTTGCCATTAAGTCATTTGTTCCGAACGGAACAGACAAGCCATAAACTCCAGCTTCTTTCAATTTTTTAGAAGCTTCATAGAGTTGATCCCAAGTTTTAGGAACCTCAATATTATGTTCTTTTAACAAATCTGTTCTAACCCACATGACTTGTGCATGTGAATAAAGAGGAACAGAGTAGTAATCATCTCCGATTTTTGCCTCATTTAAGGCAGTTTCGTTAAATTTATCCTGTCCAATACGCTTGATAGAATCATTTAGCGGAACCAAAGCATCTGAGTTGACCATTTCCATTACTTGGTTAGGAAGAGCTGTACTAATATCTGGCACATTTCCATTTGCTAAACCTGTAGTCCATTTAGTATAGAAGTCATTCCAAGAAAATGTTTCAATCTTGATTTTCGTTTTCGGATGCTTTTGCATGAAAGCATCTGCTGATTTTTGAATACTTTCTAAACGGGGGCCTTGAGTAAAGGAGTGCCACATTGTAATCTCACCAGATAATTCTGTCGGTGGTTCAGTACTAGTTGTAGCTTCTTTTTTTCCTGAACAAGCTACCAAGGCAACGGCTGCTAGCGCAACTCCAGCTAGACATAAAAACTTTCTCATTTTTTTCATCGTTCTTCCCTTTCTACATTAAGAAATCGCAACTTTAAAGACAACTTTTTTCACAGGTTCATCATTTATACGAACCTTGGGTTGATGTAAATCTTCTGGAAAAGTGATGAGGTATTCGCCAGCTCTCAAATGAACCAACTGTTCCACTTTCCCTGTGTATAATTCAATATCCTTCTCTTCATCATATTCTTGGGTAACGTTTACATTTTCCGGCGATGTAACAGCCATGGCTTCTTCGTTTTCCAAAACTAAATGAATATCCAAATATTTTTGGTGTGTTTCAAAGAAAGCCCCTGCTTGACCATCTGCTAGATAAGTAAAGCAATTCCCAAACAATCGATCTCCATCGATAGCAATCGAACCTTCTGTTAAATTTTCTAGTCCTGTTTTTCCTAGAAAATCTATTAATGTTACAAAATGTGGATTTACTCCCACATAAGTTCCTAAACGGCTAATTTTTGTAATAATCATCTCTTTTAACCTCCTTTCTCAATCTCTTTTTCCTATCCAAGTTCCCCATTCTTCTGTCTAGCATTTTCTACTAGAAGGACATAAAAACACAACACTCTCTAGCCTATACTCTTTGAAAATTTCCTCAAACCACAGTCGCTTCACCTTGGATTATATAGGTCAGTCTTATCTACAATCTCAAAGCGGTGTTTTGGGCAATCTGCTACTAGCTTGCTAGTTTCTTCTTTGATTTTCATTCAGTACCTCCTCAATCTTCACAAGGAGGTCTGATTTTTCTAGCGACAAACAGAACAAATAAGTTAGTTCAATGAGCTACCTTCCTTATAGATGAAATTGATATTCATGAAGGAAGTCGCCCTTTATTTTTGCAAAAGATACTGGTATGAATCTATTTGGGGAATTGAATTTATAAGCTGCTCACTTATACTCTTCGAAAATCAAATTCAAACTGCGTCAACGTCGCCTTGCCGTACTCAAGTACAGCCTGCGGCTAGTTTCCTAGTTTGCTCTTTGATTTTCATTGAGTATTAGTTTTTCTAAAATAATTCTAATCTATTATTCTAGCACTAATAGACTCTTTGGCTAAATCTCCTTTCTACATCTCGTTTCACCAAGAACTTTTAAGAGAGAAATACTCTAAATTAGTTTTGTTACCGTTTTCAATTAGAGTATACTTTTTTTTTTTAGTATTTCAAGCCTTTTTCTAATTTGGAATTTAGTTTCAAATCTTTTTAACTATATCAACTACATTAAAAGTACTTTCAAAAATAAGTAGATTTCTTGCAAGACCTGTTTCGAGTGGACAAGATAAAAAAACAAGAAAGTCAATTTTAGGAGAAAACAAGGTTAATAGTCGCATGATATAATGCAATGATGTAAAAATCGAATAAATTGATTGGAAAATTCAAACTAATTTCTAACAATGATTTAAGAATTGTAGTGTCCTAATATAGATTCAATGCACTATAAAACGCATAGTATCAAGCTTGTTCAATACCTGATACTATGCGTGTTTGTGTTTTTTAAGATTTTGTGCCTAGAGTTTTTTAATTCCAAGAATGCCATCTTAACCAGATGGTTTTCTTGTCTATTATTGCTGATCTTACAACAACGCCTCAAACTCAGATACTGACATACCCAACTGCTGACTGGCAACCTCGGAAGTCAGAAGTCCTTGGCGAACCATATCCAGAAAGGCAAAAAGTTTTCCACGTTCAAGTCCTTCTGCCCGACCTCTCTCCAACCCTTTTTCTTCAGCTTGTTCCAAGGCATAGTCCTGTGCTAACAAGGCTTGTTCTTCTCGCATACGTAGTTGACTAAACATTTTCCTGTCCTCCTCGGACCAGCTCTTGTAGTCCAGCAGTTGATCTGCTTGGCTGATGGCTCGCTCGGGGCGCTGGGTAAAGGGTTTGTTCCCAAAAAACTCCAACCACGGTTTGCGAATGCTATCTTTGCTGGTTTCTCTGTATTTTTTTAATTCCAAGAATGCCATCTTGACTAGATGGTTTGCTTGACCGTTATTTGTGATGGTTAAGACCTCACCTGTCGTATCCTCGCGCATGCTAAAGCTATGAAAAGCTAAGTCATCTTGAAAATAATTACTGTCCACGATAGCGATAGCGTATACTGGTGCGATATGCTTGTAACTCTGGTGGGTATCACCTTCTCGTTGACGAATTTTTTCGAGATTTTGATTGACCTGACTACACAAGTAAGCCCACAGGCGATTGATGAAAAAATTCTGATGATGTACCTGAATCTCAATAATAACTTGTGTCCCATTGTCTAACTCTGCCAAGACGTCTATACTGGTATAGAAATCCTGTGCCGAGTAGGGTAGGGAAGGCAAAACGTGAATATTGCTTCCCTCTAAAATGGTTACATTTTTGGCTGGCAAGTCCAGCATATCGCGAATAAATTGACAAGTGATTTCTGGGTTGCTGAAAATTTTCTTAGCAACCAAGTCATTGGTCGGGCTAATGCCCGGATGTCTTAGAATCATCCTTTTCCTCCTTCTATTATACCATAGTTTTAAATCTAATTTTGCTAGATTCTATGGTTCTATCTATTTATTCGGAAAAGAAGTGAGAAAGTTAAAAACTATTGACCCTAATCACTTGCAAAGAGATATATCTTGCTCATATTATTTATTAAAGACTCTATTTTACAAAAAAGATTACAAAATCAACCGTTTTAGAGAACTCTTACCACTTCCTAGACTATGAATTCTAGTGTTTTTATACTCCTAGCTTTCTCGTCAATATGCCATAAAGCAAGTTCAGTTGATCCATTCCCCGTACTCGTTCACTCTATAGCCGTCTGGTGTTAGCGATACGAAATTTTCCTAAACCTTTTAAATATAAAAACATCTTTTTCCTCACTTTAGTTTCTAATACTTATTTATCCAGATATAATAGCTTACAATCTTTTAAAATCTTCAAATAAGTTATGATTGATCCATACTCTTCAAACTAGGTCAGCCTTGCCGTGTATATGTTACTGACTTCGTCAGTTTCATCTACAACCTCAAAACAGTGTCTTGAGCTGACTTCGTCAGTTTCATCTACAACCTCAAAACAGTGTCTTGAGCTGACTTCGTCAGTTATATCTGCAACCTCAAAACGGTGTTTTGAGCAGGCTACGGCTAACTTCCTAATTTGCTCTTTGATTTTTTGAGTATAAGGACATATTGGATTCTATGTGCTGTATTGTCAACAATACACTCTTCTTGTATATCTACCAATATGATTTACAGAATTTTATTTTACTATAACTTTACCTATATTCCAAGACAAGAAATAAAATAATTAAAAACAAAAACGCATATAACCAATAGCTAGCTATATGCATTTTAACACTTAAAGTGAACTGTTAAGTTGCGACTATTAGTATCCAGTCAGAAATATACAGTTTATTTACGACTAGCAAGTCATTTACCCGGCAATAGGAGCTCATCTAAATTGATTTTTTCTTAGAGTAGAAATTTCTACTAAAACTATCTAAATAAACTTTTAATCTCTATGACGGACAAAACGTGTCTCAGTTATTCATCAACATCCAAGGTTCTAGTAGTTGACCCACTCCCCATTGGAGTTAACTTGATAACCATCTACTATAGTATTAACCGCTAATCTTCCGCTTTCATTAACATAGTACCATTTGTCTCCAACTTGGAACCATTGATTTACCTTCATTGCACCAGATGATTCCTGATAGTACCAATGGTCTCCATCTTTTATCCAACCAGTTGCCATTGAACCATTAGCATTGAGATAGTACCACACACCACTGGATTCAACCCAGCCAGTAGACATTGCTCCGCTCTCACTCAAATAATACCATTGGTTACCATCTCTGACCCAACCAGTTGCCATCGCACCAGTAGAACTCAAGTAGTACCATTTACCCGCTTCCTGATGCCAGCCTTTCACCACTTCACCAGCAGATGTATAAAAATACCACGCACCATTTTCTTGCTTCCAACCAGTCGTTATTGGAACTTTAGTCTCAGTTTTAATAACATCTCCTACATAAGATTGGAGGTAACGAGGAGCAAGAGAAGTAAGAGGAGAGTTTGCTACTATTCTGTCTGAAGGCTCCATAGACACTTGATTCTTCTCTGACTTCCTTTCTGTCATCTCCTCAGATACATTTTCTCTTACTGTATTCATGGTATCGACAGGATTTTCTTTCGCATCTTCAGGAATTCTACTACCAGCTAGTGTAACTGGTAAGTCATGCATACTGTCAATTCTACCGACCAGTAGACCTGTAATTTCTTGACCTGCATCTTCTTTATTAAAGGTGAAAAGTAGAGTTTTTTGATCTGCTTGTGTCAAAAAGGTAGCTTTGTGTCCATTCGCTAAAGTCAAAGTCGGAATAGAATTCACTAGTACCTCAGAATCAAATTGCATAGCTAAGATGCCTTGTTCTGCATCCTCTTCTTCTGTTTCCAATTTACGAACTTCCCTGATAGTTACACTTGTTGGATATACCGGATCTTTTGTTAAAAATTCCCAGTTAAATTTTCTAAATGATAGGGTATAGGCATTTTGTCCTTTTTCAGTATGTTCATACAAGATACCATACTCACCGTTTCCTAATTCTTGAAGCGAATTATAGGCAAACTCTCCTTTTTGAATTGGTCTATGATGTAACCAAGTCAAGTCTCCGTTGTCCTCTACACGAGCCAAATGAGCCATTCCATTCGTCCGTTTAGGTCCTCCTGAATTGGTTAAAATGATGTATTCTTTTCCTTCGTGCATGGTGTGAATAGCAGCCATTTGGACATAAACATCTTTAACCTGATTGTATCTCTTGATTTCCTTGTCCCAAGTTTGCCCACCATCTTTACTTGTGGCAACCTGTAAATAACCCGTTAATCCTCTCATAAAGAGTTTCACATCACCATTATTTAACTGTACAGCAACTGACTCTGTATTTTGGGCAGGACTATTATTCATAGTTGAGGAATGAATTTTCCTTCTGCCTACTGTCCTATCATCATTAACAGCAGCTCCAGCCTGCCATGTTTCTCCATGGTCATCTGAATAAATCAAACGAGAAGACTGAGATCCGCTTAGATGGGAGATAGCGTTGGTGGTATAAGTAGGAACTAGGATACGACCCTTGTGCTCTCCTGTTCTAAGCACAATTCCTGTACCTGGACCTGTTCCTAAAAATTTCATCCAATCTTGGCGAATTGATGGTGTAATATCTCTTGGTTTCGACCAAGTTTTCCCATCATCATCACTATAGGAAAGCCACAAATAGCTCGTATAGGCTACACGAAATGGATTTTTAGCAGATGGAGCAAAGTAGATATTCCCAAGAAGCTCTTCTCCTTTATAGAGGTCACCCTTATCTCTGTAGGCTTCTTCTTTTGGATCCACTACAACGCGATAATCTGTTTTTTGATTATTTGCATCATATACTTCTCCGTTTTCTCGAACAGTATATGCTTGATTTTCCCCTTGTTTATATAGTAATTGATAGTGCTTGTCTCCAACTTGTTGATAAGCTTTTTGAGGTTTGTTTGGCATTCCAAAGACAGCTCGACCCTCTGGAAACATATCGTAGATTGAAAAAATTCTCTTTGTGGTATGATCTTGAACCAAGACCATATCGATATTAAGTGGAGATGGTGCCTGCGGATCTTTTGCTTCTGGATTGTCTCGCAGGTTGGTCAAGGTTAAGGTTGGCTGCCAAGTAGTTCCCCCATCCTCACTTCTCCTAACGACCATAGCAATATCTCCCCAATCAGAATGGTGGAGACGACGCTGATCTGCTCCTGCTAGTAATGTTCCTTTATCCGTACGTAGCAAAGCTGGAATCCGATAACTCTTAATTCCTTCACTATTTGGCTTATCATTGACACCACTCATAAACAACTCTTGCTTTTCTGTCAAGACAGCTCCTTCAGGAAGTGATGGTTCAATATCTGTTACATCAAATAACTGGCTACGTTTTTTGACTTCCTCTGGAGTTAGAGCACGATTGTATACAGTCAGATTACGAATAGACAGATCTGAGCCCCACTTCAGTTCTCCTGCTCTATTAGTTGCACCTAACTGGAGTTTATCCACATCTGGCATGTCTGCCAGGAATTTCCCTGACTTTTTATTCGTACGAGATAATACACCATTCACATAAAGACGAACCTGACCATTTGGACTATCCTTTCTTGGTCTTTCAACAGTAAAAGTAACCGAATTATACTTGCCTGGTCTAATCTTCAAAGGCGCATCTGTATAACTTCCATAAAATTGGCTACCATCAGCTCCACGTCCCTCTATCAAAGCTGTCCCATTATTGATTGCCATTGTAAAGTACTCATTTACTTTAGTTGTACTGGAAGCAGAAAAGAGATTGTAAAAACTAGGACCATCAGCAGCCGGTTTGAACTCCACATGAACAGTTGCATTTTGGAGTCCCTTTACTTTCTCTAATTCATCAGACAAGTCTACTCTTTTTCCATTTGAATCATTCGTCTCTAAGTCATCTTTTTCTATCACTGTTTCGACATTTTCCAAATCTCGTGCATAGTAATCTCTTGGAATTTTTTCTTCTTGCTTATCTTCCCTTTCTTGTTCTTGCTCATTGCCAGAAAGTTCAGTCTCTGAAACAGACTCTACATGCTCTGCAGGAAGAGTTATATTTTCTCCTTCCTCAGAAGGCTGGCTCTTTTCTGTATCAGTTAGGGTTGAGCTCCCCCCCCCCGAAAGTTGAGTTTCATTTGCCAGAGGTTGCTCACTCGCCCCTTCTTGAGCTAAAACAGGAGACGTTCCAAACACCACTGCTCCCACAATCATAGAAACCGCTCCTACCGATAGTTTCCTAATGCTATAACGACACTTACGTTCTTGAACATTCCGATTCATACTGTTCCTCTCTATATCTATATCCCGATTTCTGAAATAAGACATTTACTCCAGAAAATGCACTTAGTTTGTCTTTTCTTAACTTTCTTTTACTACAGTTCATTTAAATGACAAAAATGAACTAAACAAACTATCTCAAATTGGTGCCAAATTTCCCCTCTCCTTTCTCCAATCAGACTCCTGCCAATCTAGTTTATCTACCAGGACACCGCTGCAATTAAACTAAAATATCTCTTTATAAGCAAATGATGGACATCAGCTTATGCTATTTACACCATACTTCCTGCTCAATCCTTATCGAACACTTTTTCAAATAGCTTTTCATAAGCATAAATACTTGTAGAAATAATGGGAAATATAATCAAGCTCACAATCAGAATCTTATCCAGCTTAAAGGGGACAATCCCAAATAAGTGAAGAAATAAATCAATCAGAAAACTGTCGAAAAAAACTGTCAAAAGTAGTTCAATTTGTCTTTTTCTCTGCTTTTTTGTCTTGAATGCCTTAAATATCATATTATTCCCCTTTTCTAAGCTTCAATCCCTTCTCTCTATCTGTCATTTCGCATAGCTGCTACTATTTTTACAGCAATCTATCTTTAAATATACATAAAGATAAGATTCTATCACTTTTTATAAGTGTTAGCAAATTTATTATACCTCATTTTTAAAACGCTTTCAATACAGTGTGATATAATAGATTTTAGTTTCAAGAAACTCTTTTATATAATAATCTCCTTAAAAGTAGTTTCAGCTGAACATTTATAGTCCATAAAAAGAAAACAGAGATTCATTTGTTTTTATACTCAATGAAAATCAAAGACCAAGCTAGGAAGCTAGCCGCAGGTTGCTCAAAACACTGTTTTGAGGTTGTAGATGAAACTGACGAAGTCAGCTCAAAACACGTTTTTGAGGTTGTAGATGAAGCTGACGAAGTCAGTAACCATACGCACAGCGAGGCGAAGCTGACGTGGTTTGAAGAGATTTTCTAAGAGTATGAATTTCAAAGTATATATGAACTAGAATATTTGCTGACTAGACTCTATACAAAAAGAGAGCTACTAGGCTCTCTCATTCATCACTTCACATACTTAAAAGGAATTTCACTACCACAAAGCCAGTTGTAGACTTGGTCATTGACAAATACATTCATGGCTTCGTGGGCATACTCAGGCATGATGCGATAGGCTTTATCGCAGGTCAGACGGTTGTAAATCGCAAACTGGGTAATAGGATAGCAAACATCATCGTCCAAGCCCGTAATCATCTTAACCTCACCCTTGATACGATGGGCAAGATTTTTCACATCGATATAGGCCAGGGTCGCCATGATTTCCTCCTCTGTTTCATGGAAGGGGTCGTGAAACTTGAAATAACGGAAAAGTTCGTCGTAAGCTTCGCTAGTATTACCAATCTCAAGCACTCGTCTGAAGTCTGACAAGAAGGGATAGATGGCAACTGTTTTCTGAATTCGAGGATTGAGCGCTGCTGCAACCAAGGCCAAAGCCCCTCCTTGTGAGGCACCATAGCTAGAAAGACGCTTCTCATCAACCTGAGACAGACTAGCAACAATTTCGACCAACTGGTAAATATCCAGATAAACATCCTTATAAAAGAGGTGATCCCGACCTTCCACAGCACCACGGATGATATGCCCCTTAACCGTATTTCCTAGAGGAGAACGCAAGCCGTCTTGTGAGTAACCTGACTGACCTCGAACATCCATGGAAACAACACCGTAACCAGCCACGGTGAAGGCTAGCATGTCGGCCCAGTCCCAGCCACGTCCCATATAACCATGGAAATGGAAGATTAGCGGAACCTTCTTCTCACTCTTTGGAAGAACGACGCGTGCATAGACCTTGCCTTCCTTGCTTCCTTCAAATGTTAACTCATAGCACTTGACTTGAGGAATGTGGAAATCTCTTTCCTCCAAGTGGTAGTATGGAAGAGTTGAGACTTTTTTCACTTCCTCATCCCAGAAAGCATCAAAGTCCTCTGGAACCTCATCCCTTCCTAGATAAGTCTTCATTTCTTCTAACAAAGTTGGATTTTTCATAGCATGCTCCTTTTATTTTGTAATCGCTACCACAACTGTAGCATATCTATGTAATCAATGCAAGAAAGAAGGGTAAATAGAAAGTGCATTTAGCTTTTCCTCCTTCAAGCCTATTGACTGAAAGTAGTTTTAGAAACGAAAAAAGAGCAGTTCCGCTCTTCTTCTCCTATTCAAGCTTATTTTGTTGCTTCTTTCTTTTGAAAAGTGCTTGGGTAATTTACTTTAATCGTTACTGTCATGTGAGAGTCCTCGCTTCTTTTTGATGACTCTAGTATAAGGGCCAAACCTGAAAGCTAGCTTAAGATTTCCTTATAGAAAGCTTATACTCAATGAAAATCAAAGAGCAAACTAGGAAACTAGCCGCAGGCTGTACTTGAGTACGGCAAGGCGAAGTTAACGTGGTTTGAATTTGATTTTCGAAGAGTATTAATCTAGATGTTCTTTCTTTTCCAAATGAAGGGCAATCATGCGCCACTCTGGATCCTCTTGCCAGCCTTCTATCGAACTAATGTAGCTAGCAACCTTTCTGGCTTCTTCTAAAATCGGAAAATCTTCGATAATATCAGCCACTTGGAATTCTGGAAGTCCTGACTGTCTGGTTCCAAAAATCTCACCAGAACCACGCATTTTCAAATCTTCCTCAGCAAGAACAAATCCATTGGTCGTTTCTGTCATGATGCGCATGCGGTCTTTCCCAGAATCAGTCTTGGGATTGGCAACGAGAACAGCATAGGACTGCTTGTCTCCCCGACCGACACGACCTCTAAGCTGGTGAAGCTGGCTGAGTCCGAAGCGATCCGCATCCATGATAATCATGACGGTCGCATTGGGAACGTTGACCCCAACCTCAATAACCGTTGTCGAAACCAGAATATCTGTTTTTCTCTCTTTGAACTCCTGCATAATCTGGTCTTTTTCGTCACTCTTCATCTTACCATGTAGAAGAGCCACCTCTGCCTTTCCTGCAAAATGAGCCGTCAACTCTTCTGATAAGGCAATAGCATTTTTCAGATCCAGAGCTTCTGATTCTTCAATCAAGGGAGAGATGACATAGGCTTGTGAACCTTTTTGAATTTCCCCCTCTAACCAAGTCAAGACCTGAGGTAGTTGCTCATGCTTGATCCAGCGCGTCACAATAGGCTTCCGCCCTGCTGGCATCTGGTCGATAATGGAAACATCCATATCACCAAAGGCTGTGATGGCCAGCGTCCGTGGAATGGGAGTCGCCGTCATCATGAGGACATCAGGATTGTCCCCTTTTTCCCGTAAAATACGCCTTTGTCCCACACCAAAACGGTGCTGCTCATCGATGATAATCAATCCAAGACGAGCATAATCTACTCCATCCTGAATCAGAGCGTGAGTTCCGATAATCAAATCAGCCTCGCCCTTGGCAATGGTCTCCAAGACTTCTCTCTTTTCTGCAGCTTTCAAGGAACCTGTCAAGAGAGCCAGTTTTAGGGCTGGGAAGAGACTCTGTAGACTCTCAAAGTGTTGCTCTGCGAGGATTTCTGTTGGTACCATGAGGGCTGCCTGGTAGCCTGCTGTCACTGTCGCAAACATGGCCAAGCCAGCGACCACCGTTTTTCCGCTCCCCACATCCCCTTGCAAAAGACGATTCATGTGGTGGTCGGACTTCATATCGGTTAAAATTTCCTGCAAACTCTTTTCTTGAGCTGGGGTCAAGGCAAAAGGCAGCCTTTCTTTGACTTCTGTCACTTTTTCCTGAGACCAATCCAGAACCAGACCGCTTCCCTGAACTCTATTTTCAGACTTAAGCGTCTGCAATTGCATTTGGAAGTAAAAGAGTTCCTCAAATTTAATACGGCGAAGGGCCTGCTTGTATTCCGCCAAATCCTTGGGGAAATGCATGGCACGAACGGCCTGACAACGGGACATGAGTTTGTATTTGTCCAGCAAAGACTGGGGAAGATTTTCTTCTATCAAGAGGTCCAGTCCCTGATCAAAGGCTGTCTTGATAACTTTGACCAGACTGGCCTGACTGATTCCCTGAGCCAAGCGATAGACAGGTTGGAGGTCATCTTCCACCTGAGCCAGGACCTTCATCCCAGTCAGACTAGCCTTGGCGCGGTCCCATTTTCCAAAGACAGCAAGGGTTGCTCCCAACTCTATCTTATCAGCTAGGTAGGGTTGGTTAAAGAAGTTCACGGCAAAAACGACTTCTCCCTGCTTGAGGCTAAAGCGCAGACGATTGCGCTTGAAACCATAATACTGAATACTGGCAGGAGTCACGACTTGACCAGATAGGACTGCCTTCTCCCCGTCTTCCAGCTCCAGCACTTGCTTGGTCTTAAAGTCTTCATAACGGAAAGGAAAGTAGAGCAAGAGATCTTGCAAATTTTCAATTCCTAGTTTGGCGTATTTTTCTGCTGACTTTGGTCCCACACCAGGTAAGACATGCAAGGGTTGATGTAGATTCATGCTCCACTCCTTTCTTTTCTAATAATATTCTCTCGGAATGCGGTCGCTGAGGAGACAAACCACTTCATAGTTAATAGTCCCACGGTAGGTCGCTACCTGAGTTGCAGTGATTTCCTTATCTCCGTCGGAGCCAATCAAGGTTACCTTAGTTCCGAGTGGGTAAGGCTTAGGTAATCGAATAGCGATCTGGTCCATCGAAACCCTGCCGACAATTGGGCAAGCTTTCCCATCTACCAAGACAGAGAAATTCTGCATGTCTCGTGTCCAACCATCCGCATAGCCGATTGGCACGGTCGCGATGACTTGCTCGCTATCCGCTTGATATGTCGCTCCATAGCCCATGCAAGCCCCAGCTGGAACTGTCTTGACGTGAACCAAGGCAGATTCCAAGGTCAAGGCTGGAGTCAAGTCATAAGGCAAGTCCAAAACCTCTCCACTAGGGTTAAGGCCATACATAGCATCTCCCATACGGACCGCATTGAAAATAGTCTCTGCATGCCAAAGAGTCGTTGCAGAATTACTGGCATGAACCAGCTCTGGAAGACCTTTCATACTAGCTAAAATAGTTTTAAACCGTTCCAACTGCTCATTAAAATAGTCATCTGATTCCTCATCAGCAGTAGCAAAGTGGGTAAAAATCCCTTCAACACGAGCACCATGTTGTTGGAGCAAAACTTGAGCCTGCTCAGCCTCACCGGCCTCTCTAAAACCAATCCGTCCCATTCCTGAGTCAATCTTAAGGTGGACTGTCAATCCAGTTAGGTCCGCTTCCTTATCTAAGAGTGATTGAATCCACTCCAGTCCAGCCACCGTCAAGGTGATGTCGTATTCTTTAGCTAGAGCAACAGCTTCTAGCTCCGAAACTCCTAAAATAAGGATTTTCTTGCTGAGTCCAGCCTGTCTGAGTTCAATGGCTTCATCAATATTGGAAACGCAAAAGCCATCAACATCATCTTGAATAGCCGTCGCAACGGCAACAGCTCCATGACCATAGGCATTGGCCTTGACTACTGCAAATTTGAGCGTTCCTTGAGGGATATGAGCCCCCATTTGCTGAATATTTTGTCGAATAGCTCCCAGATGAATCAGAGCCTTGGTTGGTCTATGCGGACTAGCTTTCATGATTTTCCTCCAAAATGACACTGGCTGTCACAAACTGATCTGTATGGCTGATAGACAGCCAAATCTTCCCTAAAAATGGTGACTGACTAAAATAAGGCGCTCCGCGTTCATTGTTCAAGACTTCCAAATCCTGAAAACCAAGCTTGCCAATGCCCGTCCCCAGAGCCTTGGAAAAGGCCTCCTTAGCCGACCAGCGACCAGCCAAATATTCAATCTGCCTGCGCCCTTTAAGACTGTTAAACCGTTCCATTTCCTTAGCGGTCAGCACGCGCTTAGCAAATCCTTCATGTCGTGTAACTGCACTTTCTATCGAAGCCAATTCTTCGATGTCAATTCCGTGTCCAACTATCATTCTCATCAAAAGGAGTTGAGATTCCCCAACTCCATCCTTTTCACTTATTTTGTCAAGGTAGCGTAAATCTCTTCTACCAAGGCCTCTGTATTTTCCCAACCTAGGCAAGGGTCAGTAATAGAGCAACCAAAGACCTCTGGTTGGTTTTGGCGACCATCTGCTAGGTAAGATTCAATCATAAAGCCTCGAACTGTCTTTTTGATTTTCTCATTCCAATCACGATTTTGCAAGGTCTGACGAACAATTCGAATCTGCTCCATATATTGCTTGCCGGAGTTATCATGGTTGGTGTCGATGAGGATAAAGGGATTTTCAAGTCCCATAGTTTCATAGCGTTCAATGGCTTGGAGTAGGTTTTCATAGTAGTAATTCGGCATATAATTGCCATACTCGTTAACTGCTCCACGGAGGATGACATGGGATAAAGGATTACCTGAAGTCTCAACTTCCTGCCCATGATAAAGGAAGGTTTGCTTGTTTTGAGCAGCATAGATGGCGTTAAACATAACACCCAAATTTCCAGAGGTTGGATTTTTCATCCCTACTGGTGCATCAATCCCAGAAGCCACAAAGCGGTGCTCTTGGTCTTCCACAGAACGAGCGCCAACGGCATGATAGCTGACCAAGTCATCCACCAAGATTAGATTTGACGGATAAAGCATCTCATCTGCCGTCGTCAAACCAGTCTCTGTAATCACGCGGTAGTGCAACTGGCGCACAGCCTGCAAACCGTTAATCAGGCTTGGAGCCTTAGAAGTATCTGGCTGGTGCACCAAGCCCTTATAGCCGTCTCCATTGGTACGAGGCTTAGCAGTATACACGCGCATAACCATGAAAATCTTGTCCGCTACCTTCTTTTGCAAGGCGGATAAACGGCGAGCATATTCCAAGACCGCCTCTTCATTATCAGAAGAGCAAGGACCAATCACCAAGAGGATACGGTCATCTTCCCCTGAAATAATGTCTGCCAATTCTCTATCACGGCTTTCCTTGAGTCTCAAGGCTTCCGCAGACAATTGGGTTTCAGCCTTGATGACTTCCATATCGATTTCTTGACCTTTTTCACTAAATGCCATCTTATTCTCCTAACGTTTTGTAAATTTCTCTGACAAGAGCTTCTGTGTTATCCCAACCCAGGCAAGGGTCTGTGATAGACTTACCAAATACTTCTGGCTCATTTTGTCGACCATCTTCCAGATAAGACTCAATCATAAAACCACGAACGAACTGCTTGATTTTTTCATTCCAAGCACGGTTAATCAAGGTCTGGCGGACAATTCGAATCTGATCCATGTATTGCTTACCAGAGTTGTCATGATTGGTATCAATGATGATAAAAGGATTTTCCAAGCTCATTTTCTCATACTGGGCAATGGTATCAATTAAATTGTCATAATAGTAGTTGGGAATATTTTTTCCATACTCATTAAGAGCACCACGAAGAATAGCGTGCGAAAGCGGGTTCCCAGTTGTTTCCACTTCTTTTCCTAGGAAAAGGAAACTTTGTTTGTTTTGAGCAGCATAAATCCCATTAAACATGACATTGAGATTTCCAGAGGTTGGATTTTTAAAACCAGTAGAAAATCCTGCCCCACTTGCCACAAAGCGGTGTTGCTGGTCTTCAACTGAACGGGCACCAACCGCCATATAAGAAATCAAATCATCTACAAGCGGCAGATTTTCAGGATAAAGCATTTCATCAGCTGTTGTCATACCGGTTTCCGTGATGACACGATAATGAAGATGGCGAACAGCCTTAATTCCATTGATAAGACTAGGCGCTTCTGTCGCGTTAGGCTGGTGAATCAAGCCCTTATAGCCATCTCCGTTGGTACGCGGTTTAGCAGTGTAAACACGCATAACCATAAAGATACGGTCTGCTACTTCTTCTTGCAAAGCTGCCAAACGCTTAGCGTACTCAAGGACAGCTTCTTCATTATCAGATGAGCATGGCCCAATTACCAAGAGAATTCGCTGGTCTTCTCCACGTATAATGGCTTCTAGCTCTTGATCGCGCTGTGATTTTCTCTCCAAAGCTTGACCTTCTAATTTTGATAAGGCACGAACTTCTTCAATATTAATTTTAGGACTTTTTGCTGTAAATACCATAACTCATCTCCTTATAAATCAAACGGATACCAAGTAAAAATTTACTTTTCACAAGGTATCCGCCTCTAAACTATCTCATTTTATTGTCTTTTACCGTGACAGTTTTTAAACTTCTTACCAGAACCACATGGGCAAAGTTCATTCCGTCCAATCTGGCTCAAATCCAAATCTTCAGGCATATTTGCTTGGTGGGCAGCGATATTGCGAGTCGCTGTTGTACTGATATGGTGTTCTGCCTGTGGTCTTTCTTGTTCATGAATTTGTGCTTTCATCATCAAGCGTGTCACATCAAACTCAATCGAACCAATCATGTCATTAAACATACGGAAACCTTCTGCCTGATACTCAACAACAGGATTGTTCTGAGCATAGCCACGAAGTCCAACCGCGTTACGTAATTGATCGAGGGCATCGATATGATCTGTCCACTTGTTATCTACCACTCGTAGAATCAAGACTTTTTGGAACTCTTTAACTGCTTCTTCATCACGTAGTTTTGAAACCTGACTATCGTAAACCTTCAAGGCACGTTGGAAAAGCTCTTCCTTAATAGCCTTATCAGACAAGCCTGACAAGTCTTCTATCGTAATAGAATCTTCAGGAAGCAAGTTGTACTTAGCAAAGTTCAAAATCGCTTCTAGTTTTTCATCTTGTTTGGCACGCGCATGACCATCAACGACACGTTCAATCGTGCGTTTAATCATAGACTGAATTTCAGGTGCCAAGTCACGATCTGCAGTGATAACGTCGTAACGTTGAGCGTAAATAATTTCACGTTGCTCACGCATGACGTCATCGTATTGAAGGACTTGTTTACGGGTATCGTAGTTATTTCCTTCGACACGTTTTTGTGCTGCTTCAACCTGACGTGTCAACATACGAGACTCAATCGCCTCTTCAGACATGTTGAGACGTTCAAAGATTCCCTTCAAGCGTTCAGAACCAAAACGTTTCATCAAATCATCTTCAAGAGATAGGTAGAATTGTGACTCACCTGGATCACCTTGACGACCTGAACGTCCACGAAGCTGGTTATCGATACGACGGCTTTCATGACGCTCTGTACCAATAACACACAGTCCACCTAATTCGCGAACCCCTTCACCAAGCTTGATGTCGGTACCACGACCGGCCATGTTGGTTGCGATAGTAACGGCACCACGTTGACCAGCATTCATGATAATTTGGGCTTCTTTATAGTGGTTCTTAGCATTCAAGACTTCGTGAGGAACACCAGCTGCGACTAATTTCTTAGAAATATAGTCACTGGTTTCAACCGCTACTGTACCAACCAAGACAGGCTGACCTTTTTGGTAACGAGCCTTAACGTCTTCGACAACCGCCTTAAACTTAGCCTCGATACTTGCATAAAGAAGGTCTGAGTGGTCAATACGTTGAACAGGACGGTTTGTTGGAATTGGAATAACACGAATGTTGTAAATTTCACGGAATTCTTCTTCCTCAGTCTTACCTGTACCCGTCATACCAGACAATTTCTTGTACATACGGAAAAGGTTTTGGTAAGTGATTGAGGCAGAGGTCTTTGTTTCATCCTGAATTGGCACACCTTCTTTAGCTTCAATAGCTTGGTGCAATCCATCAGAATAACGACGACCTTCCATGGTACGACCCGTAAATTGGTCGACAATCAAGATTTCTTGCTCTTCGCTCACCACATAGTCAATATCGAGAAGCATGATGTAGTTGGCACGAAGGGCGTTATCGATAAAGTGAGTCAGAGCTACGTTTTCGATGTCATAGAGATTTTCAAGTTTGAAGTAGCTTTCAGCCTTGTCAATCCCTGAATCAGACAAACCAATAGTCTTAGACTGCACATCGATGATGTAGTCGTCTTTGTCCAAAGATTTTACATAGTGGTCTGCCATGTGGTAGAGCTGACTGGTTTCAACTGCATTAGCACCTGATACGATCAAAGGTGTACGGGCCTCATCAATCAAGATTGAGTCAACCTCATCGACCAAGGCATAGTTAAGCGGACGTTGTACCATATTTTCAGCACGAACGACCATGTTGTCACGAAGGTAGTCAAATCCGATTTCTGAGTTGGTTGAGTAAGTAATATCACACTCATAGGCTTCTTTTTTCTCCATTGGAGATTTAGCAGCCAAGTTAATCCCTACTGACAAACCAAGCCATGAGTACAATTCACCCATCTCAGTCGCATCACGTTCTGATAGGTATTCGTTAACTGTAACTACGTGAACCCCTTTACCTGAAAGGGCATTGAGGTATACGGGCATAGTCGCAGTCAAGGTTTTTCCTTCCCCTGTACGCATCTCTGGCACGTCACCATGGTGAAGAACGATTCCCCCCATGACCTGAACCTTATATGGGAAGAGGCCTAGGACACGTTTGGCACCCTCACGGACAACCGCAAATGCTTCATAAAGCAATGAATCCAGTGATTCTCCATTTTGATAACGTTCTTTAAATTCAACTGTTTTTGCTTTTAGTTGGTCATCAGTCAAAGCAGCCATTTGGTCTTCGTATTTGAAAACCTTGTCAGCCATCTTTTCCAGACGACGGATTTCTCCTTTATCATTTTCGATAATTGTTTTTAAAATATTAGCCATGTTTTTCCTTACTTTAAATTCCGAATATTTTAGAATGTTCTTTTAATTTTAGCACAATTACTGATTATTTTCAAGGAAGAATCCCCATTTTGAAAAGGAAAAAGAGGCTAGTTTCCAAGCTAACCTCTCTGACTTTTATGATGATTTAATTGCCAACAAAAATCGGCAAAATCGCAAATAGGATAAATAGATTTATCCAAAGAGAAAAACAGCAGATCAATCCAAAAACAAAGAGACTGACTTTCTTGGACAGCAAGGCCATCAAAATAGACAGAATACCAAAAACTAGCAAGACTTTCTGCATGATTAAGAGATTGATAGATATTCCCAGAACTGGTTTATCCCAAGGAACAAAGAAGAAAGCCAGCCAGATCAGCAGAACTAAGCCAATATAGACCTTAGAATAGCGTGTAATAAATGATTTTAGATGTGCCATAAGCTACCTCCTAGGATTGTATATCCTTTATATATTGTATATGTCCGTTTTCGACAACTAATACATCTGTACAAAGATCTGAAATATCTTCCGATATGTGTGACGTCAGGATAACCAGACTATTTTCTTTTTTCAGGTAAGATAAAATGACCTGTTTGGTTAACCTCACACTCTTCTCATCTAAAGCATTCATAGGTTCATCGAGAAAGAGTATAGATGGTTCGGCAATAAAGGCTTGAATCAAGGCCATTTTTTGTTTCGTTCCTAAGGATAAATGACGGTACTCAACGTCTTCAAATTCCTGTAAATCATAATATTGGATCCAATCGGCAATTCTTTTTTCCGTAACTTTAGATGAAAAACACCTTAACAATTCCAAATTTTCTCTAAGGGATAAATGAGATAAAAACTCGACTTTTTCAATTAAAACCCCTGCATCCTGAATATAATGATTTTTTATCCCATAGACTTCCCCATCTTGAAGAACTTTTCCTTTATCAAGCTTAATATAACCAGCAAGTATCTTTAAAAGAACTGTCTTACCAGATCCATTATCACCTTTAAGACCATAAATATTTCCTGATTGAAAGACCAGATTCAACTCATTTAAAATAGGTCTTTTCCCATAAATTTTCTGTCCATTTATAATTTCAAGTCTCATCGTTTATCCTTTCTTAAATTTCTCTTCCAAGCGACTAACAATCAACATAACTAATAAACTTAAGAGTACTAAATACACTGTTACAATATGATCCATCATCCATTCTTGTCCCACAAATGCTAAAAAATAGAGAAAAAAGGAAAAACCAGCGCCCGCACTAATAAGTGCTATCAGATAAGACAGTAGTAAGTACAAGATCATTAACTGAGCAAGTAAAAAGAAAAGTGCGACTGTTTTGAAATGAATTCCTAGAGGAAGTAAACCAAGGAACCAGACAAATAAATCTTGAATAAAAAATTTAGAGATGACAACCAATCGTTTCCTTGTATAATCGAAAAAGGAGGTTGATTGATAGCGGATCAAGTGATGGTAATGGTCTGCCAAATCAGTTTCAAGTAAAATGACAGAGAGCCATCCTACCATGAAAAGCGAAAGATTTAACAAGAGTTTGGGGATTTCTAAATTCGCTTCAGAATAGTCATTATAGGAAAAGATTGAAATCAATTCCCTCTTGAAAAAGAGAAAAACATCCTGCTTTTGAACCGCTATTGACAATAGATAGTTAATCAAAATCATCATCAGAACTATACGAAGTAGTAAAACGATCTTTCTCTTTAGCCAAATATTGTTAAAGTTCTTAAACATTATCTTCATATTTTTTAAGTACCATATAGGGGACAATATAAAGGATATAAGGAGTAAAGAGTCTCATCAAACTTACATCCCCATAGCTAGCTTGCATCAAACTCGTCATAGGAACCATATAGTATGGCAAGATACTATAGAGCATCATAGAACCAAGCCATAGAAACATCAAATAGGCAATTGCCGAACGAGTCACATTCCCTAAATAATCAACTATTTTAAAAAAATAGACTGCATTGATGAAAATACCGATTAGTAGGACAGAAGTAAAGAACAAATAGCTTGTTATCTCTCCATCTAGGAGTCTTTGTAAACTACTCCCATCAGAAAATAGAGAATTCCATTCAAGAGGAGAAAAAGTCCCAAAGAAATAAGTTAAAATTGCAATTATCAGCACAGTCACTAAATATATCACACAAGGGATACTTGCAACTTGTAAAGTCAACTTTCTTTTTAACCCTTGATAACTCACTTCTCTTCCAATACTCAATCGTAAAACTTTATTTTTCAGCTCAATATATTGAAAACCTAGCAAAACAATGATGATTGGAATAATAAATGATTGATAAAAACCTAGATTGAACTGGAGAATACGAAAATCTAATGCTGATTTTAATAAGTCATTTTTAATTGCTTGTCCATCGAATTTAGCTAGATCGGGCGCATGAATATCAAAAAAGAAATAAGTCATCAAAACATCACGATAAACCAAAGCAAGAAAAAGCAAAGTAAGCAAGACATAAACAAATTTATGCCTTGCCAAAGTTAAGAGAGGAATCTTCATAAATTATACCTACTTTACGAATTAATTTGGTGACCAACTACCTGAAATGGCAGCTGATAAATCCCACCAATTTTGTCTTGCCATATCTGCTGCATAAACATAGCCAACCGTTGCCCAATTACCATGAGTTGAACGAGTACCACAGGTTGTTAACGATTCTCCACTACGAGCTTCTCCATTAGAATTTACTATACGATGCTTAACAGTCATGGGATGTAAATTTCTACAAGGATTTAAGTTCATGATATATTCCGCACCTTCATTTTCTTTGGTCAAATAACCTGTTCTCTTATAACTGGTAGTAATAACAAAATTACTAAAAGCACCTATCTGATTTGCTTCTACGAAAGTAGTTCCAACAGCACTTATCATTAAAACAGGAATAACCATTTTCAATAATTTTTTAGTTTTCATTTTTTCTGTTTCCTTTCATTTTTTATTCAAGAAGATTCCTTATAACTTCTATTTTAAATATAGACTTATTCTAAACGATGGTATATCATACAAATTCCTCCTTTACTTAATTATGTATGGACTCTAATTTCTTTATCCCCAAAACCACGTTTCAAACCAGATAAGTTGAATCCAACTCCAAATCAAAGATATAATAAATCCAGAGTTTTTCGGTAAATTCTTCAAATATTTTTTAAAGCCCATGACTTTTTCCCTCCTTTTTGATATAATAATACCACCTTTTTCTACGTTTTTTATAAATGTAGAAAATATTCACATTTACCTAGGAGGAACAATATGAGATGGGATTATGGACAAATTTTTAAAGAAATTCGAAAGTCAAAAGGATTGACCCAACAAGATGTATGTGGACAAGTCATACATCGAACAACTCTAACAAATATTGAACACGGTAAAGTTATTCCCAGTTTTGAAAACATGGTATTTCTTCTTGAACAAATTGATATGAGCTTAGCAGAATTCAAGTATATATGCAACGAATACCATCCTAGTGAAAGGCGAGATATTATTGTAGAGAGCCAAAATCCGTCTACTTTTCAAGATACTAGAAAAATGGTTGAACTCACTGAGAAGTGTCAAAAATATCTTAAGACACATCACGATGTTCCTATTCAAAATATCTATCGTCATACAAAAATTGTCACAGAGTTACGAACTAAAGGATTCAAAAACAACCACGTCTTGAAAGATTTGTATGAAGAAATTTGGGACTATCTTGAACCTATGGATACATGGTACATTAGTGATTTGAAATTACTTGGAACCATTCTCTTTTTCTTTCCTTCTGAAAATCTTCCCCTTCTTATTGATAGAATTATGAAAACCATCGAGAAATATAAATACTTCCGAGAAACAAAAGTATTTTTATCATCTTTTTTAGCCAATCTCTCCACTGTATATTTTCAACATCATTTATTCAAAGAATGTGAAACAATCACCCTACAACTTTTGGTATTAGCAGAAGAATTAAAAATATACGATATTCTTGGATTTTCTCAAGTACGCTTGGGAATACTACAACATAACTCCGATTTGATTGATAAAGGAATAACCTTATTACGACTAACCAAAGAAGAGTCATTAGTTAAAATACTCGAAAAAGAAATTAATGATTTTTCAAACCTATAATTTATAATAATTCTTATCGTTTTATTGTAGTAGATTGGAATAGAATGTGAACGAATCAATCAGGGGATCTAAAGCATTTTATACCAATGTTTTATAAGTTGTATTGTATTATTCCATATTCAATCCACTATACAAGACGAACACTTCTCTCAGGTTTCACGATTAAAATAAAAACGACTGTATCTATAGCTCCATAAACAAATCATAGATACAGTCATTTTTTAGTTCCTACACCTTCCTTTATTCACGCCTTTAGACTTCCCTAGTTCTCGTCTCAAGCGAAGCATTTTTTTGAAACAGAAATAAGTTAACCTATTCAGACCAATAGCTAGCAGAATAAAAAGAAACCAAATGCCCCATAACTTGATATCTGTCAAATTTCTCAAGACGATATTGAAAAACAGAACTGAAACAACTGCCCAAGCAAGGCTAAAAAGAGCATAGAGGGGAATGTAAAACCAGTAAAAATAGTAAAAAATTGGGAAAAATTTACTTTCTCTATTATCCTTTTCAATCCAGCTGAAAAAGTAAAACCAGGGAAATAAGATTATCAATTTGAACAAATGTTTCATCGACACCTCCTTTTTGATAGCGTTTTCTATTATTTTATTATATCAAAAAAATCTGGAAATGTCATTCCAGATTCTACTTTTTTATTTACGCTTTCTTGCGATGAGATGGATTGGAGTTCCCTCAAAGACAAAGGCCTTGCGGATTTGATTTTCCAAGAAACGCAGGTAAGAAAAGTGCATAAGCTCTTCTTCGTTGACAAAGATAACAAAGGTTGGTGGTTTGGTTGCCACTTGGGTCGCGTAGAAAATCTTAAGACGTTTTCCTTTGTCTGTCGGTGTTGGGTTGATGGCAATGGCATCCATGATGACATCGTTCAAGACAGCTGATGGAATACGTGTGTTTTGACTTTCACTGATTTGCTTGATCATCTCAGGAAGTTTGTGGAGGCGTTGCTTGGTCAAAGCGGATACAAAGATAATCGGGGCGTAAGGCAAGTATTGGAACTGCTCACGGATATCTTCTTCCCAGTTTTTCATGGTGTGGTTGTCTTTTTCAAGTGTATCCCACTTGTTGACCACGATAATCATCCCTTTACCGGCTTCATGGGCAAAACCTGCGATACGCTTATCGTATTCACGGATGCCTTCTTCCGCATTGATGACCATCAAGACCACATCAGAGCGGTCAATAGCTCGCATGGCACGCATGACAGAGTATTTCTCAGTATTTTCATAAACCTTACCAGACTTACGCATACCAGCCGTATCAATCATAGTAAATTCTTGGCCATCTGTATCTGTAAAGTGGGTATCAATGGCATCACGTGTTGTTCCAGCAACAGGACTAGCAATAACACGGTCTTCTCCCAAGATAGCATTGATCAAGCTTGATTTTCCGACGTTAGGACGACCAATCAAACTAAACTTAATGACATCTGGGTTTTCTTCTTCATATTCATTTGGAAGATTTTCTACAATAGCATCTAGCACATCCCCTGTACCGATACCATGGACAGATGAGATAGGCAATGGTTCACCCAAACCGAGGGCATAGAAATCATAGATATCATTTCGCATCTCAGGGTTGTCCACCTTGTTAACCGCGAGGATAACTGGTTTGTGGGTCTTATAAAGCTTACGGGCTACGTATTCGTCCGCATCGGTAATTCCTTCCTTACCAGACACCACAAAGACGATAACATCAGCTTCTTCCATGGCAATTTCTGCCTGGTGCTTGATTTGTTCCATAAAAGGAGCATCGACATCATCGATTCCTCCTGTATCAATCATGCTAAAGGAACGATTGAGCCACTCACCCGTTGCATAAATACGGTCACGTGTCACTCCTTCGACATCTTCTACAATGGAGATTCGCTCACCAGCGATCCGATTAAATAGGGTTGATTTCCCAACATTGGGACGTCCTACAATGGCAATAGTTGGTAGGGCCATAATTTCTCACTTTCTACAATAACTTCTTCTGTTCAAGATTTTTTCTAGTTGAGCTTGGTTCAGCTTGACCAAACTGTTCTGCTAGGCGCTGACTCCAGCTTGTGGTCGCACGCGCCCCAGCATAGTCCGCCTGTACACGGTCATAAGCCTCAATCACATCAACTGTTTGTTCCTGATATTCTTCCTCAAATACCACTTGAGTCAATGGCAAGCGAGGTTTGACTTCATGTTCTTCATTTGGCACACCTAGTGCCATCCCAAAGACAGGATAGGTGTAGTCAGGCAGGTTAAAGAGCTCTGCCACTTCTTCTGACTTGTATCGAACCAAACCGATAATCACACCACCATAGCCCAAGCTTTCAGCTGCCAACAAGGCGTTTTGTCCAGCAAGAGCTGCATCGACCGAACTAATCAAGAGACCTTCCACACCTTGGGGTTGGAAGGTGTCGGTATGAAGTCGGGCTCCCTTTTCTGCTCGGTTCAAATCTCCGACAAAGAGAAGGAAAACAGCAGACTGGCGAATGGCTTCTTGAGGTACCAATTCATACAAGGCATCTTTCTTCTCTTGACTTCGTACCACAATCACAGAGTAGGATTGGAAATTCTTCCAAGATGATGCCATCTGGGCTGCTGTCAAAATCTCATTTAAGTCTACTTGGGGAATTTCTTGCTCTTTAAACCTGCGCACTGAAGTATGAGCCTTCATCAATTTAATGGTTTCTGTCATCGACGGTTTACTCCTTCTAAACGAGTCTCCTCAGCCAAATAACGGATGCGTTCCATGACGCGTCTGGCTTCCCAGGTTTCGTCATTTCCATGTTTCCCTTTAGCGAAATGCTGCTCCAATTCTTCAAAGTTGAAGTTAGAGGTGAAAAAGGTCGGTAAATTTTCCTGCATCCGATATTGGAGAATGACCTGCAGGATTTCATCACGCACCCAAGCGGTGGATTGCTCGGCACCAATATCATCTAAAATCAGGACTTCAGAAAGCTTAATCTCATCCACTAAGGTCTTAACATTGCCATCACCGATAGCATTTTTGACATCAATGACAAAGCTAGGATAGTGGAGGAGAGTTGATGAAACACCACGTTTTTCTGATAAATCATGGGCTAAGGCAGCCACCATGAAACTTTTACCCACACCAAAGTCTCCATACAAGTAAAGACCTTTTCGAATAGCTGGATATTGCTCTACGAAGGCTAATAGCTTTTCAAAAACTGGCAAGCGCCCCAAATCATCCAAGTCAACTTGAGCCAAACTAGCTTGCTTGAGACTGGCTGGCAGATTGATTAACTTGAGGCGGTTCTTAATAGCCGCTTCTTTTTCCGCTGCGATTAGTTCAGGAGTTTCTTCATAAGAAACGTCCGCATAACCATGATTCATAACCAAAATCGGCTTGTAGCCTTTGGCAATATAATCCGTATCCCCACGGAGAAACTTGTCACGCTCGGTAATGTACTGATTAAACTTGGAGATACTGCGATTCAATTCCTCTGGAGTCAGGGATTCTTGCTGGATAAAGGCCGCAACATCAGGGTCCTTCATGATTTTCTGGACCAAATCTTGATAATGAAAACGGCTAGGTTGACGTTTGAGTACGTCTCCGACACTTTCCATCTAATCTCCTCCTTTTTCTAATCGAGCTAATAGTTCTTGTTTCTTACGTTCTAGTTCCAGACGAGTTTCCTCGCTGGTTTCATTTTTATAATCTGGATTGCTCCACTTGGGTACATTGGACTTGGTAGGACTGGGTTTACTGCTTTTTTGAGCCTGATTCTTCTGTCCTCGCTCACGGATGCGCAAAACCGCCTCTTCTGCCGAATGAATCTTTTGATAGGCATAGTCATTGGCTACCTTCATGGCATATTTCTCGTTGATGTTTGCCGAATCCACCTTATTAAAGGTCAATAAGAGAATGATATTGATGACTTCATCCAGCAAGCCCAAGCTAGCCATCTGTTGCAAGAGTTCTCTTTCTGTTTGGGTAATGGTTCCCTTGCGTGTTTGCTTGATTTCTGCCAAGAACTGCAGGGCAGTCTTACTTTTAGCCTCTTTGATAATGGTTGCTTCCTTAGGACTAAAGTCAGAGGAAACAGATTTTTGAGCGATTTTTTCCCGCATGCGTTTGGTTGAAATAACCTGGGAAACAGCTGTTGACTTGGCCAATTGATAGGTCTCAAACCAAGTCCATTTCTTCTCCTCAGCAATGGCAAAGAGGTTTAAGACATCGGACTGCTCATCCGCAAAGCGAAGACCATCTCGAGCCATAAGCTGACGAAAATGATCCAAGTCAAAATCGTTGGCCACTTTCTTCTTGAGACCAAGGTCTTCTTGATTTCCTAGTTCTGCCAAGTCTGGAAAGACTTGATTGAGTGAGACAGGTCTTTCTTCTCCCTCAGCACTCTCAACTTTCAAATCCTCCACAGCTGTATCACCAATCTTTTTTTCCAAGAGTCTACGATAAACAGGGTGTTCCAAAAAATCCTGACTCGAAAGAGGAGCATGGAGGGCTAGCTGATAAACATCCCCCTTTTGATAGAGGGTCAAGAGATTAAAAGCAGATAGGATTTTCAGAGATTTTATCAGTCTATCCATCCCAAAGTTGAGATGGTTGAGAATACTTGAAAAGAGGTATTCCTTTCTGCCATTATCCCAAAAACTGATTGTATAAAGATAAAGGCTCAGTGCCTCCTGACCGATAATCGGGAGGTAGCACTGTACCAGAGATGAGGTATCTTGCGACACCCGATTATTCTTTAGATAAGAAAAACGGTCAATTGGCTTCATTTATCTTTCCTTTTTCTTTTTAGAGGACTGGGTGATTTGTTGGAGCAAGCTCTCTAACTCACTGACATCCTTAAAACTACGATAGACACTGGCAAAACGCACATAGGTAATCTCATCCAACTCAGCCAACTCCTCCATGACGAGTGAACCAATGTCCTCACTTTGAATTTCGTTTTCATTTCGACCACGGAGTTTCTGTTCGATACGATTGACTACCATGTTGATTTCATCACTTGACACAGGACGTTTCTGGGCTGAGCGGATAATCCCATTAAAGATTTTATCTCTGGAGAATTGTTCTCGTGTGCCATCTTTTTTAACAACCACTAAGGTTCTTTCTTCTACTCGTTCGTAGGTTGTAAAACGGTGCTGGCATTCGTCGCACTCACGTCTTCTACGAATAGTGTTCCCTTCTTCTGCTTGGCGACTATCGATAACACTTGACTTGGTAGCCCCACATTTTGGACAACGCATCCTTTCCCTCCTTATCGTTTTCTTTTCATTATACCATTTTTTAAACGATTCCCAAAACAATTCTTCTTTTTGCTTGACAAGTTTTTTGTTTTGTTGTATTATTTAATTAAGACAAAAAGATAAAAGAAAGGAGACCAAGATGTCCTGGACATTTGACAACAAAAAACCCATCTATTTACAGATTATGGAGAAAATCAAGCTTCAGATTGTTTCCCATACACTGGAAGCCAATCAACAACTTCCAACCGTGAGAGAGCTAGCGAGCGAGGCCGGTGTCAATCCCAACACCATCCAAAGAGCCTTGTCAGACCTTGAACGAGAAGGATTTGTCTACAGCAAGCGAACAACTGGACGATTTGTAACTGAGGATAAGGAACTGATCGCCCAATCACGCAAACAATTATCGGAAGAAGAATTGGAACACTTCGTTTCCTCCATGACCCATTTTGGCTATGAAAAAGAAGAACTACCAGGCGTAGTCGGCGATTATATTAAAGGAGTTTAAGCCTATGTCATTACTAGCATTTGAAAATGTATCCAAATCATATGGAGCAACACCAGCCCTTGAAAATGTTTCCCTTGAGATCCCAGCTGGAAAAATTGTTGGTCTCCTTGGCCCAAACGGCTCAGGGAAAACAACCTTGATTAAACTAATCAATGGCCTCTTACAACCAGATCAAGGACGTGTCCTGATCAACGACATGGATCCAAGCCCAGCAACCAAGGCCATCGTAGCTTATTTGCCGGATACAACCTATCTT
This sequence comes from Streptococcus sp. 2579, assembly GCF_013277195.1. Lineage (NCBI taxonomy): Bacteria > Bacillati > Bacillota > Bacilli > Lactobacillales > Streptococcaceae > Streptococcus > Streptococcus sp. 2579. Next base: position 57,070 of record NZ_VMMM01000008.1, read on the forward strand.
AATGAACAAATGAAGGTCAAAGAAGCCCTAACCTACTTCAAGACCTTCTATAAAGATTTCAATCTTGAACGCGCCCATCATCTACTTGCAGACCTTGGTATTGATGAAAATAGTCGTCTCAAGAAACTATCAAAAGGTAACAAAGAAAAGGTACAACTGATTTTGGTTATGAGCCGTGATGCCCGTCTCTACGTTTTAGACGAACCCATTGGTGGGGTGGATCCAGCAGCCCGTGATTATATCCTCAATACCATTATCAACAACTACTCCCCAACTTCTACCGTTTTGATTTCTACCCACTTGATTTCAGATATCGAGCCAATCTTGGATGAAATTGTCTTCCTCAAAGACGGAAAAGTCGTTCGTCAAGGCAATGTAGACGATATTCGCTATGAGTCAGGTGAATCCATTGATCAACTCTTCCGTCAGGAATTTAAGGCCTAAACAAAGGAGATTATTTATGTTTTGGAATTTAGTTCGCTATGAATTTAAAAATGTTAACAAGTGGTATTTAGCCCTCTACGCTGCCGTGCTAGTCCTTTCTACCCTTATCGGGATACAAGCACAGACCTATAACAATCTGCCTGTCAAAGAAAGTCAACCTACTATGCTACTTTTTCTAGCCCTCGTCTTTGGTGGCTTGATGATTACACTTGGGATTTCAACTCTTTTCTTAATCATTAAACGCTTTAAAGGTAGTGTCTATGACCGACAAGGCTATCTGACTTTGACCTTGCCAGTTTCTGAACACCATATCATCACAACCAAACTAATCGGTGCCTTTATCTGGTCGTTGATTAGCACTGCTGTCTTACTCCTATGTATCTATATTATCTTATTGTCAACAAATTCTGATGAAGTTCAACTGTCTATTCTTCTATCATTTGTTGGAGAACATTTTACCGGCTTTGGTCTTACTGTCTTATCCTTCCTGCTTAGTACAATTTCATTTATCCTCTGCATTTACTTGGCCATTTCCATCGGACAACTTTTCAACGAATACCGTACAGCACTCGCTGTTGCAGCCTACATTGGTATCCGAATCGTCATTGGAATTATAGAAGTCTTCTTCAATACCAGTACTAACTTCTATGTCAATTCACTTGCAGGATTTAATGATAATTTCTATATGGGAGCAAGCGTAGGCATTGTTGAAGAACTCATATTCATAGCTATCTTTTACCTCGGAACCTACTATATTTTGAGAAATAAGGTTAATTTGCAATAATTTTAAAATCAAATAAGAAAAACACAGAAAGTCAAATTAATAAAAAATTGATTTTCTGTGTTTTTTAGATTATTGCTAACTAATTTTGGTTTTAGCCAACACCAATAACAATTATTGACTCTAGAATACATAGAATCATGGTTATAATCATCTTTTTATTCATATAAACAACCTCACTTTCTTTTTTATATATGATATAATATTTTGAAAACATACTAAAAAATTTCCATATAAGCAATTGAGGTGACAGAAATGAAAAATTACGGAAAAATTTTTAAACAATTTAGAGAATCACGTGGATTAACATTAAAAGATGTTGCAAAACATGGTCTATCTACATCACATATTTCTAGATTTGAAAGAGAAAATTCTGATCTGACGATTGGTAAATTTATGCAAGCATTAGATGCTATTAATATGCCTGTTGAAGAATTTATGTATGCTGCAAATGACTTTCATCGGGATGAAATAAATGAATTATTAGAGCAAATTCGACTTCTAAGCTCTAAAAGAGATATTTCAGGAATGGAAAAACTACTTATTTCTCAACTTGAAAAGACTACAAAAAGAGAGAAATTCTATACTCTGAATACCATTCTAGTAAAAATTCGCTTACAAGATTTGTCAGAAAAAATCTATTACCATGAATCTGATATTAAATATCTATCTGACTATCTTTTTTCTGTGGAATACTGGGGATGCTATGAATTACTTTTGTTTATGAATACTATAGATGTATTATCTCACCCTACTATGATGTGCTTATCAAGAGAAATGTGTCAACGTTCCGAATTCTACAGAGATTTACCACATTATCGTAGATTGCTTGCCACCATGTTACTAAATGGATATATCACGTGTATAGAAAGAGAGGAATTTTTAGATTCTTTATATTTTAAAAAGCAACTAAAACATTGTTATTTTACAGAAACTGAGATATATGAAAAATTAGTTTTTCACTATGCCGAAAACTTATATACTTTAAAAAAAGACAAAAATAAACGTTCTGTTTTAGAAATGAGAAAGTGCATAGCAACAATGAAGTTAGTCCACAGCGATAGCTTAGCAAAAAAATTTGAAAAACATTTAGCAAAGGTAATAGAAGAACTGAAATAATTTTCTTATATGGGAAAATTTTTAATTATTATTTCAAAAAGAGTATCATTAAATCATCAAATTAAGGAGGTGAAAATATGAGAACAGTGCAAATTATTGACCTTGAAGATCTATTAGATACAGATCAAACTTACTCCGTACCAGGTCATTGTGGTCCAAGCCATTCTTGTGGTGGCGGACGATAGTTTTCTATGAGACGAGTTCTCACTCGTCTCCTTTATTTTATAATGGTGATATTATGCTAAAAAAAATATATACTAATATTGGAGATTATTATTTCGATAGTGAGAAATTCACATTATCTACTTCTTCAGTAGAGGGAACTACCTCCTATAAGCCCCCCTACATCCCCAAAAATGTTTTACAAAAAATTGTTATTAACATATCTAACAGTTGCAATTTATCCTGTTCTTACTGTTATGCGGATGGTGGAAATTACGGCATGGATAATAAAATCATGACTCTAGATACTGCTGATAATATTATTAACGAAGTCAAATTTAGAGGTATAACACAAATTAATAGACTTATCCTATTTGGTGGAGAACCTTTTCTTAATACTCAATTATTCGAATACATTATTAAAGAATTTTCCAAATTTACAACTATACTTAAAATAGAAACCGTGACTAACGGAACAATACTAAATAATAATGTTAAAAAAATAATAGATAATTTCCAACCATATCTAACTATTAGTTTAGATGGTCCAGAATTTATACATGATAAATTAAGAGGTAAAGGTAGTCATCGTAAAACTACTAAATTTATCCACTATTTAAAAACTATAAACTACACTAATTTTGAAATTGCTTCAACATACACTAGACTACATCAATTACATTCTCTAAGTAGAGATGATATTTTCCAATATTTTACAAATATGGATGTACACTTTAACATCAATGACGTATTTAGTAAAAATAAGGTGCTTGTGGTTAAAGAAATGGAAAAAAGCTTAGTAGATAGGAAAAAATTCATTACTGATTCTATAAATAATATTGTTGAAAATAATGAAAAAGCTTTTATAAGTCCCATCCTATATGATGTTTTAATTTCTATGATTTATAAGAGTACTAATCATACATTCTGCGACGATATAGATCCTTCAAATACCATAACTTTTGATGTTGATGGTAGCAAAAAATTGTGTTTTAGATTTTGGGGAACTCATAATAGCTCTAAAGCAGAGCTATTTAATAATAAAGAATACTTCCAACAATGTAAAGATTGTTGGTGTAAAGGTATGTGTCTTGAATGCGTTGCTAATATCATTGATGGTTATTCTTCAGTAATTAACGAAGATGGACAATTTATAGAATGTCATAAGCCTGAATTAATGGAATATTGTATTAAAGAAATCATTTATCTTTCACAAGATCAATCCAAAATATCTAAACTCGTTAATAATTTCAAAAGGTTTATCCGCTATGCTTAAAAATTTCTTTTCCAAGAAACACCTCATACTTTACTTCTTTTCTATTGCGATTACTTGGCTGGAAGCAATTATCACACCAGCCCTTGTTCAGAATATTGTTACCAGTTTTACCAATCAAGAGCTAGGCCTTCTTTGGAAAGTTTTGATTTTGGGAATCCTTGGAAACCTCATCCTCTTACTAGGCTTAGCTGGGAAACGCTATTACTACGCTCGTTTGATTACTGACTTCAAATATGGAATCAAGAGTGCTATTTTCAAGCGATTTTTAAACAGTTATGAGATTGATGAAAAGGATATTTTGTCCGACCTAGAAAATGACGTCAAGCAACTAGAAGAAAGCTATATTGAGCCAACGGTCATCATCATTTCTTCTCTTGGCTTCACAACTGTGTCCATTCTCTATGCCCTATGGACTAATTTTTACCTAGGCTTGATTTTCATCCTCTTCTACTCCTTTCCTGTACTCTGCAGTGCTATCGGATCAAAGCGTTTGGACTCACTTTCTGAAAAGCGGTCCACTGTTAACCAGAGCTACTTAGCAAGCTTGACAAATTTTATTGGTGGTAGCCAACAAATTCGCCATTATCAGGGACAAGACTACTTTTTTACTCGCTACCAAAAACAATTACAAACCAGTCTAGATGCCGAAATCAACTATGAAAAACAACGCACTTTAAACAGTCTCTTGATCAATAGCATCGATGCCTTTTGTTCTGTCACACCAATCGTCATCGGTGGCTTTATGACCTACTATAATTATTTAGATGCGGCGAGTTTTGTGGCTATCTATCTAGTTTCCCATAATATCGGCTATCAATTCCAAGAGTTGGCTTACTTTACCAACACCCGAAAAGCGACTCGAACTCTTCTCAACAAATACCAAAAACTTTTGAACCAGTCTGATCCCATCTCGCCTAGAAGCATAGAAAATATTTTCCCTATCCAACTTGACACCATCTCCCTTGAAAAAGAGGGGAATAGCCTCTTGTCTCCGATTTCCATACACATCAAGCAAGGAGAAAAAATTGCCATTATCGGGGAAAGTGGCTCTGGTAAAACAACCCTGCTCAATATCATTCATGGAGAAGAGACACCAACAAGTGGTCAGATTAGCTTTGCTGGTCAGAACCTGTCACGTCAAGAAATCACAAGTATTAGTTCCTATATTCTCCAAGATAGCCATTGCTTTGACACGCTATCTCTGGAAGACAATATCCTTCTAGGACTGGATAAAAATCCAGAGACTTTAAATCATATCCTCAAAAAAACAGGATTAGAACATTTGAAAAATCGAACGCTCAGTAATGATAGTCTATCTGGTGGCGAGAAGCAACGCCTAGAAATCGCTCGCGCCCTCTACCATGATAGCCAACTCATCTTAGCAGATGAGATTAAGGCCAATCTTGACTCGGAAAATAGCAGAAAAATTAGCGACTTGCTTTTCTCCCTACCTCAAACAGTCATTGAAGTCATTCACCACTACACAGAAGAGGACTTAAAGCACTATGACCAAGTCATTCACTTAAGCAAAGAAAAGTAGTATTCTTCGAAAATCGCTTCAAACTATGTCAGTTTGACCTACAAACCCAACACTTTGCTTTGAGCAACATGCAGCTGACTTCCTAGTTTGTTCTTTAATTTTCATTATCCCTTGTGCATTTCCTTGAAATTTTCTGAAAAAATAGTAAACTGGTATGTAAGAAGTCTATTTCGTGGAGTTTAGGATGAAATTATATGTTCAATTAATGATTCTCTTTGTGATTTCTCTAATCGGAGAGGGGATTTCCAGTTTCTTTCATTTGCCCATACCAGGCAGTATTATCGGTTTGATTATTCTCTTTCTAGCCCTGCAGTTCAAGTGGCTGAGAACCAGACATGTCAACATGGTTGGGAATTTCTTGCTGGCCAATATGACCATTCTCTTTTTACCGCCAGCAGTGGGAATCATGGAGAAGTTTGATGTGATTGCTCCCTATCTTTTGCCCATTGTTTTGATTGTCTTTTTTGCAGCAGTCATCAATATTATCCTTATTGCCTTGGTGGTTCAGTTCATCAAGAGACGATTTGAGGGAGATTATGAGAAAGGAGATGCCAAATGAGTGAATTTGTTTCCAATCCCCTGTTCGGGCTTGCCCTATCTATCCTAGCTTATCTAGTGGGAATGCTGATTTACAGACGTTTTCCCCATCCATTGACAACTCCCCTGCTTTTGTCGGCTATTTTTATCATTATTTTTCTTAAGGTGACAGGTATTTCTTACCAAGATTACTACCAAGGTGGGGTTTATCTGAACAACTTGATTGTTCCGTCTACAGTGGCTCTAGGGATTCCGCTTTATAAGAGTTTTCACCTGATGAAGCACCATGCTCGGAGTATTCTCTTTGGTAGTCTGTTAGCAGTAGTGGTCAATACCTCTTTCACAGCCCTTGTGGCAAAAATATTTGGAATGGACTTTTTCCTAGCCATTTCTCTCTTTCCTAAGTCAGTAACAACCGCCATGGCAGTAGGAATTACAGAAAAATTGCAAGGTCTGACGACCGTGACCTTGGTGGTTGTAGTGGCGACTGGGATTTTAACCAGTGTCATCGGACCAACCCTTTTGAAGTGGTTGAAAATTGACGATCCAGTAGCTGTTGGTCTTTCCCTTGGAGGAACAGGCCATGCAGTCGGAACAGGGACAGCCTTCCGATACGGCTCTGTAGCAGGAGCTATGGGTGGTTTGGCTATCGGTGTCACTGGTATTCTCTATGTCTTTGTCAGCCCTATCGTAGCCAGTTTGATATTGAGTTAATACTCTTCGAAAATCTCTTCAAACCGCGTCAACGTCGCCTCGCCGTAGGTATGGTTACTGACTTCGTCAGTTCTATCCACAACCTCAAAACACTGTTTTGAGCAACCTGCGGCTAGTTTCCTAGTTTTCTCTTTGATTTTCATTGAGTATAAAAAGCAAGGAATTCGAGCAATCTCATTATGGTAGTGATATGGGGGTCTAACTTCTCATATTTATACATTTCTCCAATCAGTTAGTTGATTACAATCGAGATTTTCTATACTCTCCTTATAAGATTTTCGCATAAGATGAGACAGCACACGCTGAAGACGTCTATGTTATTTAGATTTAATGCAATCTTTTAAAAGAGTTTTGATAATCTATATTTCTTATTTAGTTTAGTTGATTTCATATCACTTCATATCACTATACTATAATGCTTATCCAAATGATTACACTATCAAAATACCCTATTATTAGATGCTTACGAAACAGATTTTTATACTCTTCAAACCACGTCAGCTTGTCCTTAGTGTGTATATGTTACTGACTTGGTCAGTTCCTAAACCTCAAAACATAGTTTCGAAGATCCTTCCGCTAACTTCCCAGTCTGATTTCCATTGAATATTAAAGATACTTTATCACATAAAGAGGCTGGATGAAAAGTCTTCACAATCAAAAAACGCATACTATCAGGTCTTGAAAAATCCTGGTAGTATGCGTTTTTTGTGAGCTGACTTATTTCCTTTCACTATATCGCAAAATGAAATAAGAACGGAAAACGATGGGATTTTGGAATTCAAATCAATTTATAAGAATGTTTTAGAAGCAATATTATCCTATTCCAGATTCAGTTCACTATACAATCAAGTTTTCAAGTAACCTATTTACATAATGTGTAAGTAATTAGGTTCGTGATTCCACTCTTTTCATCTCTAAAAAACCTCGCTTTCGCGAGGCTCTTCTATTTATAAGCTAAGGCACGTTTAAAGGTTTTCCAGATTCCTAAATCATCTGTTTGCAGAACGAGACTAGCATACATGCGTCCGATAAATCCTGTTGCTACCACCGCAAAAATCACTGTAATAGCTAGCGAAATCCATGCTTCTGCTCCCCCTGCATAGCCATTAATGGTTCTAAATGGCATGAAGAAGGTCGAAATAAAGGGAATATAAGAACCAATCTTCAAGATGAGATTGTCACCAGCTGCACCCAGAGCTGTCACTCCAAAAAAACCACCCATAATCAAAATCATCAAAGGCGACAAGGCTTTTCCTGCGTCCTCCGGACGAGAAACCATAGAACCTAGAAAGGCCGCCAAGACGACGTACATAAAGAGACTAACCAAAATAAAGAGCAAGGTATTCAGTGAGAAAGCATCTCCCAAGTGATCTAAAACACCAGACTGAGCCAAGAATGGCAAATCTTTAAATAACAGAATGGCAGCGATACCACCTACAACATAAATCCCAATATGCGTTAAAATCACTAGAAATAGAGCCATCATCCGCGCATAGAAATAGTGACTTGCCCTTATGCTAGAAAAAACGACTTCCATAATTTTGGTGCCTTTTTCACTGGCAACTTCCTGAGCCGTCACACCCGCATAGGTAATCAGAATCATATAAAGAAAGAATCCTAAGGCGCCTGCTGCAATTGTTTGAATAAACTTTTTATTTTCCTTGGCTTCATCAATCTTTTCTGTGAATTGAACTGTCTGCGCTAAGCGTTTTTCCTGCTCTTGAGACAAGGAGGCCGTTGAACGATTAAGCTGATTTTGCAGCTCATTGAGTGTACCTGTAACTGCAAATTTAATTCCATTTTCAAGCGATGTTTCGCCATGATAAACTGCCTTTAGAACACTATCTTCTTGATCAATAGTCAAATAGCCTTTTAATTTTTCATCTTTAATCGCTTCTTTGGCACTTGCTTCGTCTTTATAGTCAAAGTTAATACCATTTACATTCTTCAGTCCTTCTGCCACAGATGGCACTGTTGTCACTACTGCCACTTTATTATTTTTAGCCATTGAAGAGCCTTGAAGATGCCCAATTCCTACAAAGATTCCTAAAAAGAGGAACGGCGAAATCACCATAAAGAAGAAACTCCACGATTTGACATGTCGAAGATAGGTTTCCTTGATTACAACCCACATATTTCTCATACTTCCACCCCTGATTCTAGTTTAAAGATTTCATCGATTGTCGGCGCTTGTTGGTCAAAGGTTGCGATATATTGCCCCTGAGTCAAGATTGGGAAGAGTTCCCTTCCAGCGCTCTCATCCTCCAAAATCAATTTCCAACTGCCTTGTTTGGTCAAGCTCACCTGTTTAACATGAGGAAGTTTTTCCAGTTCTTCCTTGCTTCGTTCACTTGCAACAAAGAGACGCGTTTTCCCGTATTGATTGCGGACATCCTGAACTGGTCCATGCAAGACCACACGGCCATCTCGGATCATGAGAATATCGTCACAAAGTTCCTCGACGTTGGTCATAACATGGTCAGAAAAGATAATGGTTGCCCCACGTTCTTTTTCCTGAAAGATGACTTGCTTGAGCAATTCAGTATTGACTGGATCCAAGCCACTGAAAGGCTCATCCAAGATAATCAAGTCTGGTTCATGAATCAGAGTAATAATAAGCTGAATCTTCTGCTGATTTCCTTTTGACAGACTCTTGATTTTATCAGTCAGCTTCCCTTTCACTTCCAACTTCTTCATCCATTGAGGGAGTTTTTCCTTGACCTCCTTGGCATCCATACCTTTTAGAGTCGCCAAATAGCGAACTTGTTCAAGAACTGTCAATTTAGGCATGAGACTGCGTTCTTCAGGCAGATAGCCAATCCGAGTGTAGGTCTCCTGACGAATATCCTGATTATCAAGACTAATTTCTCCTTGATATTCTAAAAACTTCAAAATACTGTGGAAAATCGTTGTCTTCCCAGCACCATTTTTTCCGACTAGTCCCAAAATACGACCTGGTCGCGCTTGAAAGTCAATACCAAACAAAACTTGCTTGGATCCAAAACTTTTCTCTAGACTTCTTACTTCTAGCATCTTTAACCTCCGAAATTTCTTTCACTCATTATACTCTTTTTTGATAGCCTTTACAATGATTTCTGTCCATTTTTAGAAGACTAATGCTATGTAAAATATGGCATGGAGCGTTTTTAGTGATAAATCCATTATACAGTAGCAAACTTAATTTATCCACTCTGCTCCTCAACTGTCTATTTTTGATCCTGAATTGTTATTTGAGTAACTCCTTTTTCCCCATAAAGTTCTCTTCCTCTAAAACTTCTGGAAAAAAGCGAATAATTTCTTGACAACATTTTTTATAAGAAACAAGTTCATCTGTCATTTCAAGAAGGAGTAATCCTTTATCTACTAATGGACGGAACGGAATTCAACCGCCTGTCCGATATGTTTTCTAAGGAACATATCTACTATGCACATCCCTATACCTCTTGGGAAAGGGGAACTAATGAGAATCACAACAGGCTTATTCGTAGATGGTTACCTAAGCCTAAGGGAACTAAGAAAACGACTCCCAAAGAAATCGCATTCATCGAAAAATGGATTAACAACTATCCTAAAAAATGCTTGAACTACAAGTCGCCTAGAGAAGACTTCTGGATGGCTAACTTGAACTCGAAATTTAGCAATAATTCATTCACCATCTAACTATATTTAGTAATTATTTCAGAACTGATTCATATTAAAATTAGCTAACGATTCAAAGGATTCATACTAGACATAAATTACATCCATCAGATAGAGACCCTTATTATTTTTAGATTTTAGCTTTTCTAGCTTCAGAATACATCTAAACTTTAGGGAATATGACTATTCGAAAGCTCGAATGCATCAAAATTATCTCAGATAAGCTATTCGAAACTTAGAATGCTTTTAAATTTATGTAATTGCGATTATTCTAAACCTAGAATACATGTAAACTTTAGGGAACGGACCTATTCTAAGTCTCGAAGGACTATTCACTATCCATTCCTCATCAAAAACACTCATTCCCCCTTTCTCCTCCAAAATATGGTATAGTAGAAATATACTATCTATGAGGAGTTTACATGTCACAGGATAAACAAATGAAAGCTGTTTCTCCCCTTCTGCAGCAAGTTATCAATATCTCATCGATTGTCGGTGGGGTTGGGAGTTTGATTTTCTGTATTTGGGCTTATCAAGCTGGGATTTTACAGTCTAAGGAAACCCTCTCTGCCTTTATCCAGCAGGCAGGCATCTGGGGGCCACCCCTCTTTATCTTTTTACAGATTTTACAAACGGTCGTCCCTATCATTCCTGGGGCCTTGACCTCGGTAGCTGGGGTCTTTATCTACGGTCACATCATCGGGACAATCTACAACTATATCGGTATCGTGATTGGCTGTGCCATTATCTTTTATCTGGTGCGCCTCTATGGGGCTGCCTTTGTCCAGTCTGTCGTCAGCAAGCGCACCTATGACAAGTACATCGGCTGGTTGGACAAGGGCAATCGTTTTGACCGTTTCTTTATCTTTATGATGATTTGGCCCATTAGTCCAGCTGACTTTCTCTGTATGCTGGCTGCCCTGACCAAGATGAGTTTCAAGCGCTATATGACCATCATCATTCTGACCAAACCCTTTACTCTCGTGGTTTATACCTACGGTCTGACCTATATTATTGACTTTTTCTGGCAAATGCTTTGACACGTAAAAAATCCGTTTGGTTTCCCAAGTGGATTTTTAAAGCGTAGATTAACTATAGCTTAATACTAAATATACTTTGGTATGGAAATCATGCATATTTTTCGATAGTAAGGCGAGGACTTACCTAGCCTTTCCGCCGTGATAGAAACACCTGAAATCTAATGGTTTCAGGTATTCGGAAACTTTGAGACATTAGGCTCAAAGTTTAGGTATGGAATTTCGAAGAAAGTCGCTACCGTCCGTAATCACTTAAGGAAAGGCTCAAAAATATTATTTGCAACCACAAAATCCGTTTGGTTTCCCAAGCGGATTTTGTGCTTTATTTTGAAACTTCTTTTGCAAGGACAAAGTTTCCAAGAGTAGCAGAACCATTTCCTGCGACTGCTGGCGTCACGATGTAATCACGCACATCAGGTACTGGTAGGTAGCCATTGAGAAGAGATGTAAATTTCTCACGGACACGGTCCAGCATGTGTTGTTGAGCCATGACCCCTCCACCAAAGACAATCACGTCTGGGCGGAAAGTCACTGTCGCATTAACCGCAGCTTGAGCGATATAGTAGGCTTGAACATCCCAAACAGGGTTGTTGAGTTCAATGTTTTCCCCACGAACACCTGTACGAGCTTCCAAACTTGGACCAGCTGCATAGCCTTCCAGACATCCCTTATGGAAAGGACAAACACCCTTAAACTCTTTTTCAATATCCATTGGGTGTCTAGCAACATAATAATGACCCATTTCAGGGTGACCCACACCACCGATAAACTCACCACGTTGGATAACACCTGCACCGATACCTGTACCGATTGTGTAGTAAACCAAGTTTTCGATACGACCACCCGCATTGTTACGGGCAACCACTTCACCATAGGCAGAGCTGTTTACGTCGGTTGTGAAGTACATTGGCACGTTGAGGGCGCGACGAAGGGCACCAAGCAAGTCCACATTTGCCCAGTTTGGTTTTGGAGTCGTCGTGATAAAGCCATAAGTTTTTGAGTTTTTATCAATATCAATCGGACCAAATGAACCAACTGCAAGACCAGCAAGGTTGTCGAATTTTGAGAAGAACTCAATGGTTTTATCGATTGTTTCGATTGGAGTTGTTGTTGGAAATTGTGTTTTTTCTACAACGTTAAAGTTTTCATCACCGACAGCACAGACAAACTTTGTACCGCCCGCTTCCAAGCTTCCATATAATTTTGTCATGATAAACCTCTTGTTTTTATTTTCTTTATTATAGCATATTTCGAAAGTCTAAATTTCTCTATTTTTTAGATTTTCCTCTGTAAATCTTACCATTCAAGCAAAAACGAACAAACATGTCATTTGTTCGTTTTCACATTAGAGAGGATTGATTAGATTTTCACTTCGATCACAGCATCCCCCTTCGCAACTGAACCTGTTGCGACTGGAGCTACTGAAGCGTAGTCAGCTGTGTTTGTAACGATAACCATTGTTGTATCATCAAGACCAACTGCAGCGATTTTGTTTAAGTCAAATGTTCCAAGAACATCGCCAGCTTTCACCTTGTCACCTTGAGCAACTTTTGCTTCAAAACCTTCACCGTTCATTGTTACAGTGTCGATACCAACGTGGATCAAGACTTCAGCACCATCAGTTGTTTTCAAACCAAAAGCGTGTCCTGTTGGAAAGGCGATTGAAACTTCAGCATCAGCTGGTGCATATACCACACCTTGACTTGGCTTCACAGCGATACCTTGTCCCATAGCTCCACTTGAGAAGACTGGGTCATTAACATCAGCAAGAGCTACAACATCACCGACGATAGGAGTTACAAGTGTTTCATTTTGAAGAGCTGCTGGAATATTACCAGTTGTTTCTTCTTGGACCAAACGTTCTGTCGTCGCTTCAGTAGTAACTTCTTCTTCGTCCTCGTAACCAAACATGTAAGTAAGAGCAAAACCAAGGGCAAATGATACAGCTACCATGAGAAGGTATTGGGCAAGTTGTCCGTTACCAACATAAAGCATTGTACCAGGGATGATGGTGATACCATTACCAGTACCAGCAAGTCCAAGGATAGAAGCCAATCCACCACCGATTGCACCAGCAATCAATGAAAGGAAGAATGGTTTACGGAAGCGCAAGTTAACCCCGAAGATAGCAGGCTCTGTAATACCTAGGAAGGCAGAAAGAGCAGCTGGGAAAGCAAGTGTTTTTAGTTTTGGATTTTTAGTTTTAACACCAACCGCAACAGTCGCAGCACCTTGAGCTGTCATAGCAGCTGTGATGATAGCGTTGAATGGGTTAGCATGGTCAGCAGCAAGCAATTGAACTTCAAGCAAGTTGAAGATGTGGTGCACACCTGACACGACGATCAATTGGTGAACCCCACCAATCAAGAAACCACCAAGACCAAATGGCATGCTGAGGATCGCTTTTGTAGCGATAAGGATGTAGTTTTCAACTACGTGGAAGACTGGTCCGATGACAAAGAGTCCAAGGATAGACATGACCAAAAGTGTCACGAATGGCGTTACCAAAAGGTCAATGACATCTGGAACAACCTTGCGGACAGCTTTTTCAAATTTAGCTCCGACAACCCCGATGATGAAGGCTGGAAGAACAGAACCTTGCAAACCAACAACAGGGATGAAACCAAAGAAGTTCATAGCTGTTACTTCACCACCTGAAGCGACTGCCCAAGCGTTTGGAAGTGAGCCAGAAACAAGCATCATACCAAGAACGATACCAACGGCAGGATTTCCACCAAATACACGGAAGGTTGACCACACAACCAAACCTGGCAAGATGATGAAGGCCGTATCTGTCAAGATTTGTGTGTAAGTTGCAAAGTCACCTGGAAGTGGCATTTCAAGAGCGTTGAAAAGACCACGCACACCCATGAAGAGACCTGTCGCTACAATAACTGGGATGATTGGAACGAAAACGTCACCGAAAGTACGGATAGCACGTTGGAACCAGTTCCCTTGTTTAGCAGCTTCTGCTTTCATGTCAGCTTTAGATGATGTTGGCAAGCCAAGCGCAACAACTTCATCGTACATTTTGTTAACTGTACCTGTACCAAAGATGATTTGGTATTGACCTGAGTTAAAGAAAGCACCTTGAACTTTTTCCAAGTTCTCAATCACCTCTTTATTGATTTTTCCTTCATCTTTGACCATGACACGAAGACGAGTCGCACAGTGAGCTACACTGTTGACATTTTCACGTCCGCCCAAGGCATCGATGACTTTTTTTGCAATTTCCTGATTGTTCATTTGCAAAAATCTCCTTATATAAAATTTTGTTATTGTTTGAAAGCGATTTTATTCGCCCTACGACTATTATTTTATCATGTTTTAGAAATATGTCAAGCGTTTTGCAGAAAAAATATTCTATCCACTTAGTGGGCACGCCATAGATTGATTGTTTTTGACTGTTTTAGCAGGCATTTCTTAAAAAAATAAGTTTGGAATCTTGTTTAAAAGGATTTTGCTTCACTTTCTTTCATTTTTTTGTAGATAGATGATTGATTTTCTGGTTTTAATTTGTGATAAACGCTTGACAGCTTTTCCTCTTTTTTAACATAAAAGGCTTGCATTTTTTATCGAAAACGGTTACTATTAAAAGTGATAAGATTTTTGGAGGAATGAATGAATGGAATGGACAACTGAGCGTCGTTACAGACTTTATCAAGATTGGACGCAAGAAGAAATTCAACATATAAAAGAAAATATAGCACAATCTCCATGGCATACTCATTACCATGTTGAGCCAAAAACAGGACTTCTCAACGATCCAAATGGCTTTTCCTACTTTGATGGCAAGTGGATTGTTTTTTATCAGAACTTTCCATTTGGTGCAGCCCATGGTTTAAAATCTTGGGTGCAATTGGAAAGTGAGGACTTGGTTCACTTCACAGAAACTGGTGTCAAAGTTTTACCTGATACTCCATTAGATAGCCACGGTGCCTACTCTGGTTCTGCCATGCAATTTGGTGATCAGTTATTCCTATTTTATACAGGAAATGTCCGCGATGAAAACTGGATCCGTCACCCTTACCAGATTGGAGCTTTGATGGATAAGGATGGTAAGATTACCAAGATTGACAAGACCTTGATCGACCAGCCAGCAGACTCAACTGACCACTTCCGTGATCCGCAAATTTTTAACTTTAAGGGGCAATATTATGCTATCGTTGGTGGACAGGACTTGGAGAAAAAAGGTTTCGTCCGTCTCTACAAGGCTGTCGATAATGACTATACAAACTGGCAAGCCGTTGGCAACCTTGACTTTGCTAACGACCGTACTGCCTACATGATGGAATGTCCAAATCTGGTCTTTGTAGGGGAACAACCTGTCCTTCTCTACTGCCCACAAGGATTGGATAAGAACGTTCTAGACTACGATAATATCTTTCCAAATATGTATAAGATTGGGGCTTCCTTTGACCCTGAAAATGCCAAAATGGTAGATGTGTCTCAACTTCAAAACATGGACTATGGTTTCGAAGCCTATGCAACTCAAGCCTTCAACGCTCCTGATGGACGTGCTCTAGCTGTTAGCTGGCTTGGCTTGCCTGATGTTTCATATCCATCTGACCGTTTTGACCACCAAGGAACCTTCTCTTTGGTCAAGGAACTCACTATCAAAGACGGCAAACTCTACCAATACCCAGTCGCAGCTATCAAGGACCTTTGTGCTTCTGAAGAACCTTTCTCAAACCGTGCCCAAACCAAGAACACTTACGAACTTGAACTCAACTTGGAAGCCAATAGCCAGAGCGAGATTGTCTTACTTGCTGATAAAGAAGGCAAGGGACTTTCAATCAACTTTGACCTTGTAAATGGTCAAGTGACAGTGGATCGTAGCCATGCTGGAGAACAGTATGCCCAAGAATTTGGAACTACACGTTCTTGCCCAATCGAGAATCAGGCTACTACTGCTACGATTTTCATCGATAACTCTGTCTTTGAAATTTTCATCAATAAAGGAGAAAAAGTATTTTCTGGTCGTGTCTTCCCACATGAGGACCAAAATGGTATCCTGATTAAATCTGGAAACCCAACTGGAACTTACTATGAATTAGATTATGGTCGCAAAACTAACTGATGTCGCCAAACTTGCAGGCGTCAGTCCTACTACCGTTTCTCGGGTTATCAATAAAAAAGGGTATCTATCTGAAAAAACCATTCAAAAGGTTAATGAAGCCATGCGAGAATTGGGCTATAAACCCAACAACCTAGCTCGTAGTCTGCAAGGAAAATCAGCTAAATTAATCGGCTTGATTTTCCCCAATATTTCTAACGTTTTCTATGCAGAATTGATTGATAAGCTGGAACACCAACTCTTCAAAAATGGATATAAGACCATCATCTGCAACAGTGAGCACGATTCTGAAAAGGAACGCGAATATATCGAAATGTTGGAAGCCAATCAGGTAGACGGCATCATTTCTGGTAGTCACAACTTGGGAATCAAAGACTACAATCGTGTGACAGCACCGATTATTTCCTTTGACCGTAACCTGTCGCCAGACATTCCTGTCGTTTCCTCTGACAACTATGCTGGTGGGGTTCTTGCTGCCCAGACCTTGGTTAAGACAGGCGCCCAATCTATCATCATGATTACAGGGAATGACAATTCTAACTCGCCAACTGGACTGCGCCACGCTGGTTTTGCATCTGTACTCCCAAAAGCACCTATTATCAATGTTTCCAGTGACTTTTCTCCCGTCAGAAAAGAAATGGAAATCAAGAATATCTTGACTCGACAAAAGCCAGATGCCATCTTTGCTTCAGATGACTTGACTGCTATTCTGGTCATTAAAATTGCTCAAGAACTGGGCATTTCTGTCCCTGAAGAACTCAAGGTCATCGGATATGATGGGACCTACTTTATCGAGAATTACTACCCCCAACTGGCTACTATCAAGCAACCTTTGGAAGAGATTGCCTGCCTCACTGTTGATCTACTCTTGCAAAAGATTGAAGGCAAGGAAGTCGCAACAACTGGTTACTTTTTACCAGTTACATTATTACCAGGAAAAAGTATTTAATACTCAATGAAAATCAAAGAGCAAACTAGGAAGCTAGCCACAGGCTGTACTTGAGTACGGCAAGGCGAAGCTGACGTGGTTTGAAGAGATTTTCGAAGAGTATAAGCACAAGAAAACTCAGACCGATCTGTCTGAGTTTTTTATGATCTTAAATTTTCTAAATAACGCTGGGCTGTCTCTAAGTTAAAGGTTTTCTCTGCTATAAGGCGCTCGACTAGGGGAGCTACCTCAGATTCACTAGCACCTGCGAGAAGTGCCAAGGATTTAGCCTGCAATTTCATGTGGCCTTGCTGAATCCCTGTACTCACCAAGGCTTTCAGGGCCGCAAAATTTTGGGCAAGCCCAATAGACACGATAAGCTGGGCTAATTCTTTGGCAGAAGAATTTCCCAGTAGTTCATGACTGAGGGCTACACGAGGGTTGAGACCGATAGAGCCACCCTTGGTCGCCACAGGCATGGGCAGGGTCATCTCACCGACCAATTCTTCTCTTTCAAGGTCCAGCGTCCATTGACTAAGACCTTGGTAATGTCCATCTCGACTGGCAAAGGCATGAGCCCCGGCTTCGATGGCACGCCAGTCATTACCAGTAGCAATTAAAATGGCATCAATACCGTTAAAAATTCCTTTATTGTGGGTAGCAGCTCGGTAAGGATCAGCTTGCGCAAACTGACTAGCCAAAGCAATTTTCTCCGCAATGTCTCGTCCTTGATCTTTTTGGCGGCTCAAGTAACGAAAGGCGATGCGACAGCTTGCTGTCACCAGAGAATCGGTCGCGTAATTAGACAGGATTCCCATAAGACTCTGTCCCTGGCTGAGTTCTTCTAAGACTGGTTTCAAGGCTTCCAGCATGGTGTTGAGCATATTGGCTCCCATGGCTTCTTGGGTATCAACATGGAGATAAACAACAAGGAAGTCTGTTTCGCCTTTTATCTGTTCTACATGTAAATCACGCGCCCCACCCCCACGTTTGACGATAGAAGGATAGGCTTGATTGGCAAGCTCCAAGAGTTCAGCCTTCTTTCTGGCAATTTTCTCTTGGGCTTGTTCAGGATCAGCAACTTGATAAAGGGCTACCTGCCCAATCATCTGGCGCTGATGGACTTGTGCAGTAAAACCACCTGCTCGCTTGATGATTTTACTGGCATAGCTGGCCGCAGCAACCACGGACGGTTCTTCTGTCACATAGGGAACTGTGTATTCCTGACCATTGACGAGGATCTCTGGAACCATCGAATAAGGTAAAGAAAAAGTTCCCACCACATTCTCACTCAGCTGGTCTGCCACAGTCACACTCATCTGTTCATCCTGCTCCAAACTCGCTTGTCTCTCAGGACTAAGGAGCGCCTGAGCTTTTAACAGCTCGAGGCGCTCTTGGTATGATTTTTTAGAAAATCCATTCCAACTTATCTTCATTATTTTTCAACCTTGCTATAACGGCGTTGGTGGTCAACAATTTCAATCAAGGCAAAATCTTGATTTTCATAGCCAGCAAACTGGGCAGAATTTGTCTCATCTAAGTCTACTTCCTCAAAGAAGACTTTTTCATAGTCAACAACAGACAGGGCAGTTCGTTGGTTGAGCTTATTCAAACGGTCTTTATCCAGATAAGCTTCGTATCCTTCAACCAATTCACCACTAAAGAACTCAGCTACAGCCCCGCTTCCATAACTATAAAGGGCGATTTTATCCCCAGCCTTCAAGCTATCTGTATTTTCCAAGAGAGACAAAAGTCCAAGGAAAAGTGAACCTGTGTAGATATTCCCCACTTTTTGACTGTAGAGAATAGACTGGTCAAAGTGCTTTTGCAAGAGGTCCTTTTTCTCTTGAGGCAGGCTCTTATCCATGATTTTTTTTAAGCCTTTGAGTGCTAATTTAGGGTAAGGCAAGTGGAAGCAAACAGCTGCAAAATCATCCAAAGTAAGCTGGTAGCGTTTTTGGTATTCAAGCCAAGTCGTTTTCAAACTATCCAAATATTGTTGGGTAGAATAAACACCATTTACATAAGGAGTTGTCGAGTAATTTGGACGCCAGAAATCCATGATGTCACGAGTCTGAGCCACATTGTCATTATTAAAAGCCATCATGCGTGGATTTTGTGTAATCAACATGGCCACACTGCCAGCACCCTGAGTGGGTTCTCCTGGAGTTTCAATACCATACTTGGCAATATCACTGGCAATGACCAAGACCTTGGACTGTGGAGAATTTTCCACATGCAATTTGGCATAATGAAGGGCAGCTGTCGCTCCATAGCAGGCTTCTTTAATCTCGAAACTACGAGCAAAGGGCTGAATGCCCAGCAAGCCATGTACAAAGACGGCCGCAGCCTTACTCTGGTCAATTCCTGACTCGGTAGCCACAATGACCATATCAATTTCTTGTCTTTCTTGCTCAGTTAAAATAGAGTCACTTGCACTGGCCGCCAAGGTCACGATATCCTCAGTTAAGGGCGCAATACTCAATTCCTCGAGTAAGAGTCCTTTACTTAATTTTTCAGGGTCAATGCCCCTCGCTTCTGCTAAGTCTTGTAATTTCAAGACATATTGACTGGTCGCAAAACCAATCTTATCAATACCGATTGTCATATTTACCTCTGTTTTATCATTCATGTAAAAAATCGTTCAGTACTATTTTATCACAAATGGCAATAAAAGAGAGAAAAAAGACTTGATTCACCAAATCAAGCCTCTTATTGGTCATAATTTTAAAGAATGATTAGTTGCTATAGAGTTCACCAACATAAGTAGCTTTATAAGCCCCATTCTCAGTTATCAGTTCCTGGAGGATTAAATTTCCTGAGTAAGTTCTTCCCATCTCATCTACAAATTCTTGATAAAACTGACTGGTCGGAATTTCTCTGACATCCTTATCAAATGCCTTATCAAGTGTTTTACTAACCTTCTCAGCAATCAACTGATTCTCTTGCCATCCACTTTGAAACTCTGAACCCGAACTAGAAGCCATGACTGGGATAACCAGCAAGGTCAGTAGACTTACAGATAATAAGGAAAATAGTGATTTTTTCATGATTTTTCCTCCTTTCTATATAGAGAATAGCACATATAGAAAGCCTTGTCACTATATTTATCTTATTTTTCAGAAAATTCTTTTATTTCTGTAAAATCTACGATACTCGATGTGTTTTTATATAATGATACAGTCTGAGAATCACTGTTCCGCTAGCCATTCCAATGGAAATGACCAGAGCCAGCATAACAACTAATGTTGCACTTGCCAGCGCTTTATTATAGTCCCCTGTCACAAAAAAGGCAGTTGTCCGATAGGAGAGATAACCCGGAACCAGAGGAGCCAAGATGGCCAAGATAAAGACCACAGCAGGTGTCTTATAAAGAATACTCAAAATCTGGCTGACACATGAACCGATAATGGCCGCAATGAAGGTAGCCACAATAACATTGGTCGGTTCCTTGAGCAAGAGATAGATTAGCCAGACAGCCATGCCCAAAATCCCTCCAGGTAAGAGCATAGAGCGTTGCACATTGAGTACGATTAAAAAAGTGATAATAGCAAGAAGACTTGCCACTGCTTGTAATAAAAAGGTTGTTAGTGTCATATTAGTTCATCAATACCAAGGCGACAGAAGTTCCCGCCCCTAAAGCAAGGGTAATGAGCAGGGATTCAAACATCTTGCTCATACCAGAGTTTATGTGGTTGGTCATAATATCACGGACCGCATTGGTCAAGGCAATTCCTGGAACAAACGGCATGACCGCACCAGCTATAATCAAGTCTGCCGTTGAAGGAAAGCCTGTGTAGCGAGCCCAAAACTGGGCAATCATTCCAAAGACGAAGGCCCCAGCAAAGGCTGTTACAAAAGGAATTCGGATAAACTTCTCCACATAGAGGGAAAAGGCAAAACCAAATAAGGTCGCCACTCCTGCCCCAAGTGCGTCGTAGATATTTCCACTAAACATAACCGAAAAGAAAGGAGCACTTAAGGTCGCAGCTAAAGTTACCTGCAACTTGGTATAGGGAAGGGGTTGGGCTTGCAAGGCCGTCAATTGCTTAAAGGCTGTTTCTAAATCAATCTGCCCCCCAACCAGCTGACGAGAAATCTGGTTGACATCGCAGACTTTTTCGATGTTATAAGAAGAGGAGGTCACGCGCTTCATGCGCGAAATATTGGTATTTTCAATGGAGAAAAAGATGGCAGCAGGCATGGCAAGGACATTGCAATCCACAATCCCCTGCGAATGCGCAATCCGAATCATGGTATCTTCTACACGATGAATTTCTGAGCCACTTTTAAGGAGAATAGTCCCCGCTAGCATAATCACATCAATAACTGCATTTAATTCTTTTGACTCTTCCATGCATTCCTCCTTTTATCAACTCCCTCTATTTTATCACAAATCTGGAGTCAAAAAAAATCTTTGCCATGAAATCATGACAAAGATTGATTACTCATTTTGATTATCCATCTGATTTTAAGGAGTAGCTGAACTTGTTTTAGGTTTGTAGATTGAAATCTTGACTCTAGTCTTATTGAGGTCTACCTTTTCACCTGCTCTAGGACTTTGTTCAACGACTGTACCTTCAGCAGTTCCAGCGGGAGCTGTCGACACTTCTACAACTTCTATATTGGCTTCCTTAATCCCAACAATTTGAATCAAATTATTCTTAGTAAACTCCAAGCTGGAACCAATGTAGCTCGGCATGGCAACACTTGTAACTTTTTTAGCTACTGTCAAGACGATTTGAGTAGGTTTACTCAAATCATAAGGGATACCTGCACCTGGACTTTGTTTCATAATCGTTCCTGGTTCGCTTTCGCTGGACTCTTCTTCCTCTATCTTAATCAAATTCTCAGGAACCTTCTTCTGCTTGAGTTCCGAGATGACTTCTGTAGAGTTCCGTCCAATATAGTTCCCTAATTGAATCGTCGTAGCTTTTTTAGCTACTGTCAAGACGATTTGAGTTGCCTTGCTCAAGTCATAGGTCGTACCTTCTGGTAAACTTTGCTTCATGACCGTTCCAGCCTCACTCTCATTCGACTCTTCTTCCTCAATTTTAATCAAATTATCTGGAACTTTTTTCTCTTTTAATTCCGCTATGACATCAGAGGATTTCCGGCCGACATAATTACTAATTTGGAAAGATTGCTTGCCTGATGAGACAACCAAATTGATTTTCGTTCCTTCTTTTCGACCAGTTCCAGCGCCAGGATCTGTACGGATAATCCGCCCCTCTTCCACCTTTTCACTGGCCTCTGACTTCTCCTCGCCAATCTCAAAATTGGCTTTCTTGAGGGTTTCCTTGGCTTCCGCAACTGTCTGACCTGCCACATCTGGAATGGCAATGGTTGCAGGAGTTCTGGATAGTATCCAAATAAGAGAAGCTGCCACCAACACAATGCTGGCCAAAAAAATCAGGTAACGCATCTTAAATCTACGTTTTTTCGGTGCTTGTGGTTGGTAAGTTTCCTCTGTCACAACCTGGCTTGTTTTTTTGATTGGTTTGTGTTCTGTCTGCGCTTGAACCTTAGGAATCGAAGTCAAGGTGCTCTGGGATACTTTTGGTAGAGTCTTGGTGTCCGCCTTAGTCGCATCGTCAAAGACCAGCTTTGGTTCATTACGACGATTATAAGACAAACTACTAGACAAATCCACATACATTTCAGCAACTGATTTATAGCGATCTGTCAATTTCTTAGCAGTTGCCTTGATAACAACATTTTCCAAAGCCTGAGGCACAGATGGATTTTCATCAATAACTGACGGCAGTGGTTTCTGGAAATGCTGAAGGGCGATAGTCACCGCGCTATCCCCGTCATAAGGAATATGACCTGTCAGCATCTCATAGAAAATAATCCCCATGGCATAGATATCACTTTGTACAGTCGCCTTCGAACCACGCGCCTGCTCTGGGGACAAGTAATGCACCGAACCCAGCATCGAGTTAGTCTGAGTCAGACTCGTCTCAGCAAAGGCTACTGCAATCCCAAAGTCTGTAACCTTGACAGTCCCATCTGGTGTCAAGAGGATGTTTTGAGGTTTCAAGTCCCGGTGAACAATCCCTCTGGTATGAGCCAAACGCATGGCGAGAAGAATTTGTCCCATGATACGGACGGCTTCTTCATTAGAAAGAGGATAGTGTTCCTTGATATAGCGTTTAAGGTCAAGTCCAGCCACATACTCCATAGCTAGGTACTGTTGACCGTCTTCCTCACCAATATCTGTTATCCGAACGATATGAGGATGGTCTAAATCTGCCATAGCTCTCGCTTCACGCTGAAAACGAGCTACAGCTATCGGGTCCGTCTGGTAGTTGGTCCTCAGAACCTTCACTGCCACTTCTTCCCCGTCTAGAATCAAATCTTTGGCCAAGTAAACATCTGCCATGCCTCCTCGACCAATCTGTTTGACAATCCGATAGCGTCCGGCAAAAATCTTGCCGATTTGGATCATTCTTCATCCTCCTCGTTCATAGAAACAAGGGCAACCGTAATATTGTCTAAACCTCCTGCATTGTTAGCAAAACGAACAAGTGTCTCCGTTTTATCTGCTAAAGGAATATCACTGGTTACAATATCACGAATCTCACTGCCTGAAATCATGTTGGTCAAGCCGTCACTATTGAGCAAGAGATAGTCGCCTGACTCAAGGATAACTGTCCCAAAATCAGGCTGAATTTCATCTTTTTGCCCAATAGACTGGGTGATAATATTTTTTTGCGGATGAGCTTCTGCCTCTTCTGGTGTCAATTGACCAGCCTTGAGCAACTCATTGACCAAGGAATGATCGCTCGTCAACTGATGGTATTCTTCTCCACGAATCAAGCCGATACGCGAATCACCAATATGAGCATAGATAGCCTGATTATCAATAATAGCAAGGACTTCCAAAGTAGTTCCCATGCCTCTGTAAGCTTCATCCTGACCAAGCTGGTGAATCTTTTGATTTTCAATTTCTAGGTAATGGGCGAACCATTCACGCACTTCATTGACTGTATCGATTTGGGTATCGACCCAAGCTATACCTAGGTCTGTTACCGCCATTTCACTAGCGATATTCCCTGCGCGATGACCTCCCATCCCATCAGCTAAAATAATCATGGTACGTCCAGCTCTATTGACATAGTGGTTGACATAGTCTTGGTTATTTGTCCGTTTCTGACCAACATCTGTTAATAATGAAATTTCCATGTGTCAGTTCCTTCCTAATCCGATATCTTGCGAAATTGACTGATGAAGAATCCATCACTTCCATACAATTCAGGTGTAATGAGGATACAGCCGTCTTTCATGATATCCTTACATTCATGTTCTAGCTTTACCTGCTCGAACTCAGGATGACTTTCTAAAAACGCTTCAACGACTTGAAAATTCTCCTCTGAGACAATAGTACAGGTACTATAAGTTATTATACCACCTTTGCCTAGTGTTTGACAAACACTACCTAATATTTCTAGCTGAATTTCCTGTAATGACGCGAAATCTGCCGTTTCTTTATTGTATTTGATGTCTGGTTTTCGGCGCAAAAGACCGATTCCTGAACAAGGAGCATCCACCAAAATCTTATCAAAGGAATTCTGACCAAAAAACTCATGCACCTTTCTGGCATCTAATTTTTGCCTTTGAACCCGATCTGCAACTCCTAAACGTTGGGCATTTTCTTGGATTAAATCCAACTTGTGGTCGTACAAGTCCAGAGCAGTGACCTGACCTATCGTGAGATAAGAGGCTATATGGGCTGTTTTTCCACCCGGAGCCGCACAGGCATCAAGCACTCGTTCATCACCTTTTAAATCAAGCGTCGGAGCAACCAATTGACTGGATTCGTCTTGGATGGTTATAGCCCCTTCTGAAAACAAATCATGGCCTGCAAAATGCCCCTGCTCCTTAACCAGACCAGAAGAAGACAAGGACGAATCACTAGCCTCCAACAAGGCTTGGATTTCCTCTTTTCGACTTAGGTCTGTTACACGAATACTGGCCTTGTTTCGCACCAAAAGGCTTTCAAAAATAGCTTGTGCTCGCTCTTCTCCGTATTCTTCCTTGAGCTTGGCAACTAGCCAAACCGGGAGAGAATAGGCAATGGAATCACGCTTGTTTTTTCGCTTGATGCTAGCAATATCTGGCCAGCCTTCACGCAAGATACGACGAAGGAGGGCATTGACCAATTTTTCACTGCCTTTTTTACGGACTTTGGCCAATTCTACTGCTTCATTGACCACAGCATGGTCTGGAATCTTATCCAAATAGCGAAGCTGGTAGGCACTCATGAGAAGCAGGACATAAAGCCAGCTGTCTAACTGGTCTCTGTCTTCGATAAAGTGGGATAGGTACCATTCCAGAGTCAGTTTACGGGTTATCGTTCCATAGACCAACTCGGTTACCAAGCCCTTGTCTGCTGCAGAGAGCTGACTCCCCTTGAGGTGTTTATTTAAGGCGATATTTGAGTATGCTTGATTGATAAAAACATCCTCTAATACTGCTAGGGCTAAACTTCTAGCCGTTTCTACTTTAGTCACCAAATCGTTCTCCTACAGTCAATGTCCGTCCAACTCCGTTGAGGAAGGAAGCGATGTCCATCTTAGGTTTACCAGCAGGCTGAACTTGTTTGAGGGATAGAGCCCCTTCTGCCGTTGCGACAATCAATTCTTTCTTGCCGATAGAGAGAATCTCTCCTGGATTTCCCTGACCTTCTACTGGTAGGGCTTCATAAATCTTAAAGCGGTCACCCTTAAGGAAAGTATGGGCAACAGGCCAGGGGTTCATGCCTCGGATTTGGTTAAAGAGTTGACGATTGGTTTTGTTCCAGTCCAGTTTTTCTTCCTCTGGCTTGATATTTGGAGAGAAGGTAACCTGACTCGGATCCTGCGGTTCCGGTTTGATTTCCCCAGCAATGTAGGCAGGCAAAGTATCCAAAAGCAAGTCACGACCAACAAGAGCTAATTTCTCAAACAAGGTTCCAACATTGTCCTCATCTGTGATAGGAATACTGCGACGAGAAATCATATCCCCTGCATCCATTTCCTTAACCATTTCCATAATGGTCACGCCAGCTTCCTCATCCCCTTGAATCAAGGCGTAATGGATAGGCGCACCACCTCGGTGTTTTGGAAGAAGGGAGGCGTGAACATTGACCGCAAAGTGCATGCTATCAAGGAGTTTACTTGGGAGAAACTGCCCAAAAGCAGCAGTCACAATTCCATCTGCTCCTAGCTGCATAATAGTTTCCATCTCTGGACTTCCAGATAGTTTTTCAGGTTGGTAGATAGGAAGTCCTGCCTCTTTGGCAGCTTGTTTAACTGGGGTTTCCTTAATCACTTTTTTACGTCCGACAGCACGGTCTGGCTGGGTCACAACGGCTAGAATTTCGTAACGGTCATCTGTCAAAAGCCCTTTTAAAACTGTTGCTGAAAAGTCGGGTGTCCCCATAAAGATTAATTTTGTCATATCTTCTCCTTCTTATAAAAATTGCTGTGGCTCATGGTCAATGCTGAGACGGAGCTCACTATTTTCCCGTTCTTGAGTCAAGGCCAGAACCTGATTTAGAGTCGGCCCCAGCTCATCTTCTAAACGGTATTTAATTAAAATCTGGTAATGATAGAGGTTGTGGGTACGAGCAATGGGTTTTGGCGTCGGCCCGAGAATCTTACTGGTTTCAGACAAACCTGACCGCAAAATGTTCATCACTTCATAAGCACGTTTGACCACCTCTTCTTCTTTCTTGTGAGAAAGGGTAATGCCAATGGTAAAATAGTAAGGTGGATAACCAAGTTGTCGTCTGATACCCATTTCATAGGCATAAAAACCTTCGTAGTCCTGATCCTTGGCAAATCGAATAGCATAGTGCTGAGGATTATAAGACTGGATTAAGACCTGACCAGCTTTTTCAGCTCGACCTGCACGGCCTGCCACCTGAGTCAGGAGCTGGAAGGTTCTTTCAGAAGAACGGAAATCAGGCAAATTCAAGGCTGTATCTGCATTAAGAACTCCTACTAGTGTCACATTGGGAAAATCCAATCCCTTGGCAATCATCTGAGTACCTAGTAAAATATCTGCTTCTCCTCGACCAAACTGATCAAGCAGAGCTTGATGACTCCCTTTCTTGCGAGTCGTATCCACATCCATGCGCAGAATGCGTGCCTGTGGAAAGAGTTCTGCCAGCTCGTCATAAGCCTTCTGAGTTCCTGTTCCATAGTAACGAATACTGCGACTCTTACAGTTAGGACAGACCTGAGGAATGTCCTTTGAAAAGCCACAATAATGGCAGTTCATGGTCTTGGTATCCATGTGCAGGGTGAGGGAAATGTCACAGTTGGGACACGTATCCACCGTCCCACACTCTCGACACATGACAAAACTAGAATAACCACGGCGATTGAGCATGAGAACCACCTGTTCTTTTTTAGCCAGACGGTCTTGAATAGCTTCTAGCAAAGGGGGCGTAAAATTTGACGTCTCGTTTTGTCCGATATAGTCTCGAAAATCAATCACTTGAACCTCAGGAATGGTAGCTAAAGGATTGGCTCGCTGGGTCAGACGTAAGTGTTGATAGACACCTTTCCCAGCTCGCGCACGGCTTTCCAGACTAGGAGTTGCAGACCCAAGCACCAGAGCCGCTTGATTATACTGGGCCCGTAAAATAGCCACCTCTCTGGCATGGTAACGGGGATTGCTGTCCTGCTTATAAGTCGCTTCATGCTCCTCATCGATAATCATAACACCTAGATTTTTCAGCGGAGCAAAGATGGCCGATCTGGCACCAACTACAACTTGGGCATCGCCGCGTTCCACCTTGCGCCATTCGTCATACTTTTCACCATTGGATAGGCCTGAGTGAAGAATGGCTACCTTGCCTCCAAAACGTGCAATAAAACGCTCTGTCATTTGCGGAGTCAAGGAAATCTCAGGCACCAGCAAAATAGCTGTTTTGCCCTTGTCCAAGGCTCCTTGGATTATTTGTAAGTAAACCTCGGTCTTCCCACTTCCTGTAATCCCTTGAAGGAGGAAGGGAGGCTGATGACTGCCAATCGCACTGACAACTGCATCACGCGCCTGTCTTTGCTCTGGATTCAACTCCAAAGGCTGACTTGCCTCAATGCCTTCAAAATAAGCAGCCGAACGTTGAACTTCCTTTTGAACTATGGTCACAGCACCTTGTTCCACAAAGAAGTTAACTTGGTCCCTCGAATAGAACTCTAGCAAACTAGCCAAGGAAGCACTCTCAGGATGAGAAAGCAAGTAATCTCTCAATTCTAACTTTTTCTTGGCACGTGCAGAAATCTCGACATCTTCTAATTGAGCAAGATTCACCTCATACCAAGACTGGGTCTTGACCTTCTTTTGATCAATTGCCTGATATTCTAGCCCAAGCAGTCCTTTTCTAGTCAAACGCATCATTTCAGCTTGCTTAGCTAAATCCAGAGAAGAAAAGGCAAGCGAATCTTCTGAACCAAACAAGCGCTCTCGGTCTTCCTGACTCAGACCTGCCATAGGATAGAGAATCTTGTCATAGCTAGAGTTCAGAAATCCCGGTAACATAGCCTTGAGGATGGAGATCTTGTAAGAGAAGACGGACTTGCGTAACTCCTCAGCCAGCCAGAGTTGTTCTTGCGTGAGAACAGGAGAAAAATCCAGCACCTCGGCAATATCTTTTAAATCTTGCTCTATCTCTTCTCCTTCTGATTGAGACTTCAAACCAAGAACAATTCCTTGAATCAGGCGATTCCCCTTACCAAAAGGCACATGTACCCGCATTCCAACTTCCAACATTCCCTCAAATTCCTCAGGAATTCTGTAACTATAGGGCTGGTCCGTCTGCATCAAGGGCACATCTACGATAATCTTAGCTAGGGTCATCTTCTCACCTCCTCCTTGTCAGTACATTCTTGCAATAGAAAAAATAAGATTGAGTCCCCCCAACCTTAAATCTTTTCACCATCTTCTTTTTCTTTAGCGATTTGCTCTTTGATTTTCTTTTCTTCTTCTTCTTTGCGGCGTTTTTCTTCTTCGATACGGCGACGCACTGCTTCACGTTTTCCTTCTGGATCTGGGTGAATTGTAACGTTTCCTGATTCGATTTCTTCTAAAGCGCGAAGAGTTGATTTTTCAGACTTGAAACCTTGAGTTGCTGGCGCACCTGCTTCCAATTCGTGGGCACGTTTTGCTTCCAAGATTACGAGTGAATATTTTGAAGGAACCTTGTCGAGCAAGGTATCAATAGAGGGTTTTAACATCATTTACTTGTACCTATTTTCTAAATTTTATCGAGTAGTTGGAGATTTTGGTAACATCTCCTGATAGTGACCAATGACACGATCCACACGGAAGTGTTCTGCTTCGATCACACGTTTGACACGCTCAGCAGCTAGGGGCACCTGATCGTTGACAATCGCATAATCATACTCACGCATGAGGGCAATTTCTTCCTTGGCTTTTTCGATTCGCTGAGCAATTACTTCTGCACTGTCTGTTCCACGTCCTACCAAACGATCTTGCAATTCATCCAAATCTGGTGGTGTCAGGAAGATAAAGACAGCATCTGGAACCTTTTTCTTGACCTGAAGAGCGCCCTGAACCTCAATTTCAAGGAAAACATCGATTCCCTTGTCCAAGGTTTCATTGACATAGGTCAGAGGAGTTCCATAGTAGTTGCCGACATATTCTGCGTATTCCAACATCTGTCCTTGACGAATCAGCTCTTCAAACTCTTCACGAGTACGGAAGAAATAGTCAACACCGTCCACTTCTCCAGGACGTTGTGCGCGTGTCGTCATCGATACAGAGTATTGAAATTGGTTTTCAGAACTCTCAAAAATCTCTCTTCTAACCGTTCCTTTTCCAACCCCTGAAGGACCAGAAAAAACGATTAGTAAGCCTCGGTCTGCCATTGTGTCTCCTTTTAGTCAGTCTGTAAAAATAAAATAAAATTTTCCTTCAGATAGTAGCATTTTACACAAACTATCCTTCTACAGTCTTTCTATCTAGTGTAACAAAAAAGCAGTAATTTTTCAACTGCTCTTTCTTATTTATTTAGCATAATCTACTGCACGAAGCTCGCGAATCACGGTTACCTTGATATTTCCTGGGTAATCGAGATTGTTTTCAATTTTCTCACGAACTTTGTGAGCCAAGATTGTGACTTTGTCGTCCTTGATTTGTCCTGGATTTACCATGATACGAATTTCACGTCCTGCTTGAAGGGCAAAGCTAGTTTGTACTCCTTCAAAGCCGTTAGCAATTTCTTCCAAATCATGAAGACGTTTGATGTAGCTTTCAAGAGACTCACTACGAGCACCTGGACGGGCTGCGCTCAAGGCATCTGCTGCAGCGACGATCACTGCAATCACGCTCTCAGCTTCAACATCGCCATGGTGGCTAGCAATCGTATTGACCACAACTGGGTGTTCCTTATACTTACGAGCCAATTCCATACCGATTTCAACGTGGCTACCTTCAACCTCACGGTCAATGGCTTTCCCGATATCGTGAAGGAAGCCAGCACGACGGGCAAGAGCCGCATTTTCACCAAGCTCACTGGCCATAATACCAGCCAACTTAGCAACCTCAATCGAATGACGCAAAACATTTTGTCCATAAGAAGTGCGGAATTGCAAACGACCCATAATCTTCATCAAGTCTGGATGAAGGTTTGGCGCACCAATCTCATAGGCAGCGGCCTCACCGTATTCACGGATTTTATTGTCGATCTCTTGACGGTTTCTCTCAACCAACTCTTCGATACGAGCTGGGTGGATACGACCATCTTTGAGCAACATTTCCATAGTCATACGGGCAATCTCACGACGAATCGGGTCAAATCCTGACAAGGTCACCACTTCTGGTGTATCGTCGATAATCACATCGACCCCTGTCAAACTTTCAAAGGTACGAATGTTACGACCTTCACGACCAATAATGCGTCCCTTCATAGTATCGTCTGGTAGATGAACTGTTGAGTTTGTTGACTCCGCTACATATTCACCAGCAATACGTTGCATAGCTTGAACCAGGATGTCCTTGGCCATTTTGTCAGAACGTTCCTTGACCTCTTGCTCAGCTTCACGAATACGGCTGGCAATCTCCTTGGTCAAGTTCTCCTCTGTCTGAGCCAAGATAATATCTCGTGCTTCTGCCTGAGACAGGGCACCAATACGCTCTAGTTCTGCTTCTTTTTGTCTTTCGACTTCCTCTAATTGCTCTTCACGCGCATCAAGGTTTTTCGCTCTATCAGAAATACTTTGTTCTTTTTGTTCAAGTGTTTGTTCTTTACTCGTCAAATTGTCGTCCTTACGGTCAAGGCTAGTAGCTCTCTCTGTCAAACGACTTTCGATTTGTTTGAGTTCTTGACGTTCTGATTTGAATTCAGCGTCCACTTCTTCACGGTATTTTCTGGCTTCTTCTTTGGCCTCCAATAGTGCTTCTTTTTTAAGAGACTTGCTTTCACGCTTAGCTTCATTAACAAGTAAATCCGCTTCACGCTCAGCTTGTCCACGTAAATTAGTTGCTTCTTGTTCAGCATTTAAAAGCATCAACTCCGCAGCTTCCTGAGATGATTTCATCTTAGCTGAGATGCTGACATATCCAATGACTAAACCAATGATGACGGCAAAAACAGCAATCGCAAGCGACATGATTTCCATGTTTTTACCTCATTTTATTGTTATTCCGAATGACATACATTCTTTTACATTCTACCATAAAAAAGTGATTTTCACAAACCTAAAATAGAATATGTTTTGGGGAAATTAGTCTGAATTTTAGGATTACACTTCTTCGGATCCCTTCAAACTTTTGAACACATCATCAATAAATATATCTGCTAATCTCTTCTTGAAAGAATCATTATTTAATAGAGCACCAAATAAATCTTGACTCTGAGAGTATCCTTCTATGAGAGCATTGTCAATCTCTTCTTCAAAAGCAAAAACGAAGTCTTCTCTGGAGTTGACACGAGCAGATTGCTTTAGTCTCGGATTCTTTTTCATCAATTCACGAATGGATACCGCTCCACTTAGACCGACTTGGTGATCAATATCCAAATCCAACTGTTCGTTAATTTCATCTAAGATTTCAGATAAACGCTTCTCCTGGTCAGTCGTAACACCTCCAGTACTTGGCTTGGTAAGTATTAACTCTGGATGATATTCCAATTCAGAAACTGACCTGAAAGAACCTGTTTGCTTATGTTTCATATAGTCCACTACGATCTTATCTGCTATTGTAAAATCATTTCCTCCAATGCGAACATCAATCATCTTGACAAGGCTTTGCAGATAATTATAACGTTCGTGCAGAACTTCATTTTGATAAGCAGTTGCCTGAATCAAGAAAGTATACATTCTAAGAAAACCTCGAATAACCTTTCGAATAGAAAGTTGTTCTTTCTCATCAAACCGTCTAACTCTATCATAACCTTGATTTAACAGAGAAACCATCTTTTGTTTTTCTCTGCTGTTTCTCTTTTCTTGGTATAAGAATTGATTAAACTCATGAACAACATCACTGTCCAAAATACCATACTCATCAATTTTCCGATCCAAGGTCAAGACATCGCTAGGTGTGACTGTATCTGCTAAAATAGTCTCACGGTAGTAGGGAGAAAAAGCTGAGCGAATATCGTCATAAGTATTTTTAAAATCAAGGATAAAGGTCTTCTTGTTGTAGCCTCTATAGATACGATTCAAACGAGACAATGTTTGCACCGCAGCAACACTTCGCAACTTTTTATCCACATACATAGCAACCAGTTTTGGTTGATCAAACCCTGTCTGATACTTATTTGCCACAATCAGGATTTGGTAGTCCTCCGTATCAAAATGATCTTTCAAATAATCTTCCTTGACCTGATTCATTTGCGACTCAGTATATTCACTACCTTGGTAATCAACCTTGCCAGAAAAGGCAATCAGGGTTCCAATACTGGTGATACTGTGGTCTTTGAAGTACTTTTGAAAGGCCAATTGATACTTAACTGCTGCCTCACGACCCGAAGTCACAATCATAGCCTTACCTTGACCACCCAATTCAGCCATAATATCATGACTGATAAAGTGATCCATGATAATTTCAACCTTTTGATTGATATTTTCATCAGATAATTCTACAAACTTTGCAATCTTACGCTTGGCAAGAGTCGTTTTTAGCTCAGGATCTTCTTCGACTGCTTTATTGAGCTTGTAATAGGTCTTATAAGTCGTATAGTTATCTAAAACATCTAGAATAAAACCTTCCTCAATAGCTTGCTTCATACTATAAACATCAAAAGGAGCTTTAGAACCATCTGCTTGTGTTGTACCAAATAGCTGTAGAGTTGTCGCCTTGGGAGTTGCAGTGAAGGCAATGATTGAGACATTGTCCTGCTTACCTGTCCGAGCAATCTCCTTCTCGATAGCGTCCGCAACACTTACTTCTTGAATCTCATCGATAGTTCCATCTTCTGTATCTGTTTCTGTCAAGACTTGACTAACCGAACTCATATAGGATCCTGTCGTTGAACTGTGAGCTTCATCAATCAGGATGGCAAATTTCTTTTTCGCAGTATTCCCTACAGACATCCAGTTAGATTGGTTGATTTGGGCAAACTTATGAATAGTCGTAGCTATGATTTTTGTATTTCCTGCAATCGCATCCGCTAAGTCACTGGAGGTTTCTTTGTCGCCCATTACCTTGACCACTCCAGGCTTGTGGGAGATTTCCTTGACCGCTTCTTGTAATTGACGGTCAACTACGATACGGTCTGTAACGATTAATACAGTATCCACAATATTTTGATTTTGTTCATCATGGAGCGATACCAAACTATGAGCCAACCATGCTATGGTATTGGTTTTACCAGAACCAGCCGAATGCTGAATCAGATAATTACTGTCAGTATGGTTGACTTTCATGTCCTCTAGGAGACGGCTAACTGCTCTTCGCTGATGGTATCTCGGGAAAATCAGGGTCTTCTTTTTATGCTTATCCATCTCAAAAAAGATAAAACTCTCTATTAACTGGAGAATACTATCCTTGGTCAAGACATCAAGCCACAAGTAGTCTGTATCGACACCATCAGGGTTGTGAGGGTTGCCACTTCCCATCTCAATACCTTCCCCTTTCCCCACATTAAAAGGTAGAAAATAGGTTTCTTGTCCTTTCAATTGCGTCGTCATATAGACTTCTAGGGTATCCACTGCAAAGGAAGCCAAGACTCCCTGTTCAAAACGGAAAAGACGATTCTTAGGATTGCGTCCCTTGAGCTGCCTGATAGCATCCTGTACAGACTGACCACTGGGATTAAACTTAAGTTCGATAGCAAATAGTGCTAATCCATTGATAAAGATAACAAGGTCAATGCGGTCGCTCTCCTCATAAACCACTTCTTCCATAACAGATAGACAATTGGCTTGGTATTGTTGAACAGTCTTTTCATTAAAACTAGTCGCAGGTTTACGATAAAGAAGACGAAGTTGTTTATTTTCAATAAAGATTCCCTCTTTTAAGGCGAATAAAAAGCCACCCTTGACGATTTCTTTATTAATCAGATTGACGATTGTCTCCTTACTCAGTTTTTTAAGGAGATAGTCCATGGTCTCCTCCTGGGTCTCCATCAGAAAATCCCACAGGAGTTCCACATCCATGGCTAATCTAGGATCGTAGCAAGTAGCGTCCCGCTGGATATAGCCATTTTTTTCTTTCAAGTCTTTGATAATCCACTGCTGGAAATCATAGCGCTCCTTTAAGCCCAAATTTGCCATAGTTTCTCACTTTCTTGATTTTAAAATTATATTATTCGATACATTCCAATCAAATTTCTATCAGTCAAATAAGGTCATTTGACCAGAAATTTCTTTATTCTTAGATTTTATACGGTGTTCAAATTCGACGACATGTTCATCATCTACAGCATAATGAGTAACTTCCAGAACTTCCCATGCACACTGCTCCTTACCAGCAATACTTTTATCAATCTTTCGTAATTTACATCTTATGAAAAAACCTGTGTTGAACGAAATAACTTTGTTTTGTGATTTTTCTAAAAAGTCCTTGTCTTTGACACTAAAACGTATTTTATCCCCTTCATACTCACCTGTCCACTTTTCTGTTACACCAGCTACTAACACAGGAGATATAATATAAACTTTAGCATCGTAAATAACTGTCTCACTAGTCTGATTATTAGAAATGTAATTATCAAATTCGCCACTACCTATATTACTGGTTACTTTTCCTTCTTGTGTTATCTCGATTTCTGAAATCTCTTTATCAATTTTATTTGCTTTAAAAAAAGCATTTTTGTACTTAGCAAGGCTAGAAAATTCTTCAATGTATATCTTTGCCTGCTCTAGTGTCAGATCTCCCTTATTTATTTTTTCTTGTAAATCAAGTACTAATTTTTCACGATCTAACGTTGTACTTTTAGGTTCTTGAACTTGTTGAAAAAAAGCAGTAAGACTTATTGAAATA
This sequence comes from Streptococcus sp. 2579, assembly GCF_013277195.1. Taxonomy (NCBI): domain Bacteria; kingdom Bacillati; phylum Bacillota; class Bacilli; order Lactobacillales; family Streptococcaceae; genus Streptococcus; species Streptococcus sp. 2579. The sequence goes on from NZ_VMMM01000008.1 coordinate 92,765, forward strand.
ATAGACGTAATACCAGCTATAAAAATTTTGTCTAGATTCTTTTTCCATAAAATTTTAAACTCCGATTTAAAACTGCCTTTATCTCTCGCCAATGCTCTAATTTCAATTGAGAGACCAAATTGATTGGTTATTTCATATAAAAAATCAGCTAAATTTTGTTCAGATTTTAATAGTGTCTTAGCATCTAACTCATGTTTTTTAGAATCCTCAAAAATCCATCGAATAGAATAACTATATTCTCCTATTTCTGTATCCATTACACCCTCCTCTTCCCTGTCACATAATCATAAATAAGAGTTTGTCGTTGTTTATCAATATTTTCAATTTGATTTTGTTTGATTTCAATCATTGCCTGAATTCGCTTAATTTCACAATCTAAATAATTAGAAATATTATGTTGTTCGGTAGATGAAGGTATTGATACCATAAAATTCGATAACATAGGCATTCGTATAGAATCTACAGTTGATTTTGCTTCCCCTAATGATACTTCATTTTTTAAATTAATTGATACATAGTAAAATAAAAATTTACTTTCAATATTTTTAAAATTTGATAAAATATACACTCTTTGATGAGCAGTAAATTTCCCCTTATAATAATGGAAAACTTTCCCTACTCCTACCCCATCACCAGCTGTTAAAATAGCCTCTGTATCATGAGTATATGTCGGAAGTTTTTCAACATTTTGAGATCTAACAAAGAAAGGATATCCTTCGCTCTCTACAGTCCTATCTTGAGTGTTACTTGTTCCAGTTGAAATTTCTACCAAATATTTTAATCGTTTCACTCCCCACCCTTCAGGCACCTCTCCAATCCAGTCGATACTCGAATCTTTCATTGGGACTGTTTTATCCAGTCCTTTTGTGACAGTCTCATAAATCAAGCTAGAGCGGTAATCTTTGAGCTTTTGAATCTGCTCCTCCAGTAATGCTTTAGCTTTATCTAACTGGGCGGTTTTCTTATCTAGAAAATCAGCAATTTTTTGTTGTTCATTTTTTTGAGGAAATGTAAAAGTGAATTCATCAAATACATTTTGATACAAATGTAAAATGGTGCTAGCCCCTGAATTTGTATAGTTAAACCACATCCAAAATTCATCTGATAATAAAACATAGTATAAAAATTTTCTATCAATCTCATCAATTGTTTGGATTCTTAACACACCACTATTTAACGAAGCTTTATCATCAAGCCCTGAAATAATAGCTACTTTACCTACCGTACCATCTTTCGTAATTAGTAAGTCACCATTTTCAACTTGAATCTGTGAAGCTTCTGACCAACGTTTTTCATCAATATGTACAGCTGTTTCAAAATTAATTGTTCCATTGTGAAAGTCAGTTCCAGTAATTAAATATGGTCCTTCTTCTTTATATTCAGCTGATGTTAATCCTTGCCAACCAATTCTACCATTAAGCTGTGTTGTGAATTTTATTTTAGAAATCTCCCACTCTTCTGGTATCTGTCCGATCCAGTCAATGCCACTCTCTTTCATCCTAGTCATGTTTTAGTTCCTCCAAGAGAGTCTGTAGTTCTGCTTCCAAGTCATAGAACTCTGCCAATAACTTCTCAGCACTCTCTGGTGCTTGGTAGTGATAGAAATAGCGGGTAAAAGGAATCTCGGCTCCATAGCCCTTTTCCTCATCAAACCAGTAGTGGGCGTCAGGTACATGGGGATAGACCTCACGCGCAAAGTAGGTTTCCACATCCTCTGTCAGCTTAACGATTTCACTGTCCTTGGTGGTCTTATCATAGACAATCCCATCGGCAATCTCATTTGCCTTGTCTTTCCTCTTGGTTCGGATAACTTCTGCTGTTTTGTCCATTTCACTCATAGCTAAGGCTAGCGCATTGACATTGGCAGGCGTAAGCTTAAACTCTCCCAGCAAGTCCTTGATGACTTGGGCAAAGTTCTCAAAGTTAGGATAGGTCTTATCAGAGCTTCCCTTAGCAAGAGCTGTCAGGATAGCTTCTTGCTTGATCTTACCAGCTACAAGATCCTGTAATTTTTTCTCATCCTTGGCTGAACGTGGTTCCATCTCTAGCAATTCTTGATACTTGTATTCATCAAATAGTTTAGCTAGGAAAGGAACACTTTTCGCTTTCTCAATTGTTTCTTCACTTATATGGCCACGACGTTGCAGAGGTTGCATAACTGTAAACTCTCGATAGAGAAACTCTTGATTGTCAAAGATTTTTACATGGTCATTTTCTTGAAAATCATCGTACCAGTGAAGGATCTGACGGATATTATCTTGGGACAACTCACGGCGTTTTTGACCTAGAGATTTACGTAGAGGAATAAACTCCTCCGTCGCATCGATAAACTGAACCTTGTTCTGGCGCTCAGGAGACTTGTTTTTATTATAAATCCAGATATAAATCCCAATTCCTGTGTTATAGAAAAATTGACCTGGAAGGGCGACTATAGCTTCTAGCAAATCATTCTCAAGGATATAACGGCGAATCTGACTTTCTCCCGATGACGTCCCACCTGAAAAGAGGGGAGACCCATTTGAAATGATGGCTGCACGGCCATTTTCTTCTAATTTTGCAAGAGCATGAAGATGGAAGAGTAGTTGAGCATCTCCAGTTCCTGGAGTCGCAACAAAACGACCTTGACGACCTTCTGTTTTATCAAAGAGTTGATGATCTTTCTTAACTGCATCCTCAACCCCATCATCCGCATCCTTACCACCCCAAGCTTGACCAAAGGGAGGGTTAGCGATGACAAAGCTCATCTTAGTATCTGGGAAAGGATCTGGATCTTTTAAGGTATCCACCTTCACAAAATAATCAGAGTCTTCCTGACGAATTAGCATATCTGCACGACCAATCCCAAAGGTTTCAGGCAAAACTTCCTGACCAAAGAGACGGACAGTGGCTCCCGTATTCAACTGACGGATATAGCTTTTAGCTGTAGCCAGCATTCCCCCAGTTCCAGCGGCCATGTCTAGTATTTTCAACTCTTTTTTATCAACAAAAAGTTCTTCGTCTGCCTCAATCAAGAGTAGGTTGACCATCAGAGCGATAACTTCACGAGGGGTATAGTGAGACCCCGCTTCCTCATTTTCAGAAAATCGGCGGATGATATCCTCAAACATGTATCCCATACGCATAGAATCAACTGAACTTGGAGACAAATCAATTTGAGAGAACTTTTTAATAACCGTGAAAAGACGACCACTCTGGGCTAGGGTACGGACTTGCTCTTTAAATTTTAGGTTTTCAATGATGTCCTTGACACGATAGGAATAGCCATCCAGATAGGCTAGAAAATTCTCCTCGATTGCATTTGGATCGTTTTGAAGATTTGCCAACGTAAAAGGACTAACATTGTAGTAACGATAGCCTGAAAGTTTCTCCAACACTTTCTCAGGTGTATTGGGATTTGCTTTGTATTGTGCTACCACCTGATCCTTGGTTGGCAGCAAGGCAGCTTCTAAACGAGTCAGGACAAACATTGGAATGATGACATCGCGATACTTATCTGCTCGATAAGCTCCTCTAAGGGTGTTAGCGATAGACCAAACCGTATTGACATCATTAGAAATTTGGATGTCATTTGCTTGGAATAGTGGTAATTTTTCTTTGAAATTAGACATTTACTTCCCCTGTTTTTATTATTAACAATTCTCTTCATTATACCACAAAATACGAGTTATAAAGCGTATTCAAGGGTAAAGATAGAAGTTCATATACTAAATTTCTTTACTGAGTTTTTGTCTTTTGTACTAGGGCTTCTGTCATTTTCCAAAAAACTTTATCTTAAACTTACTAATAAAAATTTAAAAAATAAAAAGCCTACTTCGCAGTAGACTTAGTAATGATCTTTAAAGGACAAGAAAGCCACGCTATCTCCATCCATCATATAAATCAAGCGATTTTCTGCGTCGATACGACGTGACCAGGCTCCTTGGTAGTCATACTTGAGTGGTTCTGGCTTACCTATTCCTGTAAAGGGATCACGTTGAATATCCTTGACTAGTTTGTTTATTCGTTTTAGGGTTTTCTTATCCTGATTTTGCCAGTAGCAATAATCAACCCAGGCATCTTCTGTAAACTTGAGCAGCATTCCTCACTCCTCAATAACATGGACTTGAGTGCTTCCAGCACGGACTTGAGCCATTCCTCGCAAAACCTTGTCTGATAACTCCTTATTTTGAGCGATTCTCAGGGTTTCCTGAATACTGTCCCATTCGCTCTTTGAAAGAACTACAATGTCCTCATCTGGATTTTTGTTAACCACCGTTAAAGGCTCAAATTCATCATTGACCTTCTTCATGTAGTCTTTTAAATGATTTCGGAATGTTGAGTAAAGAACTGCTTCCATAACCATACCTCGTTTTACCTCTTTTCCACTATTATACACAAAAAGAAAGAAATTGTCAGGAACTTGTACAAGATTTTCTTTTCTATCTATTTATTCGTAAAAAATCTCAAAAAGTCCACCTTTCAGTAGACTTAGTTTGTTTCTATTCTTATCGGCACTCTTCCAAAATTCTGGTCTGCTATACTTGGATTTCCTAGTTGGTAAATCTGGTCTGACTTTTGAGTCATGACATCCCAAGGTTCTTTGCCAATTCGGCTGACTAGACTGACCTGACCTTTCAAAGACTTGAGATGTTGCCTGCCTTTTTCAGTAAATCCAAGGACATGAATGGCTTCTGGCAAGTCACCTTCTCTAGCTTGCACCAAGATATAGGTCAAGAGGCGTCTGACACGCGCCTTGGTGTAACGCTTGGTCGCAACCGCTTCAACCAAGTCTTCCACAGATTGGGCTATCTTGATAGCATCCTTGATGCGCACTGCCATTTCTTGATTGACCTGATAGATGGTGGTTAGGTCGAGATTTGATAAGATTTGATAGCGGAGCAAGGGAAAATAGTCTTCCCAGCTCACCTTATTAGCCTGCTCAAATAGAGCAACAGAAGGCATAAAGCGTTCTAAGAAATCTGTATCTCTCTGGTGCTGACGGAGGGCTGTAGCCGAGGCAAAGTCCACATCTTTATCCACAGAATGGTAACCCGCCCCCTGACGTTGAATTGGATGCATCTTGATATTTCGTCCCGCAACCGCCTTGGCATAAGCGAGAGCAAGAACATGATTGGGGGTATTACCTGAAAAATCAAGACCAGCAAATTCCTTCCACATGGCTTGGGTTTTCTGGGGATAGGAAAGGGAATCAGGCAGATTTTCCACAAATTTCTCCATCTCAGCACCTTGCTCTGTGTATAAGTCAGCGATTTCCTGGTAATCCAGAACTTCCTCTGTCCCAAAAGCTAGATTATCAATGCCCAAGCGAGCCAAGATATCCACAGCTCCTTGACCGAAGAAATCAGCTGCCTGAACACTGACTAAAAAGGGCAATTCCACTACCAGATCTGCTCCGTTTTCCAGCGCCATCTGGGTCCGTGTCCACTTATCTACAATAGCAGGCTCGCCTCTCTGCATGAAATTTCCAGACATAGCCACGACTTTCAGTCCTTCAGCCTGTTCCAGCAGGTATTTGTGTCCATTATGAAAAGGATTAAACTCCGCGATAATACCCGTGATGGTCATAGTGATCTCCTACTTCTGCGCCACAAAAAACCAACGGGTGCTAGTTTCTGTTGGCTCCTTGTCCTCAAAGTCCGCATAGAGTTTGAAGGACTTGAATCCAGCCTGTTCCAACAAAATATCATAGGTCAAGACCTCATAGGTCCGCTCCTCATGCACTTCATCGTGACGACTAAAGGAACCGTCATCCTCCTTGATAAAGAAGGTCAGCTCATGTACGATAGAATGTGGTGCTGAATCCTCATAGGTGTCCCAAAGCATAGCGAAATCTTCCGCATTTTCATGGTAGGAATAGCCTGGAAAAACTTCATCTGTCTGGTAAGTCGAATGCACGTCAAAGATGAAAACTCCGTCTTCATTAAGAGCATTATAGACTTCCTTAAAAACGTCCCCTACTTCCACTTCATCCTGCATGTAGCAGATTGAGTCCGAATAACAAGTGACAAAATCATATTGACCTGCCTTGGACAAATCCAGCATATTTCCTTCAATGAAATCAATCTTTTGCTTGGCTGAAGCAGCTCTCTTTTCGGCAATTTTCAACATATCAGCACTCAAGTCCAGTCCAGTCACATCAAAACCAGCCTGAGAGAAGCGCACCGATTGAATTCCTGTTCCACAAGCCAGTTCCAAGAGTTTCTTTCTCTCCTTGGTCTTAGGCAAATGACGCAGCGAAAAATCCGTCCATTTATCGTATAAACTATCATCCATCACAACATCGTAAACAGCCGCAAAGGTTTCATAAGTTGCCATAATCATGATACCAAGAGCCTCAATGGCAAACACCACTAGCTCTTTACCTTTCTATCAATTTTTCTAAAATAAGCAAAGAAACCCAGTTGACTACAACTGAGTTCATCTTCTAAGCAAGAGCTTCTGAAATATCTACTGAATTCGCCTCATGCCATAGTTTTTCTAAGTTATAGTGGGCACGCATTTCTTCTGAGAAGATATGCACAACGACACCACCAAGGTCTAGCAAGACCCAGCCTCCTGCCGCATCGCCTTCGACATGGCTGCCTTTAACACCAGCTTCGGCTACTTTTTCACGAATGTTATCAGCAATAGCGTCCAACTGACGGCTATTCATCGAGCTCGTGATGACAAAGTAGTCCGTCACGCTGGTCAAATCTTGTACGTCGAGTGCAAGGATATCCTCCGCACGTTTCTCATCAGCCGCTTTCACGACTAGTTCTAGTAATTCTTTTTCGTTCATTTAGTCCTCTTTCTAGAAAATATGTTTGTAATCTAGGACATCTGCAAAGCGCCCCTCCCAAATACCCTCATAGAATTCATTTATCGTTTCTGCTGGAATGTCTTTCCCATCAAACGTTGTGCAAGTTCCTTCTGGAATAATAAGCTGATAGCCATATTCAAAAGCAACCTTGACAGAGGTATCCACACAATATTCTGTCTGCATACCACATAAAACTAATTTTTCAATCCCCTGTTTATCCAAATATTCTTTTAAACCAGTTTCTTTGAAAATACTGTTATACTTCTTCTGAAAGACCTTTTCATCAGGTTTTCGGTTTAAAAGCTCAGATAACTGCCAATCTTCTGATGTTTGAGCTTCAGCGTTCTCAATATGTTGAACATAAATAATTTCGATATTCTTACTTCTAGCCTGGTTTTGTAAATAAGAAATTTTTTCCAATAGACTATTTGTCTGAAAACCGGTTTCCACTAAAATATTCTGAACATCAATGATTATAAAAGCCGTCTTCATTTAGTCCTCTTTCAAATAGTGCACAAAGGCGTTATAGGTTTCAAGGGTTTGGGGATAGATGGGAAATCCCTGATGAGCTAGATGCTCCACGGTACGAGCTGTTTCATAGGCCACCGCCTTATTGAGCGATTGACTTGCAATCTCACGCGCCTGGTCTACTCCAGGAAAGGCTCGATTGTGCTCGATATAGTCTGCGACATAGATGACCTTATCTAAATCTGTCATCTGACCAGCACCGACTGTATGGATTTCAATGGCTCGCAGGATTTCTGTATCATGCAAATCCAAATCTTCTTGAATCTTGTAGATACCAACCAGCCCATGCCAGACATTATTGCCCCAGTTTTTGAGGTCAGGGTCTAGCTGATAACGGTCAATCAAGTCTAAAAATTCCTGATCTGACAGCTTTTTAGCATAGTCATGAAGGAGCCCTGCTAAGCCTGCTTTCTCGGCATCGACTCCAAATCTCTCCGCCAGTTCTATGGCTGCACGCTCCACACCTAGACAATGGGTTAAGCGTTTTTCAGGTAGAAGCTCTGCCATTTTTTCTAACAAAGCCTCACGGGAGCAGTTGATATAGTCTTGATAGGCCATCAGTAGAGCCCCTCCTTCTCGATGAAATCTAGCACAGGCTGAGGTAGGAGAAAGTTGGGTTTCCGACCTTGGGCCAGGAAGTCACGCACCATGCTAGATGAGATATCCATGAGAGGCACATCCACCCAGATAACTGGATAGGAAGTGCCAGCCTTATAGCGTGGGCGCTGAACTCCCACAAACTGAACCATATCAACCAGTTCATCAATTCGATACCACTTAGGCAAATAGTCCACCATGTCGGCACCGATGATAAAGTAATAATCCGTATCTGGATGTTGCTCTGTCAAGATTTTCATGGTGTCGTAGGTATAGGAAATGCCCTTGCGCTCCAACTCAATGGTTTCAATGTCCAGACCTTCAATCCCCTCAATCGCCAACTCAAGCATCTTGAGACGATGGTGTTCAGGGATTGTTTCCTTTTTATCTACATGAGGAGGTTGGTATTCAGGCATAAGCAGAACTTGATCTAGTCCCAACTGCTGGCGCACTTGATCCGCAACAATGAGATGGGCATTGTGAACGGGGTTAAAATTGCCCCCTAAAATCCCGACTTGTTTGCGTTTTTTCTCCTTGATTTCTGGCTCCAACTCTACCTTGGTAAAGGGAGTTAATAGTTCAATTGCCATAGGCTAGTCTCCTTTATTTCTCTGTAAAAACAGTTATTTGGAGTAGGTTTTTAGATTTCTTTGACTTTTTTAGAAATCTTGCGATTTTCTTTCTTGCTAGATTGTTTAAATAAAATCAAGATGCGTCCAATTTTTTGGACTGTATCCACACCGATTTCTTCTTCCAAGATTTCAGCGACTTCGTGGATATTTTCATCTGTATTTTGCAAGAGAGTTACCTTAATCAATTCGCGGGCGTCAAGAGCTTGACGAACGCTGGTTTTGATTTGGTCGTTGAGACCATTTTTCCCGATTTGGATGATGGGTTTGAGAGTGTGTGCCTGGCTGTTGAGGAAGGCACGTTGTTTTGATGTTAATGACATAATTTCTTCCTTGTTTTTTTGATAGTTATTTTAGGTGGTGAGGGACGGTCGGAACTAATTTCCCAAAGATCCCATCTTTGAAAAATGGATTTCCTGACCTCACAATTGAGCCTTGGTCTCAATTGTGCCCCTTGCCAATCTACAGATTGGCAATCACACCACGGCAATAACTATCGCTATATGAGCTCACTTTGTTCGCTCAGCGATTTTGGTTTAAATAATGGCTTTTCGTGTGACGACGGCAACGCCTTCTGGTCCCCAGACGGCGACTTTGGCGGTGCCTGTTACGCGGATCCAGCCTAGGCCTGAGATGACTAGGTCTGTCTTTTCCTTGATATTAAAGACATGTTGAACTAATTTTGGAAAATCTTCTTTTTCCTTGCTATTTGGTGGTGTCAGAAGGGTTCCGACGTGCTTGTCATAGAAAGCACTAGCGCCTTCTAGTTTGGTACGGTGTAGTTTGAGTTCATTATCAAAGAAGGCTGTGAATCCTTGCTTTTCACCCGCAATGAAGTCAAAGCGTCCTAGACCGCCTAAAAACAGGGTTTGTTCAGGATTGAGCTGATAGGTTTTAGGCTTGATTTCCTTTTTGGGGCTGACATACTTGAGGTTTTTAGCCGTCAAGTAATGAGCCATTTGGTGACGGTGGATGATTCCCGGTGTATCGTAGATATAAGAACCATCATCAAGCGGAATCTCGATTTTGTCCAAAGTTGTCCCCGGGAAGCGTGAAGTCGTAATGACATTCTGGTCACCCGTGATTTCTTGGATAATAGCATTGATAAGAGTTGATTTTCCAACATTTGTTACCCCAACAACATAAACATCGCGGCCCTTACGGTAATGCTCGATTTTGTCAATGACTTCCTTAATGGCATGTTTGTTTTGTGCTGAAGTTAGGACAACATCGACTGGACGAAGTCCTTCTTCGTGGGCACGCTCCATGAGCCACTGGCTAATCTTGCCCGGTTTAACTGACTTAGGTAGGATATCTTTTTTATTTCCGACCAAGAGGACATCATTGCCTGATACAAAACGTGGCAAGCCTGGGATGACAGAGCCATTAAAATCAAAGATATCAATGACATTAACCACTAAGGCATCACTGTCTCCCACCTCGTGTAAGAGCTTGAGGAAATCATCGTCTGTCAACTGGACATCCGTGATTTCATTGTAGTGGCGGAGACGGAAACAACGTTGGCAATAGACTTCACCTGTCTCCAAACCTTTTTCAAGTGCCGACTGGGGGGTAAATCCAAGACCAACCTTATCTGTCGTCTGAATGGTTGCTCCACAACCAATACAGAGAATTTCTTCCATAGTTAAATTCCTTTTTTATATGTAATCTGTCCGTACTTTTCAGTGATTTTTCGCATCACACGGCGCTCACGAGCTCGGTTAATCTGCGTTTTGATCGAGTCATGTTGGACCAAGGGTTTGACTAAAATCGAGCGAATGCCAGCACGGTGGGCTGCTCGAATATCTGTCATAAGCTGGTCGCCAACCATGACTACTTCCTTTTTCTCATAGTGGAATTCCTTCATGGCACGGTCAATTCCAAATGTGAAGGGCTTCAGAGCCCAATAAACGTAGTCAATCTCAAATTTCTCAACTGCTCGTTGGACGCGTTTCTTAGTGTTATTTGAGACTACGATAATGCGAATGCCCGCGTCCCGAAGGTCATGTAGCCATTGCTTCATCTCTGGTGTTCCGTCAGGATTATTCCAAGCAATGAGGGTATTATCCAAATCGACCAAAACAGCCTTGATTCCCTGCTCCTGCAGGCTTGGGACTGTCAGATCATAAACTGCTTCCACAGCAAAATCTGGCATATAATTTTCAATCGCCATTTTGGCTCCTTTTCTTAACTTTTTTTCGCAATTTTCCTTAGTAATAAGGATAAAACAATCCACAAACCTATACTAGCCAAACTGATGTAGAGCCAAGCATGGGGCTCATCTGTTAAAGGTAGGGGAACATTCATTCCGAAAAAGCCTGTCACGACTGCCAAAACAGCTAGCAAGACTGAAATGATAGTCAAGGTTGTCAAATTATCATTCAGATTATTGTTTAGAATGTTGTTGTAAGATGCTGATAGTTGTTGAAGGACTTGAGAAATCAAGTCTGTCATGGATACCAGCTGATGAGCCTCAATCATGGCATCATCAAACTGTTCTCTCTCAATCTCGTTAAAACTGCGATAGAGGGCATGCCCTTGAATATGTTCCAGCAACATGCGATTTTGCTTGGCAGCCGCCGTAAGATAAACCATACCGGTCTCCAAGTCGGAAAGGGCAAAAAGGTTTTTCTTAGTCGTCCGCTGGCGCAAGAGGCCATTAACCTCGTCCTTACTCTTGTCCATCTGCTCAATGACAGGATAGTAGGCATTGCTGATGATTTCCAGACTGGCAAAGAGAAACTTGTAAATCGAAAGCGTGTCATGACTCTCCAGATAACGGGTCATCTGTTCAATGACATAGGCGTTCTTGGTATTACTAATGGTAATCAGGCGATGATGTTCCACGATAAAGGTCATGGGAAAGGCTTCGTAGTATTCCTTGTCCTTTTTCAAGTTCAAGACATTGTAGATAAAGGTCACAGTCCCATTTTCACGGTGATAATCCATGTGAGCGCGTTCATTTCTATCCAGTGCGTATTCAATCGTTTCCTTGTCCAATCCATAGATGTCAGAAAGATCTTCCATATTTTTAATCTTATCCACATCAAGGTCTATCCAGGTACAACCATTGCCCAACTGCTTTTCTAAAACCATCTTTTCTCCTTTATTAAACTCTTTCTATTGTACCACAAATTACTTAAAATAACAGGTCTAGTCTGTGCGTGAGAAATTGCTAACAACTGTGATATTTCGGTTAGGAACAAAGTGAAGAGCTTGCTCCTCGCTACGAAGCTGGGTCGTACGAATTCCCACGCTGACGACCTTGCCCGATACAGTAATAGGACCATTTGTCAGAACGACCTCATCTCCCACATCCAGTTGACGTTCAAAAAGGATGAAAAAGCCATTGATGACATCAGACAGAAAACCTTGGGCTCCCATCCCAATCGCCACCCCAGCAATCCCAGCTCCAGCCAACAAACTAGATACAGGTAAGCCTAAAATCGATAAAATACAGTAGAGTAAAAAGAAATATAGCGTATAATTAAACACATTTTCTAGTAAACGCGCAATAGTCTTTTGGCGTCCGACATCATGATGAGACATTTTTAGAGAAGGTTTGACAATTCTCTGCACCATGGTATGAAGCATTTTTTTAGCAATATAAAATACAATCAAAAGCAGTAAAAGAGAAATGACCTTGGTGAGAATATTCTCGATAATGGTTGTCACATCTAGCTTTTCAATATAAGCTTGAATAAATTTTTGCATATAAAACTCCTTTATTTCATTATACCATACTTTTATCGGTCTCATTCTCCATAAATATTCAAAAAATAGACAGAAAATTCTTGATTTTGCCTATCATTTATACTATAATCATAATCACTACATAAAAAGGAGATTATTATGAAAAGAATCATTCATGCTTGGAATAAGGCAAGCCTTGTCAAGCGTATCTTGATTGGTATGCTTTGTGGGGGAATCCTAGGACTGACCCTTCCTAATCTCTCAGGAATTGGACTACTCGGGGATTTATTCGTCGGAGGTCTAAAAGCTGTTGCTCCTATCCTAGTCTTTGCCCTCGTTGCCAATGCCCTTTCCCAACATCAAAAGGGGCAAGATAGCAATATGAAAACTGTTATTTTCTTGTATATCCTAGGGACTTTCGCTGCTGCTCTTGTAGCTGTACTAGCAAGTTTCATCGTCCCTATTGAAATTACCCTAAATAGTGCCAATACTGAAATTGCACCACCAGATGGGATTGGGCAGGTCCTCAGCAACCTCTTGCTCAAACTGGTTGACAATCCAGTCAATGCCCTCATTACTGCCAACTACATCGGTATCCTATCTTGGGCAGTTGTTTTCGGAATTGCCATGAGAGAAGCCAGCAAAAATAGTAAAGAATTGCTAAAAACTATCGCTGACGTGACTTCTAAAATTGTCGAATGGATCATCAACCTGGCTCCATTTGGAATCCTTGGTCTTGTCTTCAAAACTATTTCCGATAAGGGAATCGGAAGCCTTGCCAACTACGGTATTTTATTGGTTCTATTAGTAACGACTATGCTTTTTGTTGCCCTTGTGGTCAACCCTTTGATTGCCTTCTTCTTTATGAGACGCAATCCTTACCCTCTAGTTTGGAACTGCCTCCGTGTCAGCGGTGTGACAGCCTTCTTCACTCGTAGTTCTGCGGCTAACATTCCTGTCAACATGAAACTCTGCCATGACCTCGGGCTAAACCCAGATACCTATTCTGTTTCTATCCCACTTGGTTCTACTATCAACATGGCAGGGGCAGCGATTACCATTAACGTTTTGACCCTTGCTGCAGTAAATACTCTGGGAATCCCTGTTGACTTTGCCACAGCCTTTGTCCTCAGTGTAGTAGCAGCTATCTCAGCCTGTGGTGCTTCTGGTATTGCGGGAGGTTCCCTCCTTCTTATCCCAGTTGCTTGTAGCCTTTTCGGTATTTCTAACGATATTGCCATGCAAGTTGTTGGGGTTGGATTTGTGATTGGGGTCATCCAAGACTCATGTGAAACAGCCCTTAACTCTTCTACAGATGTTCTCTTTACCGCCGTTGCCGAATACGCAGCAGCCCGTAAAAAATAACTCATAAAGGCAAGCCTGCTCAGGTTTTGTCTTTTGCTCTTTTATTCTAACTTATACTCTTCGAAAATCAAATTCAAACCACGTCAGCTTCGCCTTGCCGTACTCAAGTACTGCCTACGGCTAGCTTCCTAGTTTGCTCTTTGATTTTCATTGAGTATTATCAGGAAATTCTTATGTCTATTAGCCAACGTACGACCAAGCTCATCTTAGCTACCTGCCTTGCCTGCCTGCTTGCTTATTTTCTCAATCTTTCCTCAGCAGTTTCGGCCGGAATTATCGCTCTCTTGAGCCTATCTGATACGCGTAGAAGTACTTTAAAACTGGCTCGCAATCGACTCTTTTCCATGCTCCTAGCTCTGGCTATCGGTGTTCTAGCTTTTCACCTGAGCGGATTTCATATCTGGAGCCTCGGCCTCTATCTAGCCCTCTATGTTCCCCTGGCCTATAAGATGGGCTGGGAAATTGGCATCACACCAAGTAGCGTCTTGGTTAGCCATCTCTTGGTGCAAAAATCAACCTCTCCAGACCTTCTAGTCAATGAATTCCTTCTCTTTGCTATCGGTACAGGATTTGCCTTACTGGTCAATCTCTACATGCCTTCACGAGAAGAGGAAATCCAGCACTACCACACGCTGGTGGAAGAAAAGTTAAAAGATATCCTCCAGCGTTTCAAATATTATTTATCCAGAGGGGATGGACGCAACCGAGCACAGTTGGTAGAGGAATTAGACACACTTTTAGAAGAAGCCCTCAGACTGGTCTATTTGGATCACTCTGACCACCTCTTTCACCAAACCGACTACCATATCCACTACTTTGAGATGAGACAGCGACAAAGTCGTATCCTGCGAAATATGGCCCACCAAATCAACACCTGTCACCTAGCTGCCAGTGAAAGCCTGATTTTGGCCCAACTCTTTTCAAAAATTGCTAGTCAACTAAGCCAGACCAATCCTGCTTCTGATTTGCTAGATGAAATTGAACGCTATCTGGAAGTCTTCCGGAACCGCAGTCTGCCCAAGACAAGAGACGAATTTGAAACCCGTGCCACCCTTCTTCAACTCCTACGTGAAGCCAAAACCTTCATCCAAGTAAAAGTTGATTTTTACCAAAAATATGGACAGTAAAAAAGAAAACCACTAAAAAACAGAACTTGCTAGCTCTTTTGAAAAGTAGTATAATTATTGCATGCACAATCATCTTGTGATGCAGAGACTGTCCGTAAATGGACTTTCTTCTATTTACAACTCTAAAAAGAAAGGAGATACTATGACCTATTTGGAAAAATGGTTTGACTTCAATCGGCGTCAGAAAGAAATTGAAAGTCTCTTGGAAGAGACCATTGCCCAGAAGAGCGAGCAAAGTCTGACCTTGAAAGAGTTTTACCTGCTCTACTATCTGGACTTGGCTGAAGAAAAATCTCTACGCCAGATTGACCTGCCAGATAAGCTTCATCTGAGCCCGAGCGCTGTTTCTCGGATGGTGGCTCGTTTGGAAGCTAAAAATTGCGGTCTGCTCAGTCGCATGTGTTGCCATCAAGATAGACGCTCTAGTTTTATCTGCCTGACAAGTGATGGGCAAAAGACACTGACCTCGCTACAAAAGGCTGTCGAAGCAAGCTTGGAAACTGGTTTGGATTTCTTGATTTGAGATGATTTTAGAAAAAAGTTGCGTGCGCAATCATTTTTCTTGACATTCTCTTCTACAAGGAGTAAAATAAAGTCATCATTAAACAAAGGAGTTTTAAACATGATTGAAATCACCTATTTAGATGCCAGCAAGAACGAAAGAACTGTGACTTTCGAGTCTTATGAAGACTTTGATCGTTCGCAGCAAGCTTGCCTTATCGGCGTCGCAGACTACTACCCTGTCCAAAAATTGACTTATAAGGGTCATGATTTGGACTACCATGGGACTTATGGAGACATCTTCTTCTATCTCAAGAAACAAGATTTAAGCCAATATAACTAAAAAAGGAGAAATACAATGGCAAAAGCAATTACAGATGCAACATTCGAACAAGAAACAAAAGACGGTTTGGTCTTGGTAGACTTCTGGGCAACTTGGTGTGGTCCATGTCGTATGCAAGGTCCAATCTTGGATAAATTGTCTGAAGAACTTTCAGAAGATGTCTTGAAAATCGTTAAAATGGACGTTGATGAAAATCCAAACACAGCTCGTGCTTTTGGAATCATGTCTATCCCAACTCTTCTCTTCAAAAAAGACGGCCAAGTTGTCAAACAAGTTGCTGGTGTTCACACAGCAGAACAAATCAAGGCCATCGTTGCTGAATTGAGCTAATCAAACTAGAGACCAAGTACTTTCTTTGGTCTCTTTTTTCTTGCTCTTTGCCATTTTTCAAAAAATATGCTAGACTGTAAGTAGAATATTACGATGTTTGGGACATGCCATCGCTAAAAAAAACCTTGACTTGGTATTTTTTAGCTCCCTCAAGGGAGCTTTTTGCGTGCTCTGAACATTTCCCATTTTGGAAGGAGTACTATGAAACGTCAATCTGCCTTGGTCGTCTTTAGTGGCGGTCAAGATTCTACAACCTGCCTCTTTTGGGCTAAAGAACACTATGAAACAGTCGAAGCTGTCACCTTTGCCTATGGCCAACGCCACCATCTTGAAATTCAAGTTGCCCAAGAAATCGCTAAGGAACAGGGGATTCGCCATCACATCCTAGATATGTCTCTGCTGGGACAAATCACTGAAAATGCCCTGACCTCTGATATGGAGATTGAGCAAAAAGAAGGAGAGATTCCCAATACCTTCGTTGATGGTCGCAACCACCTCTTTCTATCCTTTGCGGCTGTTCTTGCTAAGCAACGGGGCATTAAAGACATCGTGACAGGTGTCTGCGAGACAGACTTCTCAGGCTACCCCGATTGTCGAGATGTCTTTGTCAAATCCCTTAATGTTACCCTCAACCTTGCTATGGATTACGACTTTGTTATCCAAACACCTCTCATGTGGCTGGACAAGACTGAAACTTGGGAATTGGCTGACCAACTCGGTGCCTTTGACTATGTTCGTGAAAAGACCTTAACCTGCTACAACGGAATTATAGGGAGTGGCTGTGGAGATTGCCCAGCCTGCCACCTACGTCAACATGGTCTAGATGTTTATCTCTCACAGAAAGGAAAGGACTAATGTTTTTTGCACCCAAAGAAATCAAACAGGAAACTGGGGAGTCTCTGGTCTACAATCCTCACAGAACCTTGGTATCAAAAGAGTTTACCTTCGATGCTGCCCACCACCTCTTTCACTATGAGGGAAAATGTAAGTCCCTGCACGGCCACACCTATCATTTGCAGATTGCTGTCAGTGGATTTTTAGATGAACGTGGCATGACCTACGATTTCGGAGACATCAAAGCGATCTACAAGAACTACTTAGAGCCCCACCTGGACCATCGCTATCTCAATGAAACTCTTCCCTATATGAACACGACTGCTGAAAATATGGTTTACTGGATTTTCCAAACCATGAGTCAAGAGTTGCCAGACGAGCGCGGTCTCCGTTTGGAATACGTTCGCCTCTATGAGACTCCGACTGCCTTTGCAGAGTTTAGACGGGAGTGGTTAGATGACTAGGGAACGTGTCCTCAAACTACCAGTTCTGGAAATTTTTGGCCCAACCTTTCAAGGTGAAGGCCGTGCTATCGGGCAGAAAACCATGTTTGTCCGCACTGCTGGTTGCGACTACCACTGCGACTGGTGCGATTCTGCCTTTACTTGGGATGGCTCTGAAAAGCCAACTCGTATGACAGCTGACGAGGTCATTGCTGCCTTGGATAAATTGGGGAGCTACGACTATGTCACCCTGTCTGGGGGAAATCCTGCTATCCTAGCAGCCAATATGGCCGAATTGGTCACTAAGCTCAAGGAACGCGGTGTCACCCTTGCTGTCGAGACTCAAGGTTCTCGCTGGCAAAATTGGTTAAAAGACATCGACCAAGTCACCCTGAGTCCCAAACCTCCTTCATCCAAGATGGAAGTCAACTTTGAGACCTTGGACTTTATCGTTTCCCAACTGGATCCAGACAAGGTCACCTTTAAAATCCCTGTCTTTGATGATGCAGATTTAGCCTTTGCTAAAGGAATACAAGAACGCTACCAACCAGATGTCCTCTTCTTATCGGCTGGAAATCCTGAGCCCAAGGCCACAGGCAATATTATCCAAGATCAACTGAACCGTCTCAAAGAACTCTGGGAACGCGTCGCTACTGACGATAGCTGGGGCAATGTCCGCGTCCTTCCTCAACTCCATACCCTCCTCTACGATAACCAACGTGGTGTTTAAGATTAGAAAGAAAAAATCATGTCACAACAAGAAGAAATGAAAAACCTAAGCCTCCTCGGCAACAAAGAAACCAACTATATCTTTGACTATCAACCAGATGTCCTCGAATCTTTTGACAATCGTCATGTGGAAAATGACTATTTTATCAAATTTAACTGTCCTGAATTTACCTCGCTTTGCCCTATTACCGCTCAGCCAGACTTTGCGACTATCTATATTTCCTACATCCCTGACAAGCTCTGTGTTGAGTCAAAATCCCTCAAACTCTACCTCTTTAGTTACCGAAACCACGGAGATTTCCACGAAAACTGTATCAACACCATCGGGAAAGACTTGGTCAACTTGCTAGACCCTCGCTATTTAGAAGTCTGGGGAAAATTCACTCCGCGCGGTGGCATTTCAATCGACCCCTACTACAACTACGGTAAACCTGGAACTAAGTTTGAAGGCTTGGCAGAACAACGCCTCTTCCAACACGACCTTTATCCAGAGAAAATTGACAACCGCTAAACTCATACGAAAAAGCCCTGTTCCTCAAGATGAGGAGCAAGGCTTTTTGAGTTTCAATTATTCTTCTGTTCCAAGGAAGTTTTTCGCAACAAGGGCTGCAAGAACTCCACCAGCGATTGGTGCAAGGATGAAAATCCAAACTTGTTGAAGGGCTGCGCCGCCTACCAAGACAGCTGGTGCCAAGCTACGAGCTGGGTTTACTGAAAGTCCAGTAATCTTCAATCCGACAAGAATCATCGCCATCAATGACAAACCGATTACCAAACCAGCAATCGCGCCATTGCCCTTACTTTCTGAAGTCACAGTCATGATAACCAAGACAAACAAGAAAGTTGCGATGATTTCAAACAAGAAACCACCAAAGACAGTGACACCGTTTGCCAAGGCATTTTCACCAAGGCTAGCAGTTGACATACCTGAATTACCCAAGAGGAAGAAGACTGCGCCAGAAGCGATGAAAGCTCCAACAACCTGACCAAGGATGTAGTTTACAAGTTCTGAAGATGACAAACGTTTGTTAACAAACATAGCAATCGAAACAGCCGGGTTCAAGTGAGCACCTGAAACAGTTCCGATTGAGTAGGCTGCCACCACGATTGCCAAACCAAAGGCAAAGGCGATTCCAAGGTGACCAAGGCCATCAAGACCATTTCCAAAAACAACAGCCCCTGTCCCAACGAACACAAGCATGAACGTACCGATTAACTCAGCGACAAATTTTTTCATTCTCTTTCTCCTTTTTTCAAAAACTAGATACTAGTCTATCAAAAGAGGGAAAAGGTTTCAAGAAAATTGATTGGAAATTTTCAGGATAGAATTCTATAAAAACGGTAGCATTTATTTGAAACATTTTTTCTAAAGTTATATAATGTCAATATAGTTCTAATTAGTTATTCAGTCCCTAATTTGAACTAATTTTTACAACTTTGCTGTTCTTTTATGAACGTTTAAATGGTATCGTGGATACCAAGGAGGAATCATATGTCTAAAGTTGCTATTGTCACAGGTGCAGGTCAAGGAATCGGTTTTGCAATCGCAAAACGATTGGTTCAAGATGGCTTTAAGGTAGGAGTCTTAGACTACAATCCCGAAACAGCTGAAAAAGCTGTTGCCGAATTATCAGCTGAAAATGCCTTTGCTGTCGTGGCCGATGTTTCGAAACAGGCAGAAGTTGCACAAGCATTTCAAAAGGTTGTTGACCATTTTGGCGATTTGAATGTTGTCGTAAATAACGCTGGTGTTGCTCCCACTACTCCTCTTGATACAATTACTGAGGAACAATTTACACGCACTTTCGGTATCAACGTTGGTGGTGTCATTTGGGGTTCACAAGCTGCACAAGCACAATTTAAAGCACTTGGCCACGGAGGTAAAATTATCAACGCAACCTCTCAAGCTGGTGTAGTCGGTAATCCAAATCTAACTGTTTATGGTGGAACCAAATTTGCTGTTCGCGGAATTACGCAAACATTAGCACGTGATTTAGCAGACTCAGGCATCACTGTTAACGCCTACGCACCAGGTATTGTGAAAACACCAATGATGTACGACATCGCTCATGAAGTTGGTAAAAATGCAGGAAAAGATGACGAATGGGGTATGCAGACATTTGCAAAAGATATTACTCTAAAACGTCTATCTGAACCAGAAGATGTGGCTGCTGCCGTCAGCTTCCTTGCAGGACCAGATTCAAACTACATTACAGGACAAACCATTATCGTTGATGGTGGTATGCAATTCCATTAAGATACACAAAAAGAGGTTGGAAAATGATTCAACCTCTTTTGTTAGTTTTCATTATTAGTTAGGAGGATACAATAGAAACTCTTTCAATAAGTACTATTAGCTTATCCCTAGCATTGAAAAGACTGGATAGCTTCTTTCAAGTCATCTTGTAAACTATTTCTCTGGTCAAGTTGGACATAGACTTCCAACAGACAGGATCTGAAGTTGGAAAATTTGTAAAAATCCTCCCTTTCTTCTATCGGAAAATCAACAGTTTTTATCCAAGAAGCTACTTTCTCTTGCTCCAACTTCCCTTGTAAAATAGGTTCATAGATCACTCTTGCTAAACGCCAATCTTCATCATCTGTAAAACGAATGGGAATTCTTTTAAATAATGGACCAAGTATGTCAAATACTTCATGAACTCTGTTTTTAGGAAAGTCTGGATGACAAACCACCTCTGTCAGTAAATCGGCTCCATGTGCAAAAGTGTGAACCCAACCATACTGACTTGAAAAACCTGTTGTATCCTTTTCTTTTGAAAGATAATACAAACCTTGATTTAAAAGGACATTACGAATTTCTGATTTTAATCTCTGATAGAAAATCGATTGCTGGTTGGCATCTGCAGACAAGAGATTTGCATAAATAAGCGCCCTAAAAGAACGTTCAAGGGTTGACAAGCCTACCTTATCAATCTCTTTGTCTAGTCCTCCATCAGCTGAGACCACATCAGCAATGAAGTGAAATTGTTCCTGTGTAAATAGTTCTTCCTGAATCCCTCTAGCAAAGCTTGTAAAAACAAGGTCATCACGAATTTCTGGAGAAGAATCTCCCAAGTGATCAAGCAACCATTGGATTTCTTCATCATGATAACTTAGTTTTTCTTCTGCTATTTTTCTAAGTAACTCTTGATACATGGTCAATACCTCTACATTTCTAGCAACTGTTCAAAAGGCCAGCCCAAGATAACTTTCTATCTTATTCTTTTTTAGATAGAGTTTTTCCTGCAGCAATTGCATCGGCCTCTGTCATCTCGACAACATTAGATTTAATAGTTTTTGAAGGCATTCTATCCTTACTATACCAATAAACTTTTGATTTTCCATGGTTTGCAACATAGACAATTCTATCTTGCTGTTGGGCTTTAGTTTCAGCTTCACGTGCATTTCTTTTCTCTTCTTCTTTTTGAGAAATTAATGACTCAACTGCACCTATCCTGTCGAGCAATTCTGCCTTTTTATCGTTATTTTCAATCTGATTAACTGTTTCTTTGGCAGACTTCACTTGACTCGGATCTTGACTTTCTTCCAATTGTTTGACTAAGTCTTCACCTTTTTCTTGCAACTCATTTGCGGCCTTTTCTTTGGCAATTCTCTCTTCTTCTGCTTTTTCTTTAGCTTTTTTCTCATCTTCAATTCGTTTCGCCTCCTCTATGCTAGATGAAGTATCCGCCGTTGAAGATGTAGAAGCAGTAGATGTCATAGTCTGCTTAGTTTCTGACTGAGAAGATGAAGTTTTCTTTGTGACTGTTGGGGTTTGAAGAACAACTGCAACAAAACTAACAATGAAAAGCCCTATCATTAAATTTCTTTTTCGAATATCTGGTGCTTTCTTTACAAAATACCAAATACCAACTCCACTCAAAACTAGATAGAGAGTAGGCAAAGCAATCAATAAAATGATTCCCAATAAAACTAGACCAATTTTGATAAAACGTATTCTTTGTGAATCCTGCTCCAGCCATTTTTTAATTCTGTTCATATCGTTATCCTAAATTCCTTTACTCTCCCAACTGGGCACTGTAGGCGATAATCTGGTCAACCGTGTCTGACAAGAATTGAATGGTATCACGGAGTGGTTTGTCTGTTGAAATATCGGCTCCGATAATCATGGCTGACTCAAGCGGTGTCTTGCTACCACCTGATTTGAGGAGATTGAGCCAGTCCTCAGCTCCAGTTTCTGAGTTTTTAAGATGGAGGTAACCTGCAGTCGAGATGACTAGTCCTGCTGAGTAAGTGTAACTATACAAGCCCATGTAATAATGAGCTTGGCGCATCCAAATCAAAGCTGCATCATCGTCGATTTCAATGGCATCTCCCCAGAAATCCGTCAAAACTTCCTTCATAATGCTGTTGAGCTTACTTGCTCCAAAGGTCTTCCCTTCTTCAATCAATGTATACACCTTACGCTGGAAGGCTGCTTCCAAGAGGTGGGTAATAAAATTATGGAAGTAGGTGTCTGTCAAGCGGTGAGCAAGGGCAAAACGTTTTTGACGAGAGTCGTCAGACTGGTGCTCCAAGTAGTCACTGAGGAGCAATTCATTGAAGGTTGACGGCGCTTCAACATAGTAGGTCGACATGTGGGCATTAAAGTAGCTTTGATGATTATCTGAAAAGATGAATTGACCAGAATGCCCGATTTCATGAATCAAGGTATAGACATCGCTCAAACGGCCTGTCCAGCTCATGAGGACATATGGATGAACGCGATATGGGTCCGCTGCATAGCCACCAGAATCCTTGCCACTATTGGCAGCAAAGTCCACCCAGCGCTCTTCTTGATAACGAGCAACTTCCTGACAATATTCTTGCCCCAAAGGTTCTACCGACTTCATGACCAAATCATAGGCATCGTCAATAGTCACTTGAGGATTCAGGACGCTGTCCAAGTCCAATTTCCAGTCTGCAAAGGTCATCTTTTCAAGACCATTTACCTTGGCAACATGCTTGAGGTATCTCTGAGCAACGGGTGCAAAATCCTTCATGATGAGGTCAATCTGACGGTCAAACATGGCACGGTCCACTTCTTGCTCAGCCAGAAGATAATCAAAGACAGAGTCGTATCCCTTCATATCTGCCAAGAGTTTTTCAGACTTGACTTGGGCTAAATAGGCTGCTGCAGCCGTATTTTGGTGCTTACGCAGTCCTTCTGAAAAGGAACGAAAGGATTTCTCACGAACCTCAGCGTTCTCATGGTTTTGGTAGAAGTTCTCATAGGTAACAAAGCTATTTTTGTAGGTCTTGCCATGGGCTTCAAAGTCAGCCATTTCGAAATCCCCAGCTCGCATCTTAGTATAAATGTCCTGTGGACTATAGAAAACTTCACCCAGATTGGTCAAGGCCTTCTCCACATCAGCTCCTAGATAGTGGGCTTTTTTGATTTTGGCCTGACGAATGGCAGCCGTTAAATGTGGCAATTTACCCAAACGGTCCAAGACTTCCTCATCAGCTTCCACCAAGGCATCGTCAAAAAAGGTCAAGGCTACGCTGGCATCTGTTTCAAATTCCATCCCAGCTTGAGCAATGTTGGCAAATTCGTCATTGCTATAATCTGTCGTCTGAGGCATAAATCCATAGTTGCCAATATGGCTCATCTGAATGTAGATTTGCTCCAATTCCGCAAAGGCCTTTTCAAAATCCTCAAAAGTATGAAGATTCCCCTTATAGTCACGGCTAAATTGGTTGATGTCTTCACGAGCTTTCTCGATTGCACGCAAGAAATCCTCGCGGTCTTGGTATAGGGCTGTTAAGTCCCAGAGTTCCTTCTCTGGAAATTCTGAACGGTGTTTTTGTTCCATTTTCTTCCTCTTATTTCTCTAATTCTAATAAAACACTAAGGGCTGATAAGGCGTAAAGCGGTGCTGTTTCTGCTCTTAGAATGCGAGGACCAAGTCCTGCCAAGACTGCTCCCTTAGCTTCAAAACTCTCAATTTCTGTAGGTGACAGACCACCTTCTGGACCAAAGATAAAGAGCAATTTGGCTCCTTTTTCAAGACCAGAGACCGCTTGTAAGAGCGCAGCGGCTTCTCCTTCTTTAGCCGACTCTTCATAAGCCACTACGACGCGGTCAAACTGGTCAAGTTGGGCTAGAAAATCTGCTTTCTTCTCAAAAAGCTGAATACTTGGAACCATATTACGCTTGCTTTGTTCTGCTGCTCCAAGGGCGATTTTTTCTAGTTTTTCAACCTTTTTACCCAATTTCTTGCCATCCCACTTAGCAACGGACCAATCTGCAGGAAAGGCCCAGATTTTGCTGGCTCCGAGCTCGGTTACTTTTTGAGTGATAAACTCTAGCTTGTCCCCCTTGGGAAATCCAGATGCAATGGTCACTTGAACGGGCAGTTCCACATTGTCAGCTAGTTCTTCTACCAATTCAAACTGACAAGCTTCCACATCCAGCACACGCGCCAAATGCTTGATACCATCATCAAAGACTAAGGTCACCTCATCATCTTCTTTCAAGCGCATAACCTGAAACATATGCTTGCCGGTTTCCTTGTCCTCGATGGTGACAGGAGAGATCGCACTGCCCCTGACAAAATACTGCTGCATGCTAGCCTCCAATCACACCGGAAATATCCTTGGTTTTCTTAAAGACACAGGCATTCCATTCCCCTTGAACCATGTGAGTTTCGAGGAAAAATCCAGCTGACTCAGCCGACTCGCGCACCATGTCCCACTTGTCCTTGATAATCCCACTCATGATGAGGTAGCCTTCATCCTTGATCAAACGATAAGCATCATCCGTCAGATGAATGAGGATATCCGCCAAGATATTAGCTACAATCACATCTGCCTCAATCTCAACTCCCTTAAGCAAGTCTCCTGCTGCTACATGGATGTTTTCCATACCAGGGTTGAGTTCAATATTTTCCTGAGCAACACGAACTGCCACATCATCTAGGTCATAGGCGAAAATTTCCTTAGCACCAAGTAGCGAGCTAGCAATAGAGAGGACGCCTGATCCAGTCCCCACATCTAGCACTGTTTCCCCACCACGAAGAACCTGTTCCAAAGCAAAAAGGCTCATCTTGGTAGTTGGGTGGGTTCCTGTTCCAAAGGCCATACCAGGATCCAGCTTGATAATCTTTTCTCCAGCAGTCGCCTCATAGTCTGTCCAAGACGGCACAATGGTCAAATCATAAGTAATACGAGCTGGTTCATAATATTTCTTCCAGTTGTCTGCCCAGTCTTCCTCAGCCAAGGCAGTCGTCCCCATCTTGATCTCACCCAAATCCATAAAATCTGTTAATTCTGCTAGGCGAGCCTGCAAGTCTGTCTCAACCACTGCCACATCAACTGTATCAGGATAGTAGGCTGTCACTACGATTTCTTCTTGCTGCTCAACCTCTGGGAAAATCTCGCCAAAACGATCCACATTCCCCACATAGTCCATGCTGTCTTCAATCGCAACTCCTTGCGCCCCCAGCTCAATCAAGAGATTGGAAACCAATTCCTCTCCCTCACGCTTAACTGTAACTTTTAACTCTTGCCATGTTTCCATAAATTTTTCCTTATCAATCTATTAATTCTTCTAATTCTTTTAAAGTTCTTCCATCCTGATCTTTCCAATCAGTTCGACCGTTCGTTTGCATACCCAGCAAAAAAGCCGCTGCATAAGAAGGGCTAGAAAAAAGTTGTTTTTCTTTTAACACTCCATCTTGAATGACCCGAGAAGCTATTAAATTCTGACGCATTTCTTTTAAACTTGCTGGAAGGTATGGAGAATCCTTTATTTCTACTTGACTTCCTTCTAAAACAACAAAACCTTCAGTTGTCCGTTCACAAGTTGCTTCTATTACTTTGTTAGATTTCTTAGTTTTACGCTTTAAATAAAGATAAGTTGAATGATTATCAGTCAAATCTTGACTAACTTCCTTTGTCATTGGAACAAAAACACGATAACCTAGAGTTCCAATAATCATTAGCGTATTTTCAACAATTTCATCCAGTTCAGATTCCTTTTCCTCAGTCACATTATCAGGATTTGGATCATTACCATTTTTCACAATATAGCGACCAGCTTCTTTAGCAAGTTGAGTAAATTTATTTTCCAAATAGCTAATTTCTGTTGGACCAAAAGAATTATTTTGAGTTGTTAGAATGATGACATCATTAAAATAATCTGCATGAGTATCGCGGGTATGCTCTTGAATTCGCAACAATACCCCTTCACCATTTTTTCGAGTTGTCGCCTGACCAATATAGGTCACATCTTTCTGTTTATCTTCATCTCGACCAAATAAGAAATAAATACCACTTTGTTTCATTTCATCACGCGACTTTAAATCTCCCAATTGAATACGAGGTATTTTGTAAATCACTCCCGTCCAATTTGACAAAGTACATTTGATTTTTCCAGTTACTTCACCATCCATGAGAAACATATTAATATTTTTGCTAAGCTTTGCCATTTATCGAACTTCTTCCAAATAATCCCTCACCCTATTCTGCAACTGAGGCACAACTTGACTGGAATTAAGAAATTCCTCAGTAGTCATCAGCTGATAGCCCTGCCCTTCATCTCCAAATACGATACTGTCAAACTGGGCCTGTGTCAACAGACCGACTAGAAATACAGATTGTTTATCCGCAAAAAGCATACTTGGATAAACCTTACTCCAAAGCAGACAATCCTCAGTCAGATGAATTCCCAGTTCTTCATAAACTTCACGCGCCACGCACTCAAAAGGACTTTCATCCCCCTCTCGTCCACCACCGGGTAGTTCCCATATATTAGCCCAGGGAATGTTTGCCCTATCATCTCGTAAGATAGTCAGAAGCTTATCTCCGCAAAACAAAGCAATCTTACAGCCTGTGAAATCAGAAATTTCTATTTCCATATTAGACTCCTTCGGTTAATTCCTTTTCCAGCTCAGCTAACCAGTTTTGATAATAGCTTTTCTCATCCCGTAACATCCGACTGCTATTCATTTTCTGTCTAGCAATCTTCATAGCCTTGTGAGTTTGAACTACATCTTTCTTTACCTTAAATTGATACCAAGCTTGAATGACCTGCATATCTGCTGTTTTTAGAGATAAAAAGGATTTGACTCCTCGAATACTTGCATATTCTTCCGCTTTCTTATTATCTCCTTCCATCAGAGCAATTTGAAGAAGGTATAATTGAGAAATAGTTTTAGACATTGGATTATCTGTTTTCTCTAGCACAGACTGCAACTGTTGCTTTGCAAGCTCTATATTATCATCCAATATGAATACCAAGCCCTGAAGAGTCTGAACACTTTCTGCAAAACTCCCTCTCGCCTCCTCATCAACAGGCATGATAAAGTCTTTTAAATCATATTCTTGAGGAGCTAGCAAGGTCTGGGCAGAATGCCTCAACATCAAGTAGGCGTATTTCGTATTTGCAGGGTGTTGTAGCAATTCCCAAATTTTTGCGCCATCGGTGATGCCGACTGGCAAAATGTTATTTAGGAAGAAAGACAAATTAAGAAAAATCCAAGTCCCTGCAAAATACCAGCTTCTTGTCAAAAACCCAAACACTATCGCCAATAATATCAAGCTGAGATGAACCATCAAGCCTCCTGAAAGCATCAGGATGATTCTTTGATCACTTTCATCCTCTTTTAAACCAATGTATTGAGCACCAACATTTTTCAGAATGGCTGTTCTACTAAGATGAAACCTGCCTGACTTTTTGGTCAAAATAAAATGTCCTAACCCAAAAGCCACCAGCCGATAGCCTGTCAAGTAGCCACAAAAAGCATGTCCCAGCTCATGAAGAATAAAGATTAAATATATACTTAGAAGAGCGAAGGCATAACCAAAAGTAAAGACTAAAACTGTGGAATACCCCAACTCTGCAAATGCGATTGTTCCACAAGCACAAGCCAGCATAATAAAGACAACAGCTAGCACATAAACCAAATAAATCCCAATTTTCTTCATAAAATCTCCATCCAACTCCTAGTATCTCGGATAAGGATAAAATTCTCCTTCTTCCAAGCCAACTTTTCCTTCTTCAAAGACTTCTTGGTTCCATTCCATGACAAATTCTTCTGCTTCTGGGTCTTCCAAAAAGTCCATAAGGGCATCTAGTCCAACCTCGGCAGTATCTTTAAGGAATAGCGCAAAATAAGCTAAAAATTCACGAGAAAATCCTTTTTTAGGCAAGTAAGGGATGACAGTCAAATAGTCTTCCTCATTGACTGTTGATTTGGCAGGATTGTAAAAAAGCACTGCTTCTTCAAAGAGAATATCATCCGATGAAACCTCTCCATCTTCATCCACCATCTCCACACCTGCAGCATTTTGCGCTTCCAATAGAAAACTCACTTCTACCGCGTAGTTGCGCTTGTCCCAACTAATCTCAAAGTCAAAGGGAAAATTCTTCTCCAACTCTTCCTCTAAAACATCTAAAAATCCGTATGTTGCCATTTTGTCCTCTTTCTATGCGACTCTTAATCGCCCCGATTGCTCGGAAATATGCTAAAATAGATACTACCATCTTACCACATATACATCAGAAAATCCACGTTAGAAAGGACTGCTATGCCAGACAATCTCGCGCTTCGTATGCGCCCTAAAACCATCGACCAAGTCATCGGTCAGGAACATCTGGTCGGACAAGGAAAAATCATCCGCCGTATGGTGGAAGCCAACCGCCTGTCCTCCATGATTCTCTATGGACCTCCGGGAATCGGCAAGACCAGTATAGCCTCTGCCATCGCTGGGACTACTAAGTATGCCTTTCGAACTTTCAATGCGACAGTAGATAGTAAAAAAAGACTCCAAGAAATCGCGGAAGAGGCTAAATTTTCAGGTGGCCTCGTCCTATTACTAGACGAAATCCATCGACTTGATAAGACCAAACAAGACTTCCTCTTGCCTCTCTTGGAAAGTGGACTGGTCATCATGATTGGCGCTACGACTGAAAATCCTTTCTTTTCTGTCACTCCTGCCATTCGTAGCCGTGTTCAAATTTTTGAGTTGGAACCTCTGTCTAACCAAGACGTCAAAGAGGCTCTTCAGATAGCTCTAAATAACCCTGAACGTGGTTTTGATTTTCCAGTAGAACTAGATGAGGATGCGCTGGATTTCATCGCAACCTCTACAAACGGAGACCTGCGTTCTGCCTTTAACTCGCTGGACTTGGCTGTTCTCTCTACCCCTGAAAATGACGAGGGCATCCGCCATATCACCCTCGACATCATGGAAAATAGCCTACAGCGAAGCTACATCACTATGGATAAGGATGGAGATAGTCACTATGATGTTCTCTCAGCCCTGCAAAAGTCTATCCGTGGCTCCGATGTGGATGCCAGTCTCCACTATGCTGCCCGCTTGATTGAGGCTGGTGATTTGCCTAGTCTCTCTCGTCGCTTGACTGTTATCGCCTATGAAGATATCGGCTTAGCCAATCCTGAGGCCCAGATTCATACCGTCACTGCTCTGGATGCTGCACAAAGGATTGGTTTCCCAGAAGCCCGCATTCTCATTGCCAATGTCGTGATTGATTTGGCCCTTTCTCCAAAATCCAACTCAGCCTATGTAGCTATGGATAAGGCACTTGCTGACCTCAAAACATCAGGGCACTTGCCTATTCCGCGACACCTGCGTGATGGGCACTACAGCGGAAGCAAGGAACTGGGGAATGCCCAAGACTATCTCTATCCACACAACTATCCTGGAAATTGGATTAAACAAGACTATCTGCCAGAAAAAATCCGCAATCATCACTATTTCCAAGCAGAAGATACTGGTAAATATGAACGGGCTTTGGCTCAAAGAAAGGAAGCTATCGACCGTTTGCGAAAAATCTGAAATCCTTTTCAAAAAATTGCACTTTCCTCTTGATTTTTTTTGAAAAAGTGGTATCATATAAACATAGAAACGCTGTGGTGTACGACTTCACACTTAAGTGTTGACCGACTATTTTTTGTATTATTAGGGAAACAAAAGTCTTCTAACAGCATGTAGGCCGTCTCACACGGAAACAGCTTCAGTTAGAGCGAGTTGCCCACCTGCTTAATTGCGCGGGTTCAATACAAACCGTGAAGTTTCGGCACCAATACAGCTTTTTTATTTGCCTCCTTAGCTCAGCTGGCAGAGCAGCGGACTCTTAATCCGTGGGTCACAGGTTCGATCCCTGTAGGGGGCATCTACATACAACAGGAAAAGCCTTGAGTAAAGGCTTTTTTTGTGTATCTGTTCTACTAATGGATATTAAAGATATAATTTTGTAAACACCCTTTCCAGACATCTTTAATCTTAAGACACTCTTCAAAAAATTTTTTAAAATTTAAAACAAAAGTCTTGCTTTTCTTTTTATTTATGTTATACTTGTTCTTGTATCTGATACATGTTTATTAAAAAGGAGTTCAGATGGATACAAAATTCTCAGTTGCTTTGCATATCTTAACAATGATTAGTGAAAGCAAGGAAACCTTAAGTTCTCAAGCACTAGCTATTAGTGTTGGGACTAACGCTAGTTACATTCGAAAGGTGATTGCCTTATTGAAAAATGCAGGTTTGATTCATTCCCAGCAAGGAAAAACGGGCTATCAGCTCAGTAAGCCTCCAAAGAAAATGACTTTACTAGAGATCTACTATGCTACTCAAGAAATCAATCACATTAGTTTATTCCCTGTTCATCAAAATAGTAATCCCGATTGTCCCGTTGGAAAACATATCCAAGGAGCAGTCTCACCGCTTTTCGCTAGTGCCGAATCTCAATTAGAGAAGGAATTAGCAAATCAAACTTTAGAAGATGTCATTGACAATCTATATAAACAAGCCAAACAAGTCCGAAACTGATTTGATAGCAAGTCAGTTTTTACTGGAAACAGAATGTACTTGTATTAGATACAGGTATATAAAATAAAAAGAAAAGAGAAAACACATGAAAGTCGCACAACATACTACTTATAACAAAAAGAATATCACACTAAACATCACCGAAATCGCTAAACCAAGTATTACAGACAAACAAGTCTTGGTGAAAGTCACCGCAGCCGGTGTTAATCCTCTCGATAACATGATCTCTCGTGGTGAGGTTAAGATGATTGTTCCTTACAAACTTCCTCAAACTGCAGGTAACGAAGTGGTTGGAATCGTTGAAAGCATTGGCAAGCAAGTTGACAACTTTCAGCTAGGAGACCGTGTCTTTGGCCGTCTGCCACTTGATCATATCGGTGCCTTTGCAGAATACCTAGCTGTCGATAGTCAAGCCTTAGCCAAGGTTCCAGACTATCTATCAGACGAGGAAGCCGCTGCTATTCCTCTTACTGCCTTGACCATTATGCAGGCTCTTGACCTCATGGGCGCTCAAGCTGGGAAAACGATCTTTATCTCTGGTGGTACTGGAGGTGTCGGTGGAATGGCCATTCCTATTGCCAAGGCCAAAGGATTGAAAGTCATTACCAACGGTTCTGGAGATAGCGCTGAGCGTGTGTTGAAACTAGGAGCAGATAGATTTATCGATTACAAAACAGAGGATTATACAAAAACTGTTAGCCAGGTTGATTATGTCCTCGATACTCTCGGTGGAGCTGAAACTGAAAAACAAATGTCTATCATGAAAAAAGGTGCTCATCTTGTTTCACTTCGTGCCATGCCAAACGGTGCCTTTGCCAAACGCATGAATCTACCAAAATGGAAACAGATGATTCTTGGCTTAGCAGGTCGCAAATTTGATAAAATGGCGGAAAAATATGGTGTCCACTATCATTTTATCTTTGTGAAAAGCAATGGTGATCAATTACAAGAGGTAGCTGACCTCTTTAGCAAATTAGAAATCAAACCCTCTATCGATACAATTTATCCATTTGAAGAGGTAAATAGCGCCTTAGACAAGGTCGCTAATGGTCACTCACGTGGAAAAACAGTCCTCAGCTTTAAGAAATAAAAAGGAAAACACAATGTCATATCTTACTACAAAAAATCAATACATCACAGTCGACGGGAACAAAATCGCTTATCGCGAACTTAGTAAAGGCAAATCAAAACTACCTCTTCTAATGCTGGTCCATTTGGCAGCAACTCTCGATAACTGGGATCCTAAACTCTTAGACTTGATTGCTGAAAAGCACCATGTCATTGTAGTCGATCTTCCTGGAGTTGGAGCCAGTCAAGGAAAAGTTGCTTCGACGATTCCTGGAATGGCTAAGCAGACAATTGACTTTGTAAAAGCGCTTGATTACGATAATATCAATCTTCTTGGCCTTTCTATGGGAGGTATGATTGCCCAAGAAATCGTCCGAATAAATCCTACTCTAGTCAATCGTTTAATCTTGGCTGGAACAGGACCTCGAGGTGGAAAAGAGGTCGATAAGGTCACAGGGAAAACCTTTAACTATATGTTTAAAGCGGGACTCGAGCGCATCGATTCTAAACGCTATATCTTCTATAATCATGATGAACAAGGGAAAATTGAAGCTTTGAAAGTCCTAGGACGAATGGGTATGAGAACAAAGAAATTTGCGGATAAAGACATGAACCTATCAGGATTTCTAACTCAACTCAAAGCTATTAAACGTTGGGGGAAAGATTCGCAGGACGACCTTCAATTCATCACCCAACCAACCTTAATCGTCAACGGGGATAAGGATATGCAGGTTCCAACGGAAAATTCTTATGACATGCATGAGAAAATCGAAAATAGTAAGCTGATTATCTATCCAAATGCTGGACACGGTTCGATTTTTCAATATGCAGACGAATTTTCAAAAGAACTACTGACTTTCTTGGAGGACTAATATGGTCAAAACCATTCTGATTACAGGTGCTACTGACGGTATTGGTAAACATTTGGCAAAGAAATTGGCCAGTGAAGGCCATCATATCATCCTCCATGGTCGAAACCCTCAAAAACTTGAACTGGCGCTTCAAGAGGTTCGAGCAGTTTCCTTGAGAGGCAGAGTTTCTAGCCACCTTGCAGATTTTTCAAAACTAGACGATGTTTATCGATTTGTAGAGGAAATCAAGCGAAACTTTCAAAGTATCGATGTCTTATTTAACAATGCAGGCATATATGCTGGAAAAGAACGAAAAGCGAGTACTGAAAATGTCGAGTTGACTTTTATGTTATCCGTTCTGGTTCCCTATATTTTAACAACTGAGCTAAGTCCCTTATTAGAAAAAGCGTCTGACGGCCGTGTCATTAATACTTCTTCCTATATGCATCATTTTGCCAAGATCAAGGATTTAGACTTTGGATTTGAGAACAGCTATAATCCAGGATTGGCCTACAATAATTCCAAACTTTACACTATTTGGATGACACGTTATCTGGCCAGAGACTTCTTTTTAAGAGGTTCAAGCATCACCATCAATGCCTACCATCCTGGCTTGATTTCAACCAATTTGGGGAATGATTCCAGTGTTGAAAAGACGAAAAGTCTCTCTTCGGACGCTTGATGAAGTCTCTCTCAAAGAATTTAGACGAGGGAATCGAAACAGGTTATTACCTCACCTTATCAGAAGAAGTCAGGGGCTTAACTGGCTACTATTTTGACGAGAAGAAAGTGAAATCTGTATCTGAAAAAGGATATAATTTTGAAAAAACTCAAGATTTAATCAATTACTGTAATGATAAAATTGAGTTGTTTAAACAGAAACATTCTCAGATAAATTAGAAAAAAGTTCTCTTTCCATTTTACTAGAAAGAGATTTTTCTTTAGGAGAAATAACTTAATTTTTAATCGATTCGTAATAGCTCAGCTGGCACTGTTAAGTAATAGGTTGCCGTCAAGCTTGCTTCACCTTGATTGACAAAAATCTCGATGGAATTTTTATCTAGAACAACTTCCAATTCTTTAGCTTCAATATCTACATACCGTCGACTAGTATCCTGTTCTTCTTCACCTAGAATTTTTTGAACAAGATGGCTACGATCAATGTAAACTTGCTGCGCATTACTGTCATAACCAAATTCAAGATAATCTGTATCATTTCCTAAGCGGTAATGACAATCTTTATCTATTTGGATTTGATATTGGCCTTTTTTAACAGGGAATTGTCTTAGTTTGCCATCTTCCAATCTTAGAATTCTAGGTAAAGTCATGGCACATGCCCACTTGTGTTCTTGATCATGGGTTGGAAGGGTACGCCCCCATGTCTGCATCCAAGCAATCAAGACACGACGATTTTGATCGTCCAACAATGTTTGTGGCGCATAGAAGTCTTGGCCATGATCAATTTCTTGAACTGATTCTGGGATAAAACGTTTTTCTCCCCAATCTACCTTACCCGTGAACAAAACCGATGAGTTAATGTTATGATAGGAGTCTCCCTCACGCTGATAACGCATGGGTGACATAATAAGGCAATCCTTCCCATCTAACTCAAAGTAATCTGGGCATTCCCACATAAAGCCTTGGTGTTCTCCCCCTTTTAAAAAGATGGATTCGAACTGCCATTCTACTAGGTTATCGGACCCTAGTAGAACGATACAGCCCACATTATCCTTATGTTTGGCAGCTACTACGGAGTAATAGCGTCCATCTTTTTCAAAGAGTTTTGGATCACGGAAATCAGCAGCAATCAACTCATCTGGCAAGTCTGCTCCAGTTGCAACTGGATTTTGTTCAATCTTTTCAAAGTGAATCCCGTCGTCTGAAAATGCCATATTTTGCACTTGACGAACACCTGTTTCTTCTTCAATATGACCAGTATACATGAGCCAGAGGCGATCATCCTTGACAATGGCAGAGCCTGAGAAACAACCATTGCGGTCATAATCATGGTCAGGAGCAAGTGCCACTGGCAAGTGCTCCCAAGTTACCAAGTCCTTACTTTTAGCATGCCCCCAGTGCATTGGTCCCCAGACACTATCATAAGGATAGAATTGATAAAAGAGATGGTATTCTCCACGAAAATAGACAAATCCATTTGGATCATTGATCCAACCAATCTCAGCTGAAAAATGTTCTTCAGGCTTATACTGAGTATTTACGAGATGTTTATTTTCTGCTATAAAACGATTGGCTTTTTCTATTGTGTATTTCTTATCTCCCATAATCAACCTCTAGTTTTTGTTTGCTTGGTATTGGTCGTAGTATTTTTGTTTAATAGCGAGGTAATCTGAAAGTCCGTATTTTTCAAGCTCTTTCTTGTAATCATCCCACTCAGCATCAATATTCCCATTTACAATCCATTCAGCGCGCTTGCGGTAGATATAGTCATTCATATCTGCCTCGATGTGGGCAATCTTATCCAGATCTTCCTGTGTCATAAAGACTCTTGGATAGTTATTGTCATTGCTCATGTAAGGAACATAATATTCTTTGATAAGATCCAAACGCCATTTGGCATCATCTGGCATAGTTGTCACTTTACCATAGTATGAATCTAAAATAGCTAGTGGTCCTCCTACTTCAGTCTTTTGACGAAGTTCTGCTGGTGCAGTTCCGTTTAGTGGTAAGTGTTTGAGGCTGTTAGTTGCTTGGTCAAATTCAAAGATATTTTGTTGCTTGTCATCTCCGTAAGTTCCCCAGTTATTTTGCACAGATTGGAGTGGAGCGTATTGTGCATCAATCCATTTAGCTGTCAATTCTAGGTTTTTGTTTACACTGGTAATAACCATCTTGTCACGCGCAAATCCCATACCGTTTGTACGAGCTACGTGTTTTTGACCACTTGGCCCAGCAAGTACTGGTAAAACATCATAACTTTCGTTACTTCCAGTAACATTACTCTTATCCCATGTAAAGTAAACACCAAATTTCTGATCATGACCTTTAGCAATGTAACTATTCCAATCATGTTCGAAAGCTTCCTTATCAATCAATCCTTTTTCTTGCAATTGACGGATAAATTTCACACCTTCTTTATAGTCGTCGTTATCTGCTGTGAAGTCAACTTTGCCATCATTTCCAACTACTAAATGATCATCGTTATCCCCTATACCAAATGCAGCAAATAGGAATTTAAAATCTTCGTTTCCGTTACCACTAATAAATGTAAATGGAATTTCATCAGCCTCTCCATTTCCATTTGGATCCCCGTTTTTGAAAGCTTCTAGGACTTTAATCAGATCATCAGTAGTTTTTGGCATTTCAAGACCAAGTTTCTTAAGCCAATCTTTGTTAATCCAAGCCATATCGTTGACACTGTGGATTGACTCTTTACCAGCTCCAAGTTCTTCAATCCATGGGAATGAGTAAATGTGCCCATCAGGTGCTGTCATCAAGGCCTTGTATTCTGGTTTTTCATTCAAAATTTTCTTAAGATTTGGCATGTATTTATCAATCAAATCTTCAACTGGAATAATAACACCTTTTTTAGCCCAGTTCATCAAGTCCACATCTGAAGCTCCGTCGTTGTGGATAGCATCTGGTAGATCACCACTAGAAATATCCAAGTTACGTTTTTCTGCAAAGTCGGATTGGTAGTTGGTCCAGTCAATATGAACGCCAGTTTCCTTCTCCAAACGTTGCAAAATTAACTTTTCATTTGGGTCTTTAGGAGCTAACGGTGAACTGGCTGTCATAAACTTCAATGTTTTCTTTTCTCGAAGCGGGAATGTTACACCTTCCAACTTATAATCTGGACTTGAAGCTGTATTTTTTGAGCCACAGGCTGCAAGTACTGCTAAACTAGCTGTCAACAAAACTGCTGATTTTGAAAATGTTTTGAATTTCATGAGAAAACTCCTTTTATTTTTTCTATTTTTATCCTTTAAGTGAACCAGCCATAATTCCTTTATCAAAGTATTTTTGGAAGAATGGATACATAACAATCAATGGCAAGCTGGAAATGACAATAGTTGCGTATTTAATCAATTCAGCTAAACGTTTCATTTCATTCATAGCCGCTTGTGCTCCAATCATGTCTTGACCTGGTTGGCTCTGAATGAGAATTTTACGAAGTACAAGTTGCAATGGTTCCAAGTTTGGATCCTTGATATAAATCATTGCATCAAAGTATGAGTTCCACTGTCCTACAAAAGCATAGAGGAAGAGAACAAACATAATTGGTTTTGCAAGAGGAAGCATGATTTTGAAGAAAATCTGTAAATCATTTGCACCATCAATGACAGCAGCTTCAACTAACTCTTCAGGCAATCCTTGGAAATAGGCCCTAGCAAGAATAATATTCCAAACATTGACAGCACCGGGAACGATGATAGCCCATGGAGTATTAAGCATGCCCAAATCTTTTACTAGTAAGTAAGTTGGAACTAAACCACCACCAAAGAACATGGTTACAATCAAGAAATAATTAATCCAACGACGTCCAACCAAGTCTTTCTTAGAAAGAGGATAAGCTGTAAACACAGATAGCAATACTGTTAAAGCCGCAAAGCCAAAAGAGTATAGTAGAGAATTGATAAAACCTCTTAGAATAGATTGGTCACTGAATACACGCTGGTAACCTTCTACCGTCCAATCGGCTGGATTAAAGCTAATCCCTCTACTAACCAGAACCTTAGGATCCATAAAGGATGCTACGACGATATAAAGTAAAGGAAGTAAGGTTATCAAAACGATAAAGACAATAATGATTTTATTTAAGAGTAAGATACGTCTATCAAATTTTGTATCCATAATCGAATTTTTCATACTTTCCTCCTTAAATTCCTTCACCATTATTCATGCGTTTAACGATTTGGTTAACCGCGACTAGCAATACTACGTTAATCACTGCATTAAACAAACCAACCGCTGTTGAGTAAGAATAGTCTCCTGATACAAGACCAACTTTATAGACATATGTAGAGATAATTTCAGAAGTTGGCAAGTTCAACGATGTCTGCATCAGGAATGCTTTTTCATATCCGACATTCATGATTCCACCTGCAGCTAAAACAAATTGGATAACCATAATAGGCTTAAGAGCTGGAATATCAATGTGCCAGATTCGTTGGAAGATATTGGCTCCATCCAGTCGGGCTGCTTCTACTAAGGCTGGATCTACATTTACCAATGTTGCCGTGTAGAGCGTTGAAGCCCATCCCATTCCTTGCCAGATACCACTAAAGATGTATAAGGGTCTAAAGAAGTCTGGATTTGTCAAGAAGTCAGCCTTCATTCCAAACATAGAGAGAAAATTGTTAATTGGTCCTCCCACTGAAAAGAAAAGGAAAATCATACCAACGATAACAACGACTGATATAAAGTTTGGTGCGTATAAAATGAGCTGAATTCGTTTTTTGACTTTTTCACTCAAGAGTTGATTGAGCATAATAGCAAGAATGATTGGTGGTAAAAAGCCAAGCAATAAACCATAGATACTTAATTTTAAAGTATTGGCTAACAAGATACCAAAGTTGGGAGAGGATATGAATTTTGTAAACTCAGAAAAACCAATCCAATCACTCCCTAAAATTCCTTTTAAGGGATTATAATCTTTAAATGCGATTAAAACCCCATACATAGGGATGTATTTAAAGATAAAGGTTAAAACTAAACCAGGGACAGTCATCAATAACAAGAGTTTTTGTTTCTTGATTCTTTCCCAAAGAGAAACTTGCTTCGCTTTGCTATTCATAGCAACCTCCTTTTTTTGAAACGTTTCATTTTTTGTTTTAAAAAGATAACGCTTGGCGCTGTCTATTTATTTTATTTTTGAAACGTTTCATTTTTGTTCTAAAAAAATAAATCTTTTTTATCTGAATTTATTCTATCATTGATAGCGCTTTCTGTCAAGACTTATTTTCATTTTTTGTTGTTTTTCCTTCAACAAATTTTACTGGTAGGATGGTCTGCAAATTAACAGCCTTTCCTTCGATGATATCAAATAGGATTCGTACAGCTTCTCTAGCCATTTCCTCCAGGGGTTGCTCAATTGTTGAAAGTAGATAATCTCTATCTCCAGCCATTTTAATTCCATCGTATCCAATAATTTGGACATCATGAGGAATACGTTTGCCATTCTTTTCTAGAATTTCAGTCACATCCAAAGCTGTAAAATCGTTGATTGTAAAAATTCCATCTATAGAAGGATTTTCTTCCAAGAAACTCTCTAGCTTTCCATGATAGTCAGTAACTGTCTCATCCAAATCAAAAATACTAAGAGGTATTTTATGCTCTTGGACATACTTTTCAAATGAAATTCTACGACGTTTAGTTTCATTAATGGTTGTATTATGTCCGCCCACAAAGGCTAAATGCCGACATCCTTTACTAATTAATTGTTTAGCTGCTTCTCTTCCACCTGCATCATTATCTGATGAAACACAAGGAATGGCAATATCTGAGTATGTACGGTCAATACTGACAAAGGGAATTCCTGACGACAGGTAATGTTCAATTGGACTATAGGTAATAGCAACCACTCCATCAACTTTATTATGACGCAACATCTCCAGGTAGTCTTGCTCTCTATTTGTACCATTTATAGAACATAAGAGTAATTTATTATTCCTCTTATAGACTTCATTTTCCACATGCATAGTAAATTCTGAAAAAAAGGGATGCCAGATACTTGGTACAATGATTGCAATCGTTTCTGTTCGATTTTTTTTCATTCCTCTAGCGTAGTAATCTGGAATGTAATTCAAGGTTTTAATTGCTTGTTCCACTTTTTTCAAGGTTACTTCTTTAATGCCTTTTTCTTTATTAATTACACGTGAAACTGTTCCAACACTAACTCCTGCTTCTAAAGCAACATCTTTCATGGTAATTGATTTTTTTTGTTCTACCATATTATCACCTCCTTTCAATATATAGTATCATGCAAACGTTTTTTTAGCAACTATTTCTCAATCATTTTTGTCCAGATCCTTTTTCCTATCATGAATAAAATCACTCCAATCGGCTTTCTGAAATCCCTTCAATATTCAGATATAGGAATCTACCTACCATAGGAAAAGGCTTTGTTTCTTCCTATCTCTGCTTTTTCATGATGTATTTTCGTACAGGTGCTTCAATAGTTTCTATAGTAAAATGAACCAAAAATAGTACACGTTGCGGTATAATGTTCTTATGGCATATTCATTAGATTTTCGTAAAAAGTTCTCTCCTATTTGTGAGCGAACAGGTATAGTCAATTGATTGTCAGTTTGAAGACCAAGAGTCGTAGGGCAAAATATGTGGCAGAATCCATCCAAGGGTGGCTAGCACAATTTCTAGTGAACCTCTTTAAATCTATTACATTTGACTGTGGAAAAGAGTTTTCAAAATGGAAAGATATTTCCAATCAGCACGATAGTGAGAGCTTTTTTGCGAATCTAGGATGTCCAAGACAGCGGTGTCTCAACGAACATTCAAATAGACTTTTAAGGTGTCATGACTTGCCAAAGCAGACAGATTTCAACGAAGTCAGTCAAGAATTTTAGGCTGGGCAAAAACTCAATTTCAGAAAAATGAAATAAATATTCCCACAATAAAACGCATAATATCAAGATTGTTTCAACACCTGATATTATGCGTTTTTTAATTTTAAAGACTTTTTTCCCAGCCTCAAGAAATCACATCCTACCTAAATTCCTTGGATACCAAACACCTCATCAGGTATTTTCTGAGTTGGTAAGACTGTCTAGTTTAATTTGACAAATGGAGGGCGTTAAATCCAGTTTTTACAGGAAGTCTATTTAAATATTTTCACACTGACCTTACAAAATATGAAATAAATTATATAAAGTCATTCCCATGACAAAGAATAACATCCCTTTAAAACAGTATCTTACCCAATTTTCAGGTAAGACTTTTGATACAACCGTCCCCAATACCCCTCCGCATACAGAAGCAAGAAAAATAACTGGAACAGGTGCTAAATGATACTGATTTAAACCTGTAACCATAACAATTGTAGCCAAATGAGACAACTGGGAAAAGAAAATAATTGCAAGAGAATACATCGTTGCTTCTTTTATCGAAATAGAAAAAAACACCATCAATAAAGATACATTGAGCGGGCCACCACCAATCCCTAAAAAACTAGAAATCAAGCCCAATAGAAGACCACAAATCATATAGAATCCTATCTTATCAAATTGATAAGTTTTTTTAAAATCTGCTAAAACAAATGATACAAGTAGCATCACAAATAGTAAAATCATTTGAACAATGAATACTAGCCGTACTGATAATTGAGATAACAGAACTTGAAAAATAAGATGACCTAGAAATCCTCCTAAAACAGAAGAAGAGGATACCGTAAAAATCAATCTCCATTTTATCTCTTTACTTTGTGAAAATCTTTTGATTGTTGAAATAATCGCCATTATAAAAACAGAGAAACTAGAATAAAAAGCAATATCACTGACCGAATG
Source organism: Streptococcus sp. 2579 (assembly GCF_013277195.1). Lineage (NCBI taxonomy): Bacteria > Bacillati > Bacillota > Bacilli > Lactobacillales > Streptococcaceae > Streptococcus > Streptococcus sp. 2579. The sequence goes on from NZ_VMMM01000008.1 coordinate 133,880, forward strand.
GTATCCAAAACTATCCATAAGTGGCTTAATTATAATTCCACCACCCATGCCTGATATAGAACCCAATCCACTAGCTATTATAATGATTAGAAAATAAATAATCTCAACCACTTTTTAAGTCCATCCTATTCTTTCAAACATCTAAAACCTAGATGGCTACTAGTGGAAGTAGAAATACATCCATTTCTAGCAGCTACTCGGTATCGATTACAATAAGAACAATGACATAAAAAGGAACCTCCTCTGATAGCATACTCCTCCTCTTGTATCCCATATTTTGGCAACTCATAGTCATCTTCATTAAAACTAGCTAATAAGGTATATCTCGGATTGCGACACCATTCCCAAACATTCCCAATCATTTGATATAGACCAAAATCATTAGGTAAAAATTCATAGACAGGAGCCGTTCCTATAAATCCATCTAAGGCAGTATTTTCATAAGGAAATCTTCCTTGCCAAGTATTGGCATGATAATATCCACCTTCTAAAAGAGTATCTCCCCAAGGATATTCAGATTGTCTTCCTCCTCTAGCAGCATATTCCCACTGTGCTTCAGTCGGTAAAGACATTCCGCTCCAATTACAGAAAGCCAATGCATCTTCTAAAGCAACATGAACTACTGGATGGTCTTCTAAACCCACTAGATTACTGTTCTCACCGTAGGGATGTTTCCAGCAAGCGTTCGGAACTTGTAACCACCACGGAGCCCCAGCAGGATGAGGATATCCCTCCCTTTCTGCCTCTGGAACGAACAATATAAAAACAAAAGACCACTCTTGTCGCTCAGCTAGTGTTTTATAGCCTGTTTCTTTCACAAATTGAGCAAATTCTTGATTCGTAACTGGAGTATCCGCAATGGAGAAATCCTTTACACTAACAGCGACTTGAGGACCTTCAAAATCATCTAAAAAGCCCTCTTCAGAATTTGTTCCCATCATAAATGTCCCACCCTTGATTTTTTTCATCTTCATGATTAAGTATCCCCCGTTTTCGTTAGAGTGGGTGTTATTTTAGATAGTTCAACAGGAACTAACTCTTCATCCACAACAAAACCTTCTTCTCTATATCTAAGAAAGTCTACTAATTTTTTCTTCATCTGACGAACAATAGGTTGGTATTTTTCACTTGGATACAAATCATTCATTTCATGCGGATCTTTTTTCATATCAAATAACTGATAATAATTTAAAACAGGAAACCAGATAAATTTCCACTGGTCTGTCAAGATATATTGACTAGAATCTTTTCCTAAAGCATGTTCACCATGAAATTCTGTTCGCCACCCCTCGTACTGTCCAAATAATAAATTCTTAACACTCCGTCCATCTAGTTCATCTGTAGTAGTTCCTCCTGCCAAATCCACGAGTGAAGGAAAAATATCTTGAATTTTCACTAATTGCTTGATTGTTCCCCTATTACCAGCTATCAATCCAGCCGGATCGTAAATAAACGAAGGAATGTGGATACTTCCTTGATAAGGATATCCCTTTCTAAACAGATAATGTTCACCAAGCTGATCTCCATGATCCGAAACAAACCAGATAATCGTATCTTTATCATGACGAAATTCTTTTAGGGCAGTCAAAAAGCGACTAATTTGATGGTCTATATGAGTAATCAATCCAAAATAAGCAGCAACCATTCTTCTTTGATCATCTTCCTTTAATTTCCCTCTTAAAGCATAAATAGACGGAATTTGCTTTTCTAATACTTCCCAATTCCCGATATGCAAATCGAGAAATTGAGGCAAGCGTTCCATATACATATCAAAATAGTATTTTGGGGGATTTAATGGAGCATGTGGTTTTTCAAAAGACATTTTGAGAAAAAAAGGAACTGTTGGATCTCTTCTTTGTAAAAATGAAATGGACTCACTCACAACCCAGTTTGTTGGATGTAACTTCTCATCTTTATCCCAAGGTCTAGCTTCCCAAGAATTACAATCCATTCCGTCATCAATCAAATCAACATCATAACCAACTTTACCCTTTAAAAAGGCTAGATAGTCACTAGCATAATCAAATTGACTTCCATAAGCCTTATCATACTTTCTATCAACATGTAGATACCCATCGTGAAGTAAGACATGATCAAACCCAAGTCTCTGTCTGGAAGGAAAAACATGCATCTTACCAATACACTCTGTTTGATAACCCATATCTTTAAAGACTTTTGGAAGAGTATTAGTAAAATTCCAAGGCACTTCATCTTGATAACCAACACGTCCACTTTTATCTTGATCTAAACCAGTCAATAAAGCTGCCCTAGCAGGAACGCAAGAAGGAACTGGAGAATAGGCATTTTCAAAATTATAACCTACACTAGCCATCATATCTAATGTTGGAGTGCTAACTAGCTTATCCTTACTATTCAAGGATAAGGCGTCTGCTCTCATTTGATCTACAACAATCAAAATAATATTTGGCTGTTTTGTCTGAACCATAAAATCTCCTTTCTAATATGGCAAAAGAGGCACAAGAAGATATCTACCTTTACTGCACCCCTTTCTATATCAATCTCTCTATATAAAGCAATAACATTCTTGTTATGTTTTATAGAAAAATGAACTAAAATATGACTAAATCGATTAGGAAATTCAAATCATTTTCTAGCACTGCTTTAGAAGTTATAGTGTACTATTCTAACTTCAACAGACTATAAACCTTTGTCTAATAACAATTTTAGTAGAGATAAGAAATCCTACACCTAACTCATCTTACACGTAATCTATTTCTATTTTATCACAAAAAACGCAAGTAAGACCATTAACTCAATTCAGTTTTATCTGCCATTTTCACAAATGGGAAATAAGTCAAGACACTAATAATCAAACAAACAACTGATAAGATGATGGCACGCCAATCAAATGCTGTAGAGAAGAAACCATATAAAATTGGTGGCATTACCCAAGTAACATTTTGTGTAACAGGTGAAACAAGACCCCAGCTTGTTGCCCAGTAAGCTACCGTTGCCATGAAAACTGGGCTAAGTACAAATGGTATAAATAGCAAAGGATTCAAGACAACTGGTAAACCATAATTGACCGGCTCACCAATATTAAACAGAACTGGTGCTAGACCAAGTTTGGCAACTTTTCGATAATGACTGTTTCTTGAAAAAATTAAAATAGCAAGTACTAATCCTAATCCTCCAAACCAGACAAACGCCCCAAAAGACCCACTTGTCCATATATAAGGAATCGGTTCACCTTTTTGGAAAGCATCCAGATTCGCTAACATAGCAACTCCAAACAGCCCTTCCATGATGGGAGCCAATACATTTCCTCCATGGAGACCAAAAAACCAGAATAACTTATTCAAAAAGATCATCAGAATAACTGCAAAGAAACTTTGAGACAAACCTAGTAATGGCGTTTGTAACACCTTGTAAACCCAATCAATCAATAAGTCATTGCTAAGTAAATGGAAAACATAAGTCAAGATGGCTACTATATACATCGCCATAAATCCTGGAATGATAGAAGTGAACGGCTTAGCAATCGCAGGGGGAACTGAATCTGGTAACTTGATTACCCAGTTCTTTTTCATCACTTTACAGAAAATAATAGAGGCTAAAAATCCAATCATCATGGCTGTAAAGTAGCCTCTGGCATTGATATGGTTTCCTGGAATCACATTCCCAATAGTTACCATCAGATTTTTACCATCAAATGCTAGATTATCAATTCCTTGTAAGATTTTATCTAATTTCACATCTCCTACATTTGCCAAAGGGAAACTCTTTGTAACTGTACTTCCAATCGAAATGACAAACGAGGCAAGTGATACCAAACCAGCAGAAACTGTATCAACCTTGTAAATCTTAGCGATATTCACTCCCAAGCAATAGATGAACAACAAGGAAACAATTGGTATACTTCCCTTGAATACCAAATTATTGATGTCAACAAGCCACTGAAAGGTTTTCGTAATACTTTCTAGGTGAAATTGTTGTGGTAAATCCACTAGAAAAGCATTTAATAACAAAGCAATGGAACCTGTCATAATAACAGGCATAGTCCCCACAAATGAATCACGTAAAGCAACTAAAAACTTCTGATTTCCAACTTTCATTGCAATTGGAGAAAGTTTTTCTTGCATTTTATCCAACATTGTATTCATACCAAACTCCTAATTTTTTTCAAATCGTTCGTATACTTCTACCACTTCTTTCGCCAAGTCAACAAAAGTCAGACTCGTCATTAAATGATCTTGCGCGTGTACCATCAAGAGGCTAATTGATGTTTTTTCCCCCTGTGCCTCTCTTGTCAACATTTCTGTTTGAGCCTTATGCGCCTGTAATAAGGCAGCATTCGCATCAGCTAATCTTCGATTGGCTTTAGAGAAATCCCCTTTTTTTGCTGCCTGAATAGCCTCCATAGCATTACTTTTGGCTTCCCCACCATACATAATTAGCCCCATTACAGATTCTAAATTACTTTCATTCATAGCATTCTCCTCAATCTTAGTCTAATAAACTTTCAGCTAAATCTAAGACCTTAGAACCATTCATCATTCCGTAATCTGTCATCGGAATAACCGCCACAGGAATCTGTCTATCTTTTAGTTTTTCTTGAAAGTTCCCTAGTAAATAGCGAACTTGAGGGCCTAAAAGCAACACATTTACTTCTTTTGTTGCTACAATTTCTTCTGCTTCAGGAGCTGGAACTGCAAAAATTTCTGCATCCAACCCCTTATCTTCTGCTGCCTTTTGCATCTTTGTCACTAGCAGACTTGTACTCATACCTGCTGCACACGCTAACATAATTGTTACTTTAGCCATAGCTTACTCCTTTATCACCTATTTACTGACCTAGCCAAGCGAGATACTGTATGTCTCACTCCTCTAATTGCCTTGCTCAAGGCATAAATATTATCGACTGTTGCCAGTCCCCCATATCCTGCATCACCTATATGTTGAATATCAACTCCACAAATTTTATTTCTCAGCGCTATTTCCCTAATTGTCTCCGTATCAGATGTTTCTTGGCTAGTACCAATAGCACTCAATACAAGACCACCCTTACTATGAACGAGATCAACGACTTCACGCAACTCTTGGTCATGAAAGGCTGGAACGGTTCCAACTGCTGGAACAAGTATCACATCCGCACCTGCTTCCAACAATTGCTCTGCGACAGAAAGCTCTGCCACAGGCTCATTCACTCCTGCCCCGTGCATCTTACCTGCAATAATCAAACCAGAAAAGTTTTCCTTAGCAGTTTGAACAGCCTTAATGATTTCTCGATTGCTAACTCCTGTTCCAGGATTTCCAGTCAAACAGACAAAGTCAAAACCTAACTCCTCTATTCGCTTCAATGTTTCAACACTAGCAACACGACCTGCAACAATTTCCTGTGTTTCCTCTAGCATCTTTGCAGATGGGTCAATCGGTTCCAAATTTACACCAATTGGGCAAGCAACGAGCTGGTGTAAGCGATGAATAACATCATCACCTGAACTATCCAAAGCATAAATTTTAGGCTCAAAAACATCAACACAATTCAATAAAATCATGTCAGCTCCAAAAGCTCTAGCAATTTCAGAATTAGTGATATCTCCAACAAATGTCTCACGAGTGGCTACATTTTCAGATAGAACAACTCTACCTTCACTTGCTAAAATACTTTGTTTTAATTCTTCAGCATTCATCTCTAATATCTCAGATGGATTTGCACTAATTAAACGTTTCATTCTCAATCCTCCAACTGATTGAAATATTTTCGTAACAACTAGGCTCTATATCATTGTTAGCAAGAACCCCTATCATCACATACTACTCTATTTTCTATCTTGTGAATTATTTTCCGTTGCACTTCCTCTTAAATATATTTTATTATCAAAAGTTATCAATTAGCTTTATTTTTTGACGTCAAGTTGTTATTTGATTATCTTTTGTTATTTATATTTTACAACTATAAGAAAGCCTTGTCAAGGATTTGTGTAAACATTTGATTATTTTTTATTATCAATATATAATAAAAAGAGACCAGTAAGTAATGAAAAGCTTAAAAAGATTAACATCTACATTTATCCATAGCAAAAAATCATAGGATTTTAAGAATCTGACAACTAGGAAGAAAACTAATATGACCTTATCTAAGAAACAATTACAACTAAGAGCTAAAATACTGGAGACAGTTTACACATTAGGACCCATTTCACGAATTGAAATCGCTACTAAAACCGGAATAACACCTGCAACAACTAGCAGTATCACAAATGAGCTGATTAAAGAAAACATTCTCTTAGAACTTGGTGAAGACGAACACGATACAAGTGTAGGGAGAAAAAAAATTCTGCTAGACATTCAAGCTAATCGATTTTACTACATTGGTTGTGAACTATCTGAAAAACACTTTACTTTTGCTTTAGGAGATAATCTAGGAAATATCTTAAAAGAAGAGAAAGAAATTGTTACTAAACAGTTAATCCAAGAAAAGGGAAATCAACTCATTAGCCAGACACTAAAGCAATTCTTAAATAACTGCTCTGATTATAAAATAGAAGCAATTGGAATCGCGCTACCTGGTCGCTATTTAGATGATTATAAAATAACAACAAACAATCCTTTATGGCAACATATCGACTTAGAAATGATTCAATCCCACTTTGATAAGCCTTTGTTTTTCTCTAACAATGTTAACTGTATGGCTATAGGTAAACGCCTATTTAGTCGCCAACAGAATGACCCTAATTTTGCTTATTTTCATTTTGCTAGAGGTATGCACTGTTCTTATATCTACGACGGGAACATTTATGGGAAAGGGAATCTAATGATTGGAGAAATAGGGCATACAGTTGTTTCATCTGAGGGAGAAGAATGTAGTTGCGGGCGCAAGGGATGCTTACAAACTTTTGCTGGAGAATCTTGGTTAATCAAAAAATCAAAAATTCTATATCATCAATCTACCTATTCTTTACTTCCTAGCTTAGTCAAAAATGCCGATGATATTGATATCCAAGTTATTTTAACCGCTTATCAATTAGGTGACACTGGAATAATCACACTTATCCATCAAGCCTTACTCTATCTTAGTCAAACCATTTTAAATATCAGTATGATGATTGACTCTCAAAAAATCTACCTACATAGTCCTTTACTAACAAATCAGCACATCATCCAAAAACTATATAGTGAAATGAACTACAAACCCAAATTGCTCTATAATCGCCTACCTGAAGTTATTATTGAACCTTATAATGATTTTACAGCTGCACACTCAGCTATTGCACTTTGTTTGTATCATACAATTCTACATTCCTAATTTTCTATTACATTTAATAAATAGGCTAAAAAGAGGGAGTATATCATAAAAAGCGAACAAACCTGTTTTCTGAAAATCAGAATTCTGTTTTGTTCGCTTTCTTTATATTTGTAATTAAACTCCTATCTCCCCTTTTTCATAATGTATTTTCGTATAGGTGTTTCAACAATTTGAACGATTTCAAATCCTTCTTTTTGGTAAAGATTTTGAGCTCTTTGATTTGCCTCGAAGACATTTAGAGAAATACTATCTATATCTTCATTTGCAAATGCCAAACTAACAAATTTCCTTAAAACTTGGCTACCTAATCCTTGCCCTTGTTTCTGGGGGTTGATAAAAAATCTTCCAATATGAAGATTCTTATCTTCTAGCCTGATTTTCTGGATTAGCCCGACAAACTCTTGTCTATCAAAAATAGAAAAGATTCCTTCCAAATCTTGCAAGACTTGAATTGTCAAGGGAAAAGGAATCATTGTTCCCATCCATTGTTCTTGAAAGGATTTGCCAAGAGAGTTGGACCATTGACATACGCGTTGAGCGTTTTCTATACTCACCTTTTCTTCAAAACGAATTGTCATCTTTTCCTCACCATCTTATCTATATTTCTCCATTATACTACTTCTCCTATTTTTTACGAATAGATAAGTATGATTGATTTTTATTTTTTTCTTGTCGGGAGCATTCTCGCTTCTTTTCTTGGTTTGCTCATCGACCGTTTTCCAGAGCAATCCATTATCCAACCTGCTAGTCACTGCGATTCCTGTCAGACTCCCTTGCGTCCCTTAGATTTGATTCCGATTCTCTCGCAGGTCTTCAATCGCTTTCGCTGTCGCTACTGCAAGTCTCGCTATCCTGTTTGGTATGCCCTTTTTGAATTGGGATTGGGACTTCTCTTTCTGTCTTGGTCTTGGGAATTGCTTTCCTTGAGTCAAGTCATCCTAATCACTGCGGGTTTGACCTTGGGCATCTACGACTTTCACCATCAGGAATATCCCTTACTGGTCTGGATGACTTTCCACCTAATCCTCATGGCTTCCTCTGGCTGGAATCTGGTCATGGTCTTCTTCCTTATCCTTGGAATTTTAGCTCATTTTATCGATATCCGCATGGGTGCAGGGGATTTCCTCTTTTTAGCTTCTTGCGCTCTCGTCTTTAGCATAACCGAGTTACTCATCTTGATTCAGTTTGCTTCTGCAACAGGAATTCTAGCCTTTCTCCTGCAAAAGAAAAAGGAAAGACTTCCTTTCGTACCTTTCCTCTTACTTGCTGCTTGTGTGATTATTTTTGGTAAGCTACTGCTTGTTTGATAAAGTCCTCAATTGGCTCTCCTTGGTGGAGAGCTTTTACGATTTTCGAACCGACAATCACGCCATCTGACACCGCATTGAAGCGTTCTACATCGGCTTGACTAGACACACCAAAACCTGTCAAGACTGGGATGTCAGCCACTTGATGCAATTGCGCCAAGTGCTTGTCCAAGTCTGCACGGTAATTGCCGGATTTCCCTGTCACCCCATTGATGGCAACCGCATAGACGAATCCTTCTGCCCCATCAATCAACTCTTTCTGGCGCTCAAGTCCTGTTGTCAAACTAACTAGGGGTATCAAGGCCATGTCTGTATCTGCCAAAAATGGTTCTACAAAGTTGGCATGCTCATGAGGAAGGTCTGGAATAATCAAACCCTTAACCCCTGTATCAGCCAAATCTTTGACAAAGTTCTCAACACCGTACTGAAAGAGGGGATTAAAGTAGGTCATAATGACAAGTGGAACTTCTGTTTGAATGGTTTTCAAGGTTTTAACCAAAGCCTGGGTAGAAGTTTCGTGAGCTAGACTACGCAAGCCTGCTTCTTCGATCACAGGTCCATCTGCAACAGGGTCTGAAAAGGGAATGCCCACTTCAATTGCAGAGACACCCAAATCTTCTAAAAAGTGGATTGTTTCAGCTAAACCATCCAAACCTTTCTCATGGTCTCCAGCCATGATATAGGGCACGAAAATTCCTTTTCCAGCTGCTTTTATAGCATTCAATTTTTCTGTTAGTGTCTTAGGCATGAGCTTCTCCCTTCTTTGCTGCATCTGCTTCCAAGCGGTCTTTGACTTGAACCACATCCTTGTCCCCACGACCTGATAGACAGACAATCATGGACTTGTCTGGGCCAAGTTCTTTGGCCAATTTCACCGCAAAAGCGATAGCGTGGCTAGATTCCAAGGCCGGAATAATCCCTTCCACACGAGACAAGAGTTGGAATCCTTCCAAGGCTTCTTCGTCTGTCACAGGAACATAGCTGGCACGTTTAATATCGTGGTAGTGAGAATGTTCTGGACCGATACCAGGATAGTCCAAACCTGCTGAGATAGAGAAGGCTTCAAGAATTTGACCATGGGCATCTTGGAGCACATCCATGAGAGAACCGTGAAGAACACCCGGACGACCCTTGGTCAAGGTAGCTGCGTGGTGCTCTGTATCCACACCAAGTCCTGCTGCTTCAGCCCCATACATAGCTACAGACTCATCTTCTACAAATGGATGGAAGAGCCCGATAGCATTAGAACCACCGCCAACACAGGCTACTAAAGCATCTGGCAGATCTTGTCCTGTCAAGTCACGGTACTGTTGTTTAGCTTCTCGACCAATAACGCTTTGGAAGTCACGAACAATTTCTGGGAATGGATGAGGACCCAAGGCAGAACCAAGGATATAGTGGGTATCATCGATATTAGCTACCCATGAACGAAGGGCTGCATTGACCGCATCCTTGAGCACGCGCGAACCGTCTGTCACTGCCTCAACCTTAGCTCCCAAAAGCTCCATACGGAAGACATTGAGGGCTTGGCGTTTGACATCTTCCTCACCCATGTAAATAGTACATTCCATGTTAAAGAGGGCCGCAGCTGTTGCAGTTGCTACACCGTGCTGACCAGCACCTGTTTCAGCGATAATTTTCTTTTTGCCCATGCGTTTGGCAAGCAAAACTTGTCCTAAGGCATTGTTAATCTTGTGGGCCCCTGTATGGTTAAGGTCTTCACGTTTGAGATAAATCTTGGCTCCGCCGATATGCTGGGTCAAATTTTTTGCGTAGTAAAGGGGAGTTTCACGTCCCACATACTGGCGCAAAAGTTGGTTTAATTCCTCTTGGAAACTTGGGTCTGCCTGACTTTCACGGTAGGCCTTCTCCAACTCCAAAACTGCTGTCATCAATGTTTCTGGGACAAAACGTCCGCCGAATTTTCCGTAAAATCCATCTTTATTTGGTTCTTGATATGCCATTCTTTACCCTCTCTATAAATCTTCTAATCTTTTCATGATCTTTTTGTCCATCTGTCTCCACTCCGCTTGATACATCTACTGCATAGGGAGTAAAGTGTTGAATTGCTTTTACTACATTGTCTTCATTAAGCCCACCTGCGATAAAGAAAGGCTGAGTTAGTCCAATCGTATCCAGTTGAGCCCAGTCAAAGGTCTGGCCACTCCCAGCCACAGGGGCATCAAAGAGGAGATAGTCTGCCTGAGAATTGGGTACATGTCCCTCTCCATCCACCTGCACAGCCTGAATACTGGCACAAGGCAAATTATCAAATAAATCATCTGCCACCTGACCGTGAACTTGAACCAAGTCCAAACCAACTTTTTCAATCGCTTCTAGCAGTTCTGCCCGACTTGGTGAAACAAATACACCAACCTTTTTGACATCCGCATGAATAAGCTTTGCCAGCTCAGCAGCCTGATCCAAGGTCACCTGTCTTTTACTAGGTGCAAAGACAAAACCGATGTAGTCGGCTCCTGCTGAAACGGCTGTTTCCACCGCTTCTTTGGTCGATAGTCCACAAATTTTAACCTTTGTCAATCTGCAACTCCTTGATTCTCTGGGCTACATCTTCTGCCTGCATGAGAGCTGTCCCAACTAAAATTCCGTTAAAGGATGGTGCTACTCGTCCCGCATCCTGCCCTGTGAAAATAGCAGATTCAGAAATGTACAAGCAATCATCTTTGAAATGTTTAGCCAAATCTACACTGGTCTGCAAGTCAACTTCAAAGGTAGTCAAATTGCGGTTATTAACACCAATAATCTCCGCACCAAGTCTGTGAGCTACCTCTAGTTCAGCTAGATTGTGAGTTTCCACCAAGACTTCCAGACCAAGCTCTGTCGCATAGTCATAAAGTTCCTTGAGGCGTTCTTCGGACAAGGCTGCCACGATGAGCAAGATGACTGTCGCACCTGCATTGCGAGCTCGGATGATTTGTTTTTCATCGATAATAAAGTCCTTGTTAAGCGTCGGAATCTGTACCTGACTGGAAATCTCCCGTAGATAATCCAAATGTCCTTTAAAGAAAACTTCATCTGTCAGAACAGAAATCATCACTGCTCCGTTTGCTTCATAAGTCTGGGCCTGTTGCACAATATCCACATCGAGATTGATATCTCCCAGACTAGGGCTAGCCTTCTTGACCTCAGCGATTACCTGCAAGCGGTCCTGATGATTCTTCAAAAATTCTGCCAAGCGATAGGTCTGGCGCAGGGGCTGGATTTCCTCCAGCTCCATCTGCTCCACCTCACGTGCCTTCTGCTCTAAGATTCGTGCTAAAAATTCCTGACTCATTTTTGATACTCCTGTAACAGTCTGAGTTTTTCAAGGGCCCTGCCACTAGCAATGACTTGGCGGGCCAAGGCAACTCCATCCTTGATATTATCTACCTTACCATTAGCATAGAAACCAAGACCAGCATTTAAGACTGTCGTTTCCAAAAATGGACTTGGTTCATTTTTAAGAACGCTAAGCAAAATTTCTGCATTTTCCTGAGCATTCCCTCCACGAATGTCTTCGATAGCGTAGCCTTCCATTCCCAAATCCTCTGGAGTAAAGCTTGACAAGGTGATTTCGCCATTTTCAAGAAGAGCAATATTGGTTGTTCCATTCAAACCAGCTTCATCCAAACCTTCTGGTCCAGCAACCACGATGGCACGTTTGCGACCCATATTTTTCAAAACCTGAGCTGTACTTTCTAGAAGTTCTGGACGGCTAATTCCAAGAAGCTGTGTTTCCAAAGCCATTGGATGAATCAGGGGACCAGTCAAGTTCATAATCGTTGGAATTCCTAGTTCCAAACGAGCTGGCATGATGTATTTCATAGCTGGGTGCATATTTTTAGCAAAGAGAAAGACGATTCCAGTTTTATCAAAGACCTTACCTAGTTCAGCTGGTTTGAGGTCTAGGTTGATGCCCAAAGCTTCGAGGACATCTGCAGAACCAGATTTAGAAGAAATCGAGCGGTTGCCGTGCTTGGCCATGTGAACACCGCCACCAGCCAAGACAAAGGCTGCAGTTGTGGAAATATTAAAACTGAAAGACTTGTCTCCACCTGTACCACAGTTGTCCATGGCATCATGAATCTCAGTTGGAATATGTTGGGCATGCCCTCTCATGACTTGGGCAATGGCTGTGCGTTCTTCAGGTGTTTCCCCCTTCATCTTAAGAGCCAAAAGGAGAGAAGCAATCTGCGCCTCTGTTACACGCCCAGTTACGATACGCTCAATGACATCCGTCATTTCCACACCTGATAAATTTTCAAATTTTGCTAGTTTTTCAATAATCTCTTTCATCCTAGTTTCCTCACTTTACAACCTTCTCGATAAAATTCCGAATAGAAGACAAGCCATCTGGCGTTCCGATACTCTCTGGATGGTACTGGAAGCCATAAATCGGTAGGTTTTTATGTTGAATCCCCATGATAGCTTGGTCATCAGTCGAACGAGCTGTCACTTCAAAGTCTTCTGGCATTTCTTCAATCAAAATACTGTGGTAACGCATGACTGCACGGCCATCCTCAATGCCTTGATACAAAACAGATGGCGCTTCAAAGCTGATGTTGCTCTGTTTCCCATGCATGACTTTTGGAGCCAAACCTAACTTACCACCAAAGACTTCTGCAATGGCTTGGTGGCCCAAACAAATCCCAAGAATCGGCTTCTTGCCAGCAAAGTCACGAATCATATCTTCCATATTTCCAGCATCAACTGGCCAACCTGGGCCGGGCGAAAAGACCAGACCATCTGCTTTTTCAGCTTCTTCATACAGCTTGGGATCATCATTTCTCAAGACCTGTACTTCTGCAAAATTCCCAATGTACTGGGCCAAGTTATAGGTAAAAGAATCATAGTTGTCAATCAATAAAATCATGGTCTTAGTTCTCCAATTCTAGTCATAGATTTTGCTTTGTTAATGGTTTCTTGGTATTCGTTTTGGGCGATGGAGTCGTAGACAATCCCTGCCCCAGCCTGCACATAGGCTGTTTGATTTTTGAGAATCATGGTTCGGATGGCAATGGCGAAATCCATATCACCCGTCGCAGACAAGTAGCCAATTGCTCCTGCATATACTCCCCGCTTTTCTGTTTCCAGTTCATAGATGCGTCTCATCGCTCGAATCTTTGGTGCTCCTGAAACGGTTCCAGCAGGAAGTGTTGATTTCAAGGCATCCATGGCAGTGAGTTCTGGAAGTAAACGCCCCTTGACCACGCTGGTCAAATGCATAACATAACGGAAGAGCTCCACTTCCATATATTTGGTAACTTGAACACTTGCCGTTTCAGAGATGCGACCGATATCATTGCGTCCCAAGTCTACCAACATCCGATGTTCTGCTGTTTCCTTCTCATCCGAAAGTAGGTCTGTCGCCAAATCCTTGTCTTCTTCATCCGTAGCTCCTCTTGGTCGCGTACCTGCAATCGGATTGGTTGTCACGATGCCATTTTTGACAGAAACCAAACTTTCTGGACTAGCTCCGATGATTTGATAATCACCAAAATCATAGAAATAAAGATAATTAGAAGGATTAGTCACGCGAAGATTTCTATAGAAGTCAAATGGATTTCCAGTAACCTCTGCTGAGAAGCGTTGACTAAGCACGCATTGGAACATATCTCCATTACGAATCAAGTCACGAGCGGTTTCCACCATTTCCTCAAACTTCTGAGGAGCGATATGTGGTTTGAAGTCCAGAGGAGATAGATCCAAGTCTTCAAATTCATTTGGAGCAGGAATACGTAATTCCTCAAGCACTTGGTTCAAGGCTTCTTCCAAGGCTTCTTGACTACGCTCGCTATAAAGAGCATCCTCGATGACATGGATTTTTTCCTTCTTGTGGTCAAAAACAATGTAACTCTCATAAACGAAGAAATGCATGTCTGGCGTTCCAATTGTATCTTCAGGAATTTGACCAATTTCTTCATAAAGCGAAATCATATCGTAACCAACAAAACCAATTGCCCCACCACCAAAAGGTAGATCTGAATGGTGCTGGCTCTTATGAGTCACTTCATAAAGGAAATCCAAAGAATCCCGATCAATCACTTGACCATTTTGATAAAGGACTCCATTTTCAAACTTAATCTCAAAAACAGGATTATAGGCTAGGATAGAAAAACGAGCTGTTTCCTTGTCTCTCGGAATACTTTCTAAGATAACCTTGTGTTGCCCCTTTAGGCGCATATAAGCCAAGATTGGTGATAAGACATCTCCATGAATGATTCGTTCCATTGTAATTTCCCTTTCAATTCTTTTCTTTATAGACTTTTAGTCTTAATTTATTATCTTTTTCTATTTCCCTTAAATAGTGCGGACGGGAGGTAAAATTATCCAGTGGATGATTTTAGAAATCCATGAAATAAAAGACCTAATTTTTGAGCTCCTAGCTCATTCATTTCTAGGCTCGGGCTAAAATAGTTCCCCGAACTATTTTACTCTCAAAAATTCCGTCCTAGAGAAGCATATTTGCTTCTCTAGGATACCACTATGGCGGGAAATATCTTTTAAAAGCTCACTTCGTTCGCAAATTTTTTGTAGCAATCTATTTAATAATGAACAACAATTTAAAACTAAACAGCTGAACCTATAATAGACATATAAAAATCCCCACGCAAAATAACTTGCGTGAGGACGAAATTCGCGGTGCCACCTCAATTATAGGATTTCTCCTATTTCTCATTCCTGTCTCAGATACCTCCTGTAACAGGCTGTGCGATAAAGGGCACTCCCTTGAGAATTATGTTTTTTTCTCTCGTTTCAAATGGACCCAACCTTACAGCTTTCTCTGCTTGTTTCCAGCAACCACAAGCTCTCTGTGAGAGAAAAGACTGTAATTTTCCCATCTTTTATTTTTTAGCTTCTAGGTAGTCTGCAATTGCAGCTACGTCCTTGTCTCCACGACCAGAGACATTGATGATGATAATGTCATCTTTACTTAGTTTCGGTGCACGTTTAACTGCTTCTGCGATAGCGTGCGAACTTTCAATAGCTGGGATAATTCCTTCAGTCTTACTGAGAAGGAGGAGAGCCTGAACAGCTTCTTCATCTGTCGCAGCCACATATTCCACGCGACCTGAATCTTTGAAGTAGGCGTGTTCTGGGCCAACCCCTGGATAGTCCAATCCAGCTGAGATAGAGTAAACTGGAGCCAGCTCTCCATCTTCCTTAAAGACTGCATAAGTCTTCATGCCATCAACAATTCCGATACTACCTTTTGTCATAGTAGCTGCGTGCTTGTCTGTATCAAGTCCGTGCCCAGCAGCTTCAACCCCAACCAATTTGACTTCTTCATCAGCCACATACTGTGAAAAAGCACCAATGGCATTGGAACCACCACCTACACAGGCAATAACGTAGTCTGGCAAGCGTCCTTCTTTTTCTAAGATTTGGCGACGAGATTCTTCACTGATGATTTTTTGGAACTCATGAACAATAGTAGGATAAGGGTGAGGACCCACAGCAGATCCAAGAACATAGAAGGCTTCAAGGTCATTCATCCATGCTCCAAAGGCTGCATCGACTGCATCCTTAAGAGTTCGTGTCCCCGTTTCAACTGCGTGAACAGTTGCTCCCATCATCTCCATACGGAAAACATTGAGACGTTGACGTTCCACATCCTCTGCTCCCATGTAGACATCACAGGCCATACCAAACTTGGCTGCAGCCGCTGCTGTCGCAACACCGTGCTGACCAGCTCCTGTTTCCGCAATCACTCGTTTTTTGCCCATGCGTTTAGCAAGAAGAATTTGTCCTAAAACGTTGTTGAGCTTGTGAGAACCAAGGTGGTTAAGGTCTTCACGCTTGAGATAAATCTTAGCGCCACCTAAGTGATCTGTCAAACTTTCCGCAAAATAGAGCGGTGTTTCGCGACCTGAATAGTCCTTTAAGTAATGACGAAATTCTGCCAAAAACTCTGGATCATTCTTGTACTTGTCAAATGTCTCTTCCAACTCATCCAACAAAGCCTGAATCGGCTCCGGTACAAAACTACCACCAAATTGTCCAAAATAACCTTTAGTTGTCATAAAATTTTCCCTCTTTCTGTATTGGTTCCAAGATATGAAAAAAGCCCACACACAGAATTAAATTCCATGTGAGGGCGTTGGTAACGCGGTGCCACCTCAATTATAAAGGGACTATCCCTTTACATCTCTGCCTTGTCTAACAACAAGTTGCACTGTAAGGTGTGCGCACCGAATTTTCATTGTTTCAAATTCATTTTCAAAATCAGCCCACTTTCACTACTTCCAACCACCTGTTCACAATCACCACAGGCTCCCTGAAGATCAAAAATAGTTACTTTTCTGATTTGTTGAACTTATTTTAATACTTTGTTTTTTCTTTGTCAAGACTTTTTTACGATTTTTTTGAAAGATGTGTGATTCGAATGTGATAATGTCTTTAGTAAATCGAACGTGAAAATGTCCCACTTGTTAGAAATTGGATCCAACTCAATAGAAACTGAATAGATGCTAAACAGAACTTACTTTAGAACACTCCATCTTTTCCATTAGGATTTTCAAGAATTAAACAATACTAGAAACTCTGTCTCCTAACAAGTTTAGTAGAAACTTCAACAGATGTGACACTTTCCCCCTTTATAATTGCTAATACCCCTTCAATCATTTCTTGAGCTAATTTAACATAATTAGGAGAAATTGTAGATAAAGCAGGAGTGTAATACTGTGAAATTGGAATATTATCAAATCCAACAACGGATATATTATCCGGAATCGCTATTCCTTTTTCGTAACACGCACGAATTAGTCCCTGAACTTTTTCATCGCCTGAAACAAATATAATATCTGGATAATTTCCAAAAGACAAATCATTCACAGCAAAGGAATAAACTGACTCTATTGTAGTTAAACCATAAACTACCTTCAAATCCATAGAATAATTATTATCCTTTAAAAAAGTTCTCACTCCTCTCTCTCGATCCTTATTTACATAAGACTCACCTCCCATAAGTAACCACATATCTTTAAAATTCTTTTCCAAAACTACTTTCATCATATCATAAGTAGCTTGAAAGTTATTGTTAGATACGTAAACTACTCCAGGTGTTTGAGACTCTCCAAAGACAATGAAAGGCATATTATTTTTCTTTAAATATTGGATTCGAATATCATTCTCCCCCTCATAAAAGACAATCACTCCATCTACAAGGCTACCAATACTTGAAATAATTGAATTACTAATCGAATCTTCCTCTCCAAAATATTCAACAATAGCATTTACTCCAAATTGTCTACAAGTTTGTAAAACTTTATCTAAAAGTGTTTGAAACCAGATTAAAGGAAAAGAATCAATCTTCTTCACAGATATTAAAATATTCGTGGTTTCTTTCTTCGTTAAATTCTGAGCATAGGCATTTGGAATATAGGATAACTCATCGATGACTTTTTTTATGGCATTATAAGTCTCAGGTTTTACTCTATTCCCTCCATTTATTACACGTGAAACTGTCTTTGGAGAAAAACCAGACAAACGTGCAATATCATATATCGTTACCTTTTTCCCTTTTTCCATTAAAATACTCCTGTCATAAACCTTCACTATAACTATACAATATTTAAATTATTTTAACAAGAAAATTACATTCTAATCTTTTAATCTAGTTTACATCTGGAGGAAATACTTCACTAAATCTACATTAACTTTCAGTACTAGTAACATAAATTTTACAATTCAATTCACTGTTTTGTACTATTTTGTAAACTGCATTACAAATCACCGGATAAGAAAATACACTACCTGAAAATTCCAAGGAATCATTTTCAGTAAATCCTTCTGTATTTAGAAATGTATTCATTATCTGTTCAATATAACACTCTAATATGGGAACAGCTTTCTCCTTAACAATAACATTTCTAAGCATTTCTTCAAATGGTAAATGACAAGCGAACACCATCTCACAAACATCATAAAATGAATGGAAGTGGTATACCTGTATGAGATTATAGTCATCAAAATAAGTTATTTTTCCTGCATCAAAATCCACTTTATATACTCTCAAATTAGTTAGATCCTTTTCTTCAAAAATTATTATGGACACCTCTAAAAACTACCGATTTTCTATTTTTATTGCTCAGAAAACGTTGATACATCAATGTTTAAAAGTATTGAAATTGAGTTCTTAGATGTGCCCTTATATTTCTTATTATTTAAAGAAAACAAAAGGACTAGAATAATCCGTCCCTTTGTTTATCCCTAGATTAGCTGATTTCCTCAACATAAATCACACCAACAATATTAGCAATTTCTTCCATTAGTTTAAGGTGCTCAAATCTACCTGATAATTCCAGAGTAATAAATGACGCGATTTTTTTGTCTGGAACATCAAAATATTCAATTCTTTCTGAATTAACATCTCCAAATGCAGTTCTAGAATCAGTCATTCTAATGCCATTCTCAGCACAGTATACTAGTACCCGATTATATGCCTCTGTAGATCTAACAACGATATACAATTCGATTATCTTTGAACGACTTTGAAGATATTTTTTTAAAGGTTGGAACATAGTTATAACACTCCAAACAGACATTGCTCCTAGTATGGCTCCTTCATAAAAACCAACACCAATAGCTAGACCGATTCCAGCTGAAGCCCATATTCCGGCTGCAGTTGTTAAACCAGTTATTTTCTTTTTATCTGTAATAAGTATTGTTCCAGCCCCAAGAAAACCAACACCTGATATAACCTGCGCACCTAAGCGTGTAGGATCTCCTGTACCAAATTTATAAGATACATACTCATTAGTCATCATAATTAAACATGCAGCCAGACAAACAATACTATGTGTACGAATACCTGCTGGTTGAGATTTACTTCCTCTCTCTAAACCAATTACACCACCAATAACTAATGAAAGTACAATTCTTAATACAATTTCGATATATGATAGTCCTAAGCTTGTTGCTTGCATTATTATTTCCTTTTTCTACTAACTGGTCTCTGAGTAAAGTATAAAACAGAACCAGAAATTATCATTAATACAATAGTATAAACGAATACAAGTGCTTGAGCATTTGAAGTTGCTGTTTCATCACCTGCTGAACGAATAGTTATACCCAGTGGTTGAGCTAATGGATGGTAAAGAAATACAGATAAGTCGAAGTCAGTTAATAAAGAGTTAAAGTTTAAAGCAATAACAGAGAGAACAACCGGTAAAATAAATGGAATGATAACCTTCATCATAGTATAAAAAGGTGAAGCACCCATACTTCTTGCTGCATCTTCCATCTCATCATCAACACTAAATAAAATAGCACGTACCATTCTATAAGAAAATGGGATTTTTACAACTATATATGCAATAAGTAGAATTACCAAACTACCTACCAAAATCTGATTCAAGACAAGAAATTGTGGCTGATTAAAAGTAAATAATAAACTTACTGCTAAAAGTGTACTTGGTAGTAACCAAGGAAGTAGAGCACCATATTCAAATAAGAAATCAAAACGAGATTTATGTTTTCTGACAACACGAGCAAATACAACTGCGAGAATTGTTGCTGTTGTCGCAGCAATAATAGAATAAATAAAGCTGACCAAGAATGGAGAGAATGCCGCACTATTACTAAAGAATAAGCGATAATTTTCTAAAGTAAAGTTTGATAATGTTAAGTTACCTGTTTGAATTGCAACTGGATCTGTAAATGAGTATAATACTATAAAAATTAGTGGAAGCATGAAAACTGTGAACAATCCATATGCTACAATGTGAGCAATGATATTCCAAGGCTTAGACGCAATTTTTTGTTTTTTAAGAGGCGCTTTAGTCTTAGAGATAGAAATATAATTTCCACCTTTTTCTATCTTGTTCATGATAGTAAGCAAAATTGTAGTTGCAATACCTAAAATAATTGCAAGTAGGGCAGCTAAATCACGAGAATTCCCCATCCCTGCAAATGTAATAATCATTGGATTTATAGTTTGAAATTCTTTACCACCAACAATCATGGGTGCTGCTACTGCAGATAAACCACTAAGAAAAACCATGATAGTAAGTGCAAATAGAGTTGGAATTAAGGTTGGTAACACTACTTTTCGGAAAACAGTAAATGGTTTTGCTCCCATATTTCGAGCAGCCTCAATAGTGTGATAGTCAACGCTTCGAATTGTATTTGTTAAAAACAATGTATGATTAGCAGTTCCTGAAAATGTCATAATGAATAAGACTGCACCATACCCAATAAACCAGTTAGGGTCTAAAGAAGGGATAATATTTTGTAAAAATTTTGTAATCAATCCATAAGGACCATAGACAAATTTATATCCAGTCGCTAAAACCACTCCTCCATAAATTAAAGAGGTCATATAACCTAATTTTAAAATTTTAGCACCTTTAATATCAAAGTATTCTGTAAATAGAACACAAAGAATACCTACGATATTAACTGTAATAATGAGTGAAAATGCCAACTTAAAACTGTTCATAATACTCTGAAGTGCCCTCTGAGATTTTAGAACACGATGTACAGCATCAAGGGAAAATTCTCCTCCTTTTACAAATACATTCACTACTAGATCAAAGTTTGGATAAATAATAAATGTTACTAAGAACCAGATTAACCCTAAACGAATAAGCCAATCTTTTAAATTTAATTTATGACGCATACTGCACCTCCTTAAAATTGCAGAACGTCTGATGGTGTGATAAATAATTCCACACTTTCTCCGACAGATCTAATAGCAGCCTGACTATCAATACTTGTTACATTAAGAATCTGACTTTCAGAAACTTTTATTGTATAGTGAATTGTAACTCCAGAAAACTCAACATCAATAATTGTCCCTTTTAGAGTGAAATCTTGTTCAGTTTCACGATTGAATCGAACTTTCTCTAATCGAATGTATCCTTTTTTATCTTCTAAGAAAACGCTTGCATTTTTCAGTAATACTTCGTGGACTGTTTCATCGGTCAAAACATTAATATCTCCAATAAAATCACATACAAATTCAGTTTGAGAATTATGATAAATCTCTACTGGTGTACCGACCTGTTCGATGTATCCATTGTTAAAGACTGCAATTCTATCAGATAAAGTCAAGGCTTCCTCTTGATCATGAGTAACATATAAAGTAGTAATACCTAACTCTTTTTGAAGTCTTTTCAACTCTTTTCTCAAATCTACACGTAATTTTGCGTCAAGGTTTGACAATGGTTCATCTAGACAAAGAATTTTAGGTTCAAGAACCAGAGCACGAGCCAATGCTACCCTTTGTTGTTGACCCCCAGATAATTCTGATACATTACGCTGTAACTGTTGATCAGAGATCTTAATTTTTGCTGCTACTGCTGATACTTTAGCTTTAATAACATCTGGAGCTACCTTCTTAACTTTTAAACCAAATGCAATATTATCAAAAACAGTCATAGTTGGAAATAGCGCATAAGATTGAAATACAATACCAATTCCACGCTTTTCAGGTTCCAAATGAGTGACATTTGTTCCATTAACTTCAATACTTCCTGATGATGGATCTAGAAAACCTACCAATGCTCTCAAAGTAGTTGATTTACCACACCCTGAAGGCCCAAGAAATGTAAAGAATTCCCCTTCATGTATATCTAAATTCAGATTATCAATTGCAACAAAATCACCATATTTAATTTGAATATTATCAAATTTAATCATCTCACTAACTCCCTCTATTACTAAACCAAAAGCCTCTCTTTATTTCTTCTATAAATTTAGAAATAATAGAGAGACTTGGACATAAAAATTAACTCTTATTTCTTATTGTACGTATTCTAATTCAGCTTTTTCTACCCATTCATCCAAATGTTTTCCAACAGCTTCCCAGTCAATATTTTGTGGTTTCACTTGATCAACAAATTTCTTAGTATCTTCTGGTAGATCTTTGAGGGCATCTTTATTTGCAGGAATAGATCCAAAGTTCTTACTATATTCTACTTGAATTTCTGTTTGACCAAACCAATCAATAAATTCTTTAGCTAACGCTTGTTTTTTACTAGTGCTTAAAACCATAGTTTGTTCAGTTACAAATGGTACACCAATCTCAGGAGTCATAACTTTGAAAACAACATTTTGTTCTTTTTGTCCAACTAATGCACCAGAACCCCACATCATTCCATATTGTATTGGATCTTCTTTGTCTAACATCTTAACAATTGAACTTTCTCCCTTTTGAAGAGTGTATGCATTTTTCAAATATTCTTTTGCTGCTTCCCAACCTTTTTCGGAAACACCTAATTCACCTTTATCATCAAGGTATCGAACTAAGATACTTGCTAGAATTGCCCGTCCTGTACCACCTTGAAGACCAGAAATTGAATATTTACCTTTATACTTACTACCTAATTCAGTCCAATCTTTAGGCATTTCTTTTACATCAGGCGCCCCAATTAAAACTAATGGTTGAACAATCACAGGATTATAATAATTATCTTTATCTGATAAAGATTGATCAATTTTATCTAACCATTTAGGCTTGTACTGGACTAGTAATTTTTGATCTCTAATTTTATTTGAATCAACAGCACCAATTCCAAATACCATATCTGCAACTGCATTATTCTTCTCGGCAATAACACGGTCTGCTAATTGAGCGCCAGGAATATCAACCATTTTTATATTAAAACCAGCTTCTTTTGCTTTAGCAGTTAACCAATCACCACGACCATTTGAAACTGAGTTCGAATAGATTACTAATTCTTGACTTTTATCAGCTTTTTCTTCAGATGAAGAAGCAGTCGTAGAATTTGAACCTCCAGAGCAAGCAGCAAGTGTAGTAAGAGCAACTCCCGTTGCAAGTACAGTAGACCAAACTTTCATTTTTTTCATGATAAGTTCTCCTTTTTTATTATTTTATTTAAATTTTTCGTGATATGGAACAAATTGTCTCATATCTTCAAATACAGTATAGTCAATACGGTTTACAGTAATAGTTGGAATCTTCTCTAATAAGATTTCAGTTAATTCCGCTCTAACTTTAGTAAACTCTTCTTCCTCCTCTTCGGTTAGAGGAATCCGAAGATACCCAATTGAAATATGGAATTGATATCTATCATGATTAGGGAAACGAACACCTGCTTTTTCTGAGACATAAGTACGAATTTCTTCTAATCTCTTAGCAGAAGCTTCATCTGCAGGTTCAACTAGTATGTTTTGTTTTCCCATTTCCGTTACACGCATAAGAATTTCTTCATTTAACAATGGAAAAATTTCAAGTTGTTTAGCAAAGTAATCATGTATTTTCTGTAAAGGTGTATCTAAAGGAAGATTACTGCTCCAAAACTCCGTTTCACGATTTTCATGGCACAACAATTCAATTACAGTCATGTGAATAGAATTCCTTGGAGTTAAAGTGAACTTATCAATAAATGGTAATTCTCTATAACGTGATTGAATAATATCAACAACTTCCATCAAATCTTGTTTATTATAAAGATTTGCTACAACAGTATTTCCTGGAAAATGATTAAATTCTCCATTTTCTTTGAACTTAATTTTTGTTAGGTTTTTCATATAAAGACCCTCTTTTTTATATTTGACACCGGTGTCATCTATGCTTATATTATATAACGAAACCGTTTACTTTGTCAAGCGCTTTCAAAAATTTTTTAAAAAAAATTTATCTTTCATTAAATATGCATTTCATTAAAAGGTTAAGTAATTTTTCCAAAATACAGCACTCATATAGACAGTATCATCAATTATAGCCATTGGGATTTTTTGATTGCCAATTCCATGTATCTCTACACATGTCTTCAATCGATTTTGTTGTCCTCCAATTTAATTCCTTATATGCTTTGTCTGCATTTGCATAACAAGTTGCAACGTCTCCTGAACGTCTTGGAACTATTTTATAAGGAATAGGGATCTTGTTAACACTTTCAAATGTATTTACTAGTTGTAATACACTAGTTCCTTCTCCCGAGCCTAGGTTATAGATATAAACATCTGTTTTTTCAGATACTTTTTCTAAAGCTTTTATATGTCCTATTGCTAAATCTACTACATGGATATAATCGCGCACACCAGTACCGTCAAGCGTATCATAATCATTTCCGAACACACTTAGTTCTGACAGCTTACCTACCGCTACTTGTGCAATATAGGGCATCAAGTTGTTAGGAATTCCTGAGGGATCTTCCCCAATCAAACCAGACTCATGAGCACCAATTGGATTGAAATAACGAAGCAACGCAATACTCCATTCTGAATCTGCCACATGAACATCTTTTAAAATTTGCTCAAGCATCACTTTCGTATACCCATAAGGATTTGTCGCACTTGTTTGCATAGTCTCAATTAGAGGTGACTGATTGTTAATTCCATATACAGTCGCACTTGAAGAAAAGACAATCTTTTTAACATTAAATTCTGACATCACTTCAACAAGCGCCAATGTACTCATAATATTATTTTTGTAGTACATCACAGGTTTTTGCACGGATTCTCCGACAGCTTTATAACCTGCAAAATGAATTGCAGCATCAATCGATTCTTGTTCAAATACCTTTCTCAATGCTTGTTTATCACAAACATCTAATTCGT
The DNA here is from genome assembly GCF_013277195.1 of Streptococcus sp. 2579. Classification (NCBI taxonomy): domain Bacteria; kingdom Bacillati; phylum Bacillota; class Bacilli; order Lactobacillales; family Streptococcaceae; genus Streptococcus; species Streptococcus sp. 2579. The sequence goes on from NZ_VMMM01000008.1 coordinate 158,987, forward strand.
AAAACACGGGACGTATTCCTGTAATTGCTTCAATACGGTCTAGCACCAAGATGCTAGAGTTCGAAAGGTTGTCGACAATGATGACTTCCTTTCCTAAATTTAGTAATTCTACTACGGTATGGCTACCAATATAACCAGCTCCGCCTGTTACCAATATTGCCATTTGGGTTTCCTCCTAATTAATTCCAACCGACTTAACAAATCTCATAAACGCTTCATGCCCAGACGGTGTATTCTTATAAACTCCTGCATCTTCCAGAACTCTCGCAAACACTTGTCCTGCTTCGTGTTGAACTACGCTATTAACCTCTTCTTTATTAATGCGAGGATATTTTTCTTTCAATTGGTCGGCCCATTCTAAATGATAATCCGCAATTGCGTTTTCCTCTCCTAAAAGATATTTTCCAACTTCTTCTAACTCTGGTTTCAAACGAGGTGGTAATATCGCAAGTCCCATCACTTCGATTAATCCGATATTTTCCTTTTTAATATGTTGTACATCTTGATGAGGATGGAAAACACCATCTGGGTATTGTTCAGTAGTATGATTATCTCTTAGAACAATATCTAATTCATATCTCCCGTCCACTTTACGAGCAATAGGAGTCACCGTATGGTGTGGGACATCTTCAGTCATAGCAATGATGTCTACTTCTAAATCTGAATATTCTCTCCACTTATTTAGAATTTTAGTAGCTAAATCTAACAAGCGATTTTTATTTTCACTTTGTAACCTAATTACTGACATTGGCCATTTTACAATACCAGCATTAACATCCTCAAAGTCTTTAAAACGAAATTCACTCTCAAATTTTGCTTTTTCCATTGGGAAAATATGTTTCCCTCCCTGGTAGTGGTTATGACTAAGAATGGAGCCTCCTGAGATAGGAAGATCAGAATTTGAACCAGCAAAATATCCTGGCAAAATATCAACAATCTCCAATAATTGTTCAAATGTTTTAGAGGTAATAGCCATTGGTACATGTTGACTATTTAAAAATATCGCATGCTCATTAAAGTATGAGTAGGGAGAATACTGGAATCCCCATACTTCGTCACCAAGTTTCAACCGAATAATTCTATGATTCGAACGTGCTGGATAATTTATTCGCCCCTGATATCCTTCATTTTCCATACATAGTAAACATTTGGGATAATTAGTTGCTTTTACTAATTTTTCAGCAGCAATTGTTTTTGGATCTTTTTCGGGTTTTGACAAATTTATCGTAATCTCTAGCTCTCCGTATTTAGTTGATGCTCTAAACTCAATATTCTTAGCAATAGCAGAAGTTTTAATATAATCACTATCTTTACTTAACTTATAAAACTCTTCAACTGCTTCTTGAGGTGATATATCATATGAACTCCAAAAAATATCATTTAATCGACTAGGTAAAGGAACTATGAAATTCATTAACTCTGCTCCTAAACATTCCTTTTCCTCGATTAAATCTTTAATTTTACCGTTTTTTAAGGCGATTTCCACTAAGTAATCTTTTATTTGTTTCAGGTCATTTTCATCGGAAATGCGATCAGTTCCCTCCTCACCTATTAACGCTAGTACTCTATTTTTCACATATATTTTGTCAATTTCATTATACATTCCGTATTCAATTACTCTATCAACAAAATTATCAATAATTGTTTTCATATATTTTTCTTTCTAATTTATGTTCCCATATTTTCTATACATTATCCATTTATAAATTGATTGCGTAGTATGAGCAATTTTATCAAGGTGATGAATAATATCCAAAGCACCAATTACTTCAGAAACGTTCCCATCATCTTCAAATATGTAATTCATGATTTTCTTTTCAATATTTATACTAAGCTCTTCTATCTCATTCTGTTTTTGTATAACAACCATATCTAAACATCCAGATTGTTCCTCTCTATAACAAGATATAGCCCTATTCATATGCAGTCCGATAACTTCATGAAGTATTTTTATTTCTGAAATAATTTTCTTCAAAATTTCATTGTTTTGAATAATCTGTAGATTTTTTAAAATTTCAACAATTCTATCCCCAATACGTTCAATGTCAGTTGATATTTTTATTACACTAATAATTCTTCTTAAGTCATATGAAACGGGATGTTGTAAACAAATTAACTCATATCCTTTTTTATCAACATTTAGAACTGACTCATTTATGATTAAATCTTCTTTAATCAATTCTATTCGTTCTTCATTTGATAAATATTCAAATAACTTCTCATATTTATCAAGCACAGATACCCAAATGGTCTCTAAATTATTTGATAATTCCATAATTTCATTTTCTAAATATAACCTTAACATTTAGGTACCTCTTCTTAACAAAGTTCAATAGTAACAATTAATATTTTAAACAATATATCAAACATCAATAACTAGAATACTTGCATCATCTTTCTTTCCATAGATTGGATCAATAGCAGAAGAATTAAATCTCATCTTAATTAACTCTTCAAAAGTTTTATTTTGATTATTTTGATAGAATTCATAAAAGCCATCGCTCATTAAAACAATTTGTTCACTAGTAACATCTATTTGATTAATAATAGCATGGTCTAAAAATCTCTCATCCAACGAACCTATCCAGTACCCACTCGGTTGATTAGATAATTTTCTGATTTTTTGTAAAATAATTTTTTTATTTAAAACACTATTTGTACCAATTGAGTCTTTTATCTCATTTTTCCCTTTTTCAAATAAGTTATCTACTCTATGATCAGTTATTTCCATTTCGTTTACTAACATGACGCAGTCACCTAGAATCATATACTCCAACTTTTTTTCTGAAAGTTTAGCAAATATAAAAGCAAATGTTGGTAAGCGATAATACTCTGTTAATTCATATGAGTTTAAACCGATTTCATCTTTAACCTCGAGTAAAGCAGTTTCAAATATTTGTTTAAGAGTTTTTGATTCTTTACAATTAACCGACAAACTTTCTGATAAAATATGTACAACTTCTGAGACTGAATAACCTATCTCCTCTTTAGAATTATATAAATCTGTAGCTCCATCGATAATCCAAAAATACTGATTTTGTGAACCTACAGTATCCTCATTTTCTACAGAACTTCCTTGTATCGAACAAATTTTATTTATCTTTACCATAATACTTCAACCCTTTTAGTGTCAAAAGTAAACCAATTCCTGTCACTGTTAAGAATAGTTCCATAATCTTGTTCGAACCAGTCTTTGGTAATTTTTGTTTTACCTCTACTATTTCTTTAGATTTATTAATATGATTTTCAGTTTCTCTGCCATCTCCAACTATTTTATGGTTCACTTCTTCTATCTTATTATCTTGTTTATTGTCGATCTTGTCATTAATTTGTCTATTATCTTTACTTGAGTTAAACTCTCCTTTCTTCTGGTTACTATCAATTACATTATTTGAATTAGATTGTTTTTCATGCACATATGAACTTGTTTTAAATTTTTCCTCTTTGTTTTTTTCTTTTTCGTTTTTATCACTTAAGTTATTTGTTACAATTTTGTAAAGCCCATTCTCCGTTACAATATTGAAATTACCATCGCTATCACGTATAACAGGTTCTTTCTCATTTGCATTAGATTTGATGAATGATATATACTTACCGGATAAATTATAAAATTGGTTATTTAAAACGGTTATTTTACCCTTTGAATCCTCAATAACAATTCCTTCTTTACCACCGAATATACTATTCTCTGAGACTACTAAATTATCACTAACTCGTAATAATTCAATATTTGGTTGTTCTGTTTCCTTAGAATTATTATTAATTACATTTTTTGTTACAGTAATATCTGATACTTTTCCTAAATATTCTGCACTATCTTTTGCAACTCGTATCGCTTTTGTTTTAGGATCGGCAATATTAAATATATTTTCGGCGATAACCACCTGTTTATTTAAATCTAATAGGTCTTTAGTGTTTTTATAGCTATAAGCATTTACTAAAGCTGCTCCGCTTTCTCGATAATGTACACTCTCTCCTTTAACTTTCTTATCAAAGCGATTTCCTTTGATTAATACATCAGTGAATCCTGTAAAACGTACACCTGCATACATCATGTTATCAAAATGATTATTTAAAATTTTAATATTAGAGGGGTTCTGTGTCGACAATGTTTGATAGTGTGTGCCAATTGCTGTTACTAATTCCCCAGATTTATCACTTTTGCCAAAATAGGAATTTTGAATAGTCACATTTTCAGATTTTTTCCCATCATCATTCAAGGCATAAGGAAAACCTTTTCTAGTTAATGGTTCAATCTGAATGCTCTCCTTACTTATGATTTGCCCATCCTTCATCGTTTTGGGTAAGGCTTGCCCAAGAAAACGAGAATTATCAACTAATACATTTTTCGAACCTGCAATTTGAATAGCATGCCCTTGATAACTATCCTTGAATGTTACATTTTTTATAGTTACGTTATTTGAATTCCCAATAGCAAATGCACCTGAAGAATTTATAAGTGGTAGATTTTTTGCTTTAGTTCCTTCTTCATTCAAAGCACCGTTCATATCAATAGTACCACCAGAATAACTAATATCTTCTGTTGGGCCCCATTCTACTTGCGCACCATCATCCGTAAATAAACCTGTCATAAAAACAATAGAAGGGTGATTCTTAATATTTATACCATTTAGAATGGTAGCTTTCTCATTCAATTCTAAGTGTGTATGACTTTTTAAAAAAACAATTTCTTTTACTAAATAAGTTCCTTCCGGAAAATATACATTTCCTCCACCTAGCCCTTGAGCTGCAGCATCTATTGCATCTTGAATTGCTTGTCGATCATCATTAACCCCGTCACCTATTGCTCCATAATCTTTAACATTCAAAGCTACGTGTTCGTTCAGATTAGTACTTAAAATAGTATTCACTTCCATCCCAGAGATGTTACCCATCATAGTATCATTTGTTATATCAGGTTTATTTTGATTAATACTCACTCCTCCATTATTATCAGTACTTAAACTTGAATTGTTATCAAGACTGAGAGTATCAGGATGGGGTTCCGCAGATAATGATGTAGATGTGCTACTCAACAAAGAGTTCATTTGCATATTATCTTTAGACGAAGAAGTTTCACCAACTACTTCATTAGCTAAAACACTTTGTGTTCCAATAAATAAAACCGCTAAGAGAACTGAGCAAACTCCCACCTTAGACTTACGAATAGAGAAAACCTCATTTTGTTGAAAAGATTTCATATTAGCCTCCAATTAAAAATATTATGTCCTAATTTAATATTCATATAAATTCCATACCAGAAAATGACACCGCTGTCATTTTCTTTATAATATATTTTTAAATCAAAATTGTCAAGGAATAACACAATAAAATATCAAAATTGTGAAAGCGTGACCATTTATATATCTAACCATACTTCTAATAATTCTTTAACCTTCCATTCAAAAGTGATTACTATCTTTCTTAGCTTGAACATAAAAATATCCTATTCACTGTATTTAAAGCATGTTGACATCTCGTAAAATACTAATTTATAAATACAAGAACAAATATCTTGTTATGCAAGCATTCGCCAGGTATATTTACATGAATATCGTTCATATAGCGGATTGAAATCAAAACAATACAATATATTTCTTAAATAGATTTTCTATAAAAGCTAGATTCAAGCTCTATAAAAATAGACGCAGTTCTTCTAAAATACTGGAATAGGACATATAAATCATTGCAGACACGTGTTTTATAGATTATTTCAAAAGAATGACTAGAACATGAAAAATAGTCTCAAAACTTTGAACAATATTCTGAAAACAAAAAAGAAAGACGCGAGTTTCCACAACCTCATTCGTGGAAACTCGCGTCTTTCAAAAAATAGGGTGAATTGAAAACTAGAACAAGACACTACATTTTCTAAATGATGCCTAATAAAAATTCTAAATGCTACACCAAATTGCTCACATCTCATTTCAAACCATACAGTATATTGAAACTATAAGAGTACACCTTTGCTTCTAAAATATTGCTAGAAATTAATTTGACTATCCTGATTGATTTGTCCTGTTTTTATTTCATTTTACTATAGGACTTTCAATTGAAAACAACAGTTTTACACTCAATTAGACTTTTTAGAAACAGAATCACTATTACTTGACTGTAGTTTGTCATTTTTTTGATGAAGCTAATACTTTTTCAGAAACTGTTTTGAAAGTCTCAATGATATAGTCCACTTCTTCATCGCTTAATTTAGTATGAAGAGGGAGGGTAATTTCATTTTCGAAGAAAGTATAGGCCTTAGGATAGTTCGCCATATCAAAGCCAAGATTCTTATAGGCTGTCAAGAGCGGAAGCGGTTTGTAGTGGACATTGCTTGCAATTCCTGCTTTAGCCAATTCTTGGATGATAAGATTGCGTTCTTCTAAACTCGCTCCTTCTACATGGGTGATGTAGAGGTGACGTGAAGATTCGACAGTTTCAGTCTTGTGTGCCAAAGGATGGATGCGAGAACCTGCAAAACCACGATCATAGAGGTCCACAATGTCCTTACGACGTTCTAGCAAACCAGAGTAACGATCCAATTGTACCAAACCAAGTGACGCCATGATATCGGTCATATTGCACTTGTAGGCTGGTGTGACGATATCATATTCCCATGATCCCAGTTGCATCTTAGCAAGGGCATCCTTAGTTTGCCCGTGAAGCGACAGAATCTGGAATTCCTTGTACATCTCTTCGTCGTCAATCGCTGGATTGGCTTTCCAAGTGGCACTTCCACCCTCTGCCGTTGTAAAATTCTTAACGGCATGGAATGAGAAGGAGGTAAAGTCAGCAATAGAACCAGCTGGTTGCCCTTTATAAGTAGATCCCAAAGCGTGGGCACTATCAGAGACAATCACAATACGGTTAAAGGCCTTTTGCCACTTGCTTGAAGCGGTAAAGAGATCACGTTTTTTCTCCACAACTTGGAACAAACGGTCGTAGTCGCAAACAATCCCTGCGAGCTCTACTGGGATGATCACCTTAGTTTTCTCAGTGATAGCTTGCTCAAGCAGGTCATAGTCCATTTCAAACGTATCTGCTTGAATATCCACCATGACAGGGGTCGCTCCTACGTGAGTGATGACACTACATGAAGCTGTATAGGTCATGGCTGGAACGATAACCTCATCACCAGGTCCCACTTCAAGCACACGTAAAATCAACTCAAGAGCGGCAGTTGCAGAGTTAAGACAGACAGTCTTAGGCGTCTGTGTATATTGAGACAAGCGACGCTCTAGTTCTTTTGTCTTAGGACCTGTTGTGATCCAACCAGAACGCAGGGTATCCGCTACTTCAGCAATTTCTGCTTCCGTAATATCGGGTGGTGAAAATGGAATATTGTAATTTGGCATTGATTTGCTCCTTTTATCTGTACTCATTTTCTCATGACTACTTTATTTTAGCACTTCAAACACGGTTTGAAACATGATTTTGATATCTCCAAAGAAACTAAATTCTCGGAGATAGGCGAGGTTATAGCGCATCTTTTCAGGAAGGACATGTTCAACATAGGCCTGGTCAACTGACAGACCTTTCTCCGTCATTTGACTGATGATGGTGTCCTCATCCTTGTAGTTGATGCTGGCTGGAGAGGTAATCCCTGCTGGTAAGAGCAAGGTCGCCATCATTTCAGGGCTATACTGCTCTGTGTAACGAGGCACTTCAGGACGCGTCCCTACAAAGGACATCTCACCTTTAAGAACATTGACCAACTGAGGCAGTTCGTCCAAACGCACACGACGGATGAAATTGCCAACCTTGGTAATGCGGCTATCGTTAGCAGAAGTCACCAGACTCCCTTTTTTATCCGCATCCGTCACCATGGTACGGAACTTCCAAATCTTGAAAGGTCGATTGTACTGGGTCACGCGCTCTTGCTTGTAAATCACTGGCCCCTTGCTATCCAACTTGATCCAAACGCTCAAAATGAGAAAGATGGGAGAGGTCAGAACCAGTACAACCAAGGCCAAAACCCAATCCAAGCAACGCTTGAAAATCAGCGAACTCTTCCTTTTAGAGACAAGCTGGTAGTAAGACTCAACCTCGCTTGATTTCATTTCCACGGGCAAGTCTTCCCATTTCAGCATGCTGTTTCTCCTTTGTTTTTATTATACTATTTGTCAACATTTTTCATTATACCACAAAATGGAAAAGGCGGTGAAAGAAATCTGTAATTTGAAGGATTTCCTTCTTATGCTCAATGAAAATCAACGAGTATTAGGACATGGCCCCTGCCTGCAAGCTATACATCTTGTGGTAGGTTCCACCCAAGGCCAAAAGTTCCTCATGGGTTCCGCTCTCGATGATGTGCCCCTTGTCCAAAACATAGATACAGTTGGCGTCTTGGATGGTAGAAAGGCGGTGGGCAATGGCAATGGTTGTCCGTCCCTGTCTCATCTTAGCCAGCGATGCTTGAACCAAACTTTCTGTTTCAGAGTCAATATTAGCTGTCGCTTCATCCAAAATCAGGATTTTAGGCTGACTGGCGACTGTTCTGGCAAAGGCAAGAAGCTGACGCTGACCTGTTGAAAAACTGGAGCCACGCTCAGAAACAGGGGAATCATAACCCTGAGGGAGTTCTTGAATAAAGGAATCTGCGTCGACAAAGGTAGCTGCAGCCTGGACCTGCTCATCACTGATTTCTTGGTACATGGCGATATTGGACTTAATGGTTCCATGATAGAGGAAGGGTTCCTGCAAGACCAGACCGATGTTTTTTCTCAACTCTTCCTGACTGTAGTTCCTGATATCCACATCATCCAAGAGAACTCTCCCTGATTGAAATTCATAAAAGCGCATGAGGACATTGATAATCGAAGATTTCCCAGAACCTGTATGACCCACAAAGGCAATGGTTTCACCCTTGTTAACGGAGAAGGAAATGTCATCCAGAATCGGATGTTTTCCATCATAAGAGAAACATACATGTTCAAACCGGATATTGCCTTCTTTGATCTCGGCCTGTCCATTTTCTTGAAGAGGCTCATAGGTCCTCTCGTCAATCAAGGCAAAGACACGACCTGCAGAAACCATAGACGTTTGCAAGGTTGAAAAGTTTTGCGTCACCTCAATCAGGGGGTCAAAGAGACGATTAATATACTGGATAAAAGCATACATGGTCCCGGCCGTTATCCCGATAGAAAGACCACGATAGCCAAAGTAGGCCATCAAGACAGCATAGCCTAGAAGTTTTAACAAACTCATGGCAGGTCTCAAAAAGAGGGCATCCAAGGCTACAGAACGGTTGGCATAGACCAAGTGTTCTCGGTTGATCTCATCAAATTCCGCCTGCAGGCGCTTCTCTTGATTAAAGGCCTGGATAATCCTGATTCCCTCGATGTTTTCTGCCAGCTTGCTATTGATGTCTGACAAGAGATTTCTGGTTTTCTCAATGATTTTCACTGATTTTTTCCGATAGAGATTGACCAAAAGGAAAATCAAGGGGAGAAAGAGCAATACTAGTGCTGTCAAACGAAAATCCAACACCAACATGGTATAAAGAGTTGTCAGAAAGATGAAAACTGCTGAGATAAAGCTAGATAAAATTCCTGAAAACATATCGCTGATGGTCTCGGTGTCATTTGTCAAACGAGAGACGATGGAGCCTGCTGGCGTCTTGTCAAAGTAAGACATACCCAGTTTTTCCGTATTGGCAAAGGCATCGCGACGAATATCCCTAACAATACTGTAAGACACGCACGCAAAGAGAAGATTACCGACATACTGAACTACAGTTTGTAGGATATAAAGGCCATAGTAGGCCAGCAAAACGGTAATGGCCAGTTGGTTAAGATTGCTGAGATACTGGTCAATAAAGTGGGAAGCCACAAGGGGAATGACACTTTTGATGACCGTCGTTGCTAGGAGAAAACTGAGTGCCAAAAAAGTCAGGAGTCCATAAGGCTTGAGATAGGACATCAAGCGCTTCAATACAGCCCATTGTTCTTGTTTATTCTGCATCTTCTTCTCCCTTCATTTCCAGCTGCTGAGACTGGTAGGTTTGGGCATACCAGCCATCCAAAGCTAGCAAGTCTTCGTGCCTGCCTCGTTCGATGATTTGACCATTTTGCAGGACTAAAATCAAATCTGCATGGACAACCGCACTGAGGCGATGAGCCGTAATAATGGTTGTCTTGTCCTTTCGCGTCTCCTTGAGGTTGTCGATAATCGCATACTCTGTCTTGGCATCCACAGCTGACAAAGAATCATCCAAAATCAAGATATCTGGATCTAAAATCATCGCCCGACTCATGGCCAGACGCTGCTTTTGACCTCCAGAAAGACTGACTCCCTTTTCACCAATCAGCGTATCAAATCCCTGGGGCATAGCTATAATATCTTGGTAAACTTGAGCTAGCTTGGTCGCTTCCTCGACCGCTGAAAGGGGCAAGTTAGGATTGCCAAAGCGGATATTGTCTAAAATCGAAGTCGCAAAGAGGAACTGGTCCTGAGGAACATAGCCCATAAGACTACGAAGACCTGTCAGACGATAGTCACGAATATTATGACCGTTTAGGTAAATGGCTCCCTTATCCACATCGTATTCACGCAAGAGCAGTTTGATTAGAGACGTTTTTCCAGAACCTGTCTGACCAACCAAGCCCAATGTTTGCCCTTTTTCCAAACTAAAGTGAACATTTGTCAGTGTTTCCTCATTTTCAAAGGCAAAGCTGTCAATAGCGTACTCCAAACGCCCATTTTCGATACCATCTAAAGGAAACTCAGGGTCTTGTACAGGTGATTTCTGAGACAAAAGTTCCTCAATTCGCTGATAGGAAACCTTCCCTCGCTGAGTAATATTAAAGAGGAAGCCGATGGCCATAAGAGGCCAAACTAGCATATCCAAGTAGCTGATAAAGGTAACTAGATTCCCAACCGTGATTTGCCCTTTCTGAACCATCAAGGAGCCGACCAAGAGGGTTAAAACATAGGAGGAACCAACAAATAAGAGAACCATAGGGTCAAAGAGACTATCGTATTTCATGGTTTGTAGGTTCTTTTGAAAGGTCAATTCATTTACTGCCTGAAAGGACTTGAGCTCGTCCGCCTGATAACCGAAAGACTTGGTCACTTTAATACCTGATACAGACTCCTGTACCTTGTTATTGAGTTCAGAAAAGGCAGCCTGCAACTCTCCAAAAGCCTTATGAGTCTTTCTACCCAAACGACTGGTCGCATAAGCCATGAAAGGCAGGGGAAGAATGGCAACCAAGGTCATCTGCCATGAAATGCTAAAGAGCATGGTCATCAAGGTCACTAAAGCCGTGATAGAGGCATCCACCGCAGACATAACACCGCCCCCTGCGAGACGGGTTAAGGCATTGATATCGTTGGTTGCGTGTGCCATCAGGTCCCCCGTCCGATAGGTCTGATAAAAAGCTGGAGACATTTCTGTGAAATGCTCAAATAAGCGAGAGCGCATAATCTGTCCCAGACGGTAGGAAGTCCCAAGAATATACATACGCCAAACATAGCGCAGATAGTACATCCCAAAGGCTGCAAGAAGCAAATAAAATAGGTCAAGAAGAAGGGCCTGCTGGCTTAATTGCCCCGATGTAATGGCATCAATAACCCGCCCCATGACCATGGGGGGAATTAGATTGAGAACGGAAACCAAGACCAGGGCCACAATCCCGACTAGATAACGGCGTTTTTCTAACTTGAAAAACCACCAAAGTTTTTGAATAATGGACATAACATCCCTTTCTGATTGCAAATGGAAACCTGAGGCCAATACTCAATGAAAATCAANNATAGAACTGACGAAGTCAGTAACCTACATACGGCAAGGCGACGTTGACGCAGTTTGAAGAGATTTTCGAAGAGTGCAAGACCCCAGGTTTTTCTTATTCATAGGTTACGACTGTAACGGCGCCCTTGTCATACTCAGCGATAAAGATATTGGCTACATTGTCATGCCCTTGCTTGCTGAGATTGTCAAGCAGCCACTCTTCGCTACGGCCAATCGATTCCAAGACTTCCACTTGGATCACACCGTCAGTCACAACTGGATACTTAGGATTTTCATCTCCCATTTGGACCACGATGAGTTGGCCATTTTGCTCTTGCACAGCTCGTTTAACTTGCTTCATCTGGAAAATCCCTTGGCTACGAAGTTTGAGAGCAACATCTGCCGCAGACAAGCCAACTGAACGACAGGCTTCTGGGTCGATCTGCCCATTTTTGATGAGGAGAGTTGGTTTCCCATCAATCAAGCGTTTGACAAAACGAACATTATTGTTGAGCCATTTGAGGGTCAAGACCAAAATCGTCCACATCATCAAAATCACTGCGTATTGCAGAATACTAATTGAACTATTGTAAATCACCCCACCGATGATACCACCAAGAACATAGTTCTGAATTTGGTCTGTCGCAGAGTTAGGCGCCAGGTTCCCCTTTCCTGTCACATTGATAACAAAAACAAGTGAGAAGAGACCCAAGGCTAGTTTGATTAAAATTTCCATATAGTTGAGCGTCATTTGTTTACCTCCACCAATTCAATAGCGTCTGTTTGATGCAATTCTAATTTCTCTAAAAGATACTTGTCTGGTTCGCTCCCGTTCATAGCACGGTAGACATTTGGACCTACCTTGACAAGCGCTCCATCAGTGGCAGCTGAAGTATTGACATAAACTTCTGATTTATCCACTCCCAAATCTTTGGAAACAACCTCTATGAAATGAAGTGAAGTTTGAAATTGGTTGTTTGATGCTTGATTGGTCTGGTATTTTGAGATTGTCACCAAAAGCATGGCCACCAAAGTCAAGGCCAAAATCATGACCAATTCCCGAAATTTAGTCCCCTTTTTATCACGATAGGCCTTAAAAGCAAAAAATCCTGTGATAGTTAGGAGCACAATCCCAAAGCCAATCATGATTCCATTTTGCTGACTGATTTGGCTAAGCACATAGTCATATGAGTAAAATTTCATTTATTTTCACTCCCTTTCATAAAATCATTCTTCATTATAAACGAAAGAGGGTAATTTTTCAAACCATACGTTGGGGAAATAGACATATCAGACCAACTTCTCAAACTAATGACTCCATTAGCTATTTCAAGATTCTGATTTTGATAATTGATAAGAATAGACACTAGGAATTATCACTACAAAGAAAAGTGTCAAGAAGAATACCCAGTAAACATACAGTTGCACAAAGGAATTTAGAAACAATAACAATCCTCCTAATACCCAAATTTTTCCAGCTAGGCGATGCGTTTTTCTCCAGTTTTCATCATTCTCCAAGGTCCACGGTAGTCGAATACCGATTATATAATTTCGGTGTGTTTTTGGTAGATAATTTCCAATTACGATCATCACGACTCCCATAAAAATCTGAGCTAGTAGCCCACTCATCATGGAATAACCCAAAGATTCTCCGAAGATAGAAATCATTAATAGACAAGATACAAAAGGAATAATCCAGTAAATCAAAACTTGTATTTTTGAACTGATATTGCTAGATTTAGGATCCTTAATCATTAAAAATAGAAGCAACCAATGCATCAAAAGCATGAGAGTCGGTAATCCAAAGATAGCAGACATTTTATGATTGTAGCCATCTGCTTGACCCAGTAGATTAAAATGAGTGGGTATCTCCTCTGGTAATTGATTCCAGAAAACACAACCTACAAGGGAAGGTAGTAGGATGAGAATGCTCGTAAATAATACCAATTTCTTATTGATTTTTATCTTCATCAAAATGATCTCCTTTCAGTTCTGCTAACCAAACCATTATATCCTCTAAAACCGATGTATTTAACTCATAATAAATAAAGTTTTTTTCTTTCATTTCATGAATTAAATCCGCTGCTTTCAAAATCGTGAGATGGTGTGAAATCGTTGCACCTGTCAACTCGAAATAACTGGCAATTTCTCCTGCAGATAATCTACCTGTTTTGAATAAATTCAAAATCTCTCTCCTAACTGGATGAGATAAGGCTTTAAAACTATTTGCAAAACTCATAATGACTCCTTTCCCTTTGTAATATTAGTAGGGCTAGGAATAAGCAAGGTAGAACTGATAGCATTCCGGTCGGTGATGGGCCTAAAATCAAGAGGCTTGAAACTTTTTCTCCTGGTAATTGGAAGAGTAACCCAATACCTGCAGTTGCATTGATTGCCCCATGAAATAGGGCAGAAGCCCAGATAGAACCTGTCTTTTCCAACAACCAGCTCAACAATATTCCTAGGCTAAAACAAGATAGAAACATAGCAACAACTCCCAAAACAGGATAAGCAAAATAAGATAGTCCATAATTATAGCCTTGCAAATTGATTGGTAGATGCCAAAGACTCCAAATGAGACCAAGCAAGACATGAGTCTGGACTAGTGAAAAGCGTCCTCTTAGAGCTGGGTAAAGATAGCCACGCCAACCAATTTCCTCTCCCAATGCAAAGAAACTATTAAGAAAAGGAGCGTAGGTCAAACTAGCTAGGATTTGAATCAAGACCAAGGAAGATAAGGGAATGGCTGATTGAGAGACACCTTTTTCTTGTAAGATGGCTTGAATAGATTCAAAATCAAGGCTGAAATTGCTAGGGAATACAAGAAAATAAAGTCCCGCTCCTAAAAAACTGATGACTGCTGGTAACCAGATAGCTAGTAAGTAAAAGCGCCAGTTTCTCTTGAGATTCACGACTAATTTAGATTTGATTCCACTAGGTTGATTCGTGATTTTCCCTAAGAGAAAGACTGCAAGCGCAGGCATCCACATGGCTACAATACTAGCAAGTTGACTCCATGGAGAATTTAGACCAACACCACTTAGCCATAGTGCCAACCATATTATCCAAGCAAGGGCATAAGCCAAGACCACAAAAAGAAGGATTGTTCTCTTATTTGACATATATGTAACTTCACTTTCTATTTAGATGTTTTTCTAAATAACATTATATACCTTTCTATTCTAAACACAAGAGCTATTTAGATTTTTTTCTAAATAGTTTAGGGAATTTTTATTTTCTCAGGATAAAGTCTAAAGAGTAATTTTTCAAACCATACGTTGGGGAAATAAACCTTTTTTTGGTATAATAAAATCTATAATCTGAATGAAAAAGGTAACTTTATGAAACTTATCTCATGGAATATTGATTCCCTCAACGCTGCCCTAACTAGTGACTCAGCTCGTGCCAAATTGTCCCAAGAAGTACTACAAACCTTGGTCGCTGAAAATGCTGATATCATTGCTATCCAAGAAACCAAGCTTTCTGCCAAGGGGCCTACAAAGAAACACTTGGAAATTTTAGAAGAACTCTTCCCAGGCTACGCAAACACGTGGCGCTCTTCTCAAGAGCCTGCCCGCAAAGGCTATGCTGGAACCATGTTCCTCTATAAGAAAGAACTTACACCCACTGTCACTTTCCCAGAAATCGGTGCCCCTTCTACCATGGACTTGGAAGGCCGCATCATCACTCTAGAATTTGATAAATTTTTCGTTACCCAAGTTTACACACCAAACGCTGGTGATGGCCTCAAACGCTTGGAAGAACGCCAAGTCTGGGATGTCAAATATGCGGAGTATTTGGCTGAACTAGACAAAGAAAAACCAGTCCTTGCAACCGGTGACTACAACGTGGCCCACAATGAGATCGACCTTGCAAATCCTGCTAGCAACCGCCATTCACCTGGATTTACCGACGAGGAACGTGCTGGATTTACCAACCTTTTAGCAACTGGATTTACGGATACCTTCCGCCACATTCACGGCAATGTTCCAGAACGCTACACTTGGTGGGCACAACGAAGCAAGACTTCTAAAATCAACAATACAGGCTGGAGAATCGACTACTGGCTGACAAGCAACCGCGTGGCTGACAAGGTGACCAAGTCTGATATGATTGACTCCGGTGCGCGCCAAGACCACACACCCATTGTCTTGGAGATTGAACTCTAAGGAGAAAACGAATGGACTATCAAGCTGTCATTCCTGAATTTGTAGTATCTGACATCGAAAAATCACGCCACTTCTACTGCGACCTGCTAGGATTCTCTGTCGAATACGAGCGTCCAGAGGAGAAATTTCTCTTCCTCTCGCTTGAAGACTGCCAACTTATGCTAGAAGAAGGCAGCGCAGAAGAATTAGCTCAGCTGACCTATCCTTTCGGGCGCGGTGTTAATATTTCCTTTGGCATTGCAGATGTCCCTCAGCTCCACCAAAAACTGTTGGAAGCTGACTATCCTATCCATCGTCCGCTGACCAAAAGAGAATTTCGAGTGGGAGATAGCTTTATTTACCCTCACGAATTTGCGATTTTGGATCCAGATGGTTATTTTTTAAGATTTAGCGAGTAGAATAATAAAGATTGGGAAAAAGTCTTTAAAGTTAGAAAAAGGCATATTGTCAAGTCTTGAAAAATCTTGATAATATGCCTTTTATGATGGAAAAACCTTCTAAATGTTAGCTAATAAGTTATTTTTTCCCCATTTTTATTATATTTGTTCGTTTTTAAAACCAAAACACTAACAAAACAGTTGATTTCTAAAGTTATTTAGTGTAAAATAAAAACATTGGCTCAAGCCTATTTTAAATTAAATATCGTTTTACTTGTTTATGTCGTGAATTGGCACGACGTTTCTACAAGGTGCCGGAACACCTAACAATAAGTAAGTCAGAGTGAGGTATGGTCGTTTTTTCCATGCCTATTTTGGGGACTTACTTAGAGATTAAGTAGGTCTTTTTTGAATATTTTTAATATTTCCCTTAATTAGTGCGGACGGGAGCAACTTCCTTCGGAATTTCATCCCTAATTTTTGAGCCAAAAGTCTCAAAAATCCCGTCATAGACAATAACAAGATTATTGTCTATGCTACCACTACGGCGGGAAATATTTGATAAAACTCGCTTCGCTCGTACTAGTTTTATCAAATACATAGTACTAGCAAACCGGATCACTATAGAAACATTTAACCAACAAGTAAACTGGCTTTTAGACTTTAGGAGGTCTTATGAAATTATTAGAAGAGCGCATCCTCAAGGATGGGCATATCTTGGGTGACAACATCCTCAAGGTGGATTCCTTTTTAACCCACCAAGTTGACTTTAGCTTGATGCGAGAAATCGGTAAGGTCTTTGCGGAAAAATTTGCTGCTACTGGAATTACCAAAGTCGTGACCATTGAAGCGTCAGGCATTGCCCCAGCCATTTTTACAGCTGAAGCCTTAAACGTTCCCATGATTTTCGCTAAAAAAGCTAAAAACATCACTATGAACGAAGGTATCTTAACTGCCGAAGTTTACTCCTTTACCAAGCAGGTGACCAGCACCGTTTCTATCGCTGGAAAATTCCTCTCACCAGAGGACAAGGTTTTGATTATCGACGACTTCCTTGCTAACGGCCAAGCTGCTAAAGGCTTGATTCAAATCATCGAACAAGCTGGTGCCACAGTCGAAGCTATCGGTATTGTGATTGAAAAATCCTTCCAAGATGGCCGTGATTTGCTTGAAAAAGCAGGCTATCCTGTCCTATCACTCGCTCGTTTGGATCGTTTTGAAAATGGTCAGGTCGTATTTAAGGAGGCAGATCTCTAATGCAAACTCAAGAAAAACATTCGCAAGCAGCCGTTCTTGGCTTGCAGCACTTACTAGCCATGTACTCAGGATCCATCCTGGTTCCCATCATGATTGCGACAGCCCTTGGCTATTCAGCTGAGCAGTTGACCTACCTGATTTCCACAGATATCTTCATGTGTGGGGTGGCAACCTTCCTCCAACTCCAACTCAACAAATACTTTGGTATTGGACTACCAGTCGTTCTCGGCGTTGCCTTCCAATCTGTCGCTCCCTTGATTATGATTGGGCAAAGCCATGGTAGTGGCGCTATGTTTGGTGCCCTTATCGCATCAGGGATTTACGTGGTTCTTGTTTCAGGTATCTTCTCAAAAGTGGCCAATCTCTTCCCATCTATCGTAACAGGATCTGTTATTACCACGATTGGTTTAACCTTGATTCCTGTCGCTATTGGAAATATGGGAAATAATGTTCCAGAGCCAACTGGTCAAAGTCTCTTGCTTGCAGCTATCACTGTTCTGATTATCCTCTTGATTAACATCTTTACCAAAGGATTTATCAAGTCTATCTCTATTTTGATTGGTTTGGTTGTTGGAACTGCCATTGCTGCTAGCATGGGTTTGGTTGACTTCTCTCCTGTTGCAGCAGCACCACTTGTCCATGTCCCAACTCCCCTCTACTTTGGGATGCCAACCTTTGAAATCTCATCCGTTGTCATGATGTGTATCATCGCAACGGTGTCTATGGTTGAGTCGACTGGTGTTTATCTAGCCTTGTCTGATATCACAAAAGATCCAATCGACAGCACGCGCCTGCGCAACGGTTACCGCGCAGAAGGTTTGGCCGTACTTCTCGGAGGAATCTTTAACACCTTCCCTTACACAGGATTTTCACAAAACGTTGGGTTGGTTAAATTATCAGGTATCAAGACTCGCCTGCCAATCTACTACGCAGCTGGTTTCCTGGTTCTCCTTGGACTCCTTCCTAAGTTTGGTGCCCTTGCTCAAATCATTCCGAGCCCTGTCCTCGGTGGTGCCATGCTGGTGATGTTTGGTTTTGTATCGATTCAAGGGATGCAAATCCTCGCTCGTGTTGACTTTGCTAACAATGAACATAACTTCCTTATCGCAGCTGTTTCAATCGCTGCAGGTGTCGGTCTAAATAACAGCAATCTCTTTGTCAGCATGCCGACAGCCTTCCAAATGTTCTTCTCAAACGGAATCGTCGTAGCCAGCCTACTCGCCATTGTACTCAATGCCGTATTAAATCATAAAAAGAAATAAGAAAAAGAGGTGCGAGCCTCTTTTTTAGTTATCTATATCCCCACCTGTCTATCTTCTGATCGTTGGCCTGTGACAAACATGGTGAAGGTTGCCTTGCAGACATTTCTGCCTTCTTGATTGGTAATATCCACATCCACGACACAGGTTGTGCGACCTTGATGGACGCATTCTCCTTTAATGGTCAACACGTCGTCGAGTTTTCCTGCCTTAAGGTAGTTGATGGAAGACTGGAGTGTCACTCCATCTAAGCCAAGTGAAATCACCACAAGACCACTGATTTGGTCACAAAGGGTAAAGAGATAGCCACCATGGGCATTGCCATAGTAGTTGAGCGACGAGTTCACTACTTTTGTCGTCACCACAACGTGACCATCTCTCATTTGTTCAATTTCGTAATTTTCAAAGGCAGATATAGCGTCAAAATGAAAATCTTTCATCGTTTCCTCCTGATATTTCAAACGACACTATGATACTACTTTTTATAGGACTGTGCAAGGAGAATGCTCCTAGTCTGGTAAAATTCCGACCTGCTCCACAAAGCGCATAAAGGCTGCCTGTCCTTGTTCTGTCTGCTTGTAGACTCCTGCATCCTCAAGGACACGCGCAAAGATAGCACCAACAGAGTCCTTGACGATTTCAAGGGCTTTTTCTTTTTCCGCTAGATCTGGATGTTGGACTTTGAGTTGGTCTGCCCATTCCTGATGATAATCGGCAACTGTAACAGCTTCTCCTACAAGATAGCTAGCAACTTGCTCCACTTCTTCTTTCAGACGTGGTGGCAGGATTGCCAAGCCCATGACCTCAATCAAGCCGATATTTTCCTTCTTGATATGTTGGACATCCTTGTGAGGATGATAGATGCCATCAGGATGTTCTGCAGAAGTCTGATTGTCCCTCAAGACCAAGTCCAACTCAAACTGACCGTCGCGCTTACGGGCTATAGGTGTGATGGTGTGATGCGGTGTCCCGTCTGTCTCTGCCAAAATCTGCACACTAGGATCTGAATACTGACGCCATTCCTGCAAAATCTTGTCAGCCAAGTTGATCAAATCCTCTTTGGAATCCGAAGTCAAACGCAACACTGACATGGGCCACTTGACAATCCCAGCCTTAACCTGCTCAAAACCAGCAAAATAGAAAGTCTTTTGCAAGGGAGCTAATTCCATAGGAAATACGTGACGGCCTCCCTGATAATGATCATGAGTTAGAATAGAGCCCCCCACAATCGGCAGGTCGGCATTAGAGCCAGCAAAATAGCCTGGAAACTGTTCTACGATAGCCAGCAGACGTTCAAAGCTCTGACGACTAATGGCCATGGGACGATGCTGACCGTCTAAGAAAATACAGTGCTCATTAAAGTAGGCATAAGGTGAATACTGGAAACCCCACTCCTGAGTAGCCATTTTAAAACGGATAATACGGTGGTTACTGCGAGCTGGGTGGTTAACTAGACCATGGTAGCCCTCATTCTCTAGACAAAGCTGACACTGGGGATAATTGCTAGCTTGCACCAACTTGGCTGCCGCAATCTCCTTAGGATCCTTTTCAGGCTTAGAGAGGTTGATGGTTATTTCTAGATCTCCGTAGTCAGATGGTACTCTGTAGGCGATATTTTTAGCAATGGCCTTGAGTTTGATGTAGTCATTCTTCTGACTGAGTTGGTAAAAATCCTCTATCGCTTGCTCAGGAGAGTGGGCATAGGTTGCCCAAAAGTCACGATTGACCTGACTCGGACAAGGAGTCACCAAATCCATCAGTTCAGCACCAAGGATTTCACGCGCAGTCTGACTATCCTCAATCGTCTCTAATCGAACGGCTTCCTCAACCAGCTGGTCCTTGAGGTCAATCACTTTATCCAGATTGGTCTCAACTTCCAAAACACCATCTCCCACTCGTGCCAAGACACGATTGGTCAGGTAGATTCGATCCATTTCCTCAAATGAACTTTCAGAAATAATATGTGTTACAAATTTATCTACTAAGGTCACTATAGAGCCTCCTTTTGACTAGTCAAGGACGCGAGTGCCACCTGCAACTTCAGCGATATAGAAGCTTGGAGCGTATCCAACTACTTCCTCGTAGTGTTTGCCTACAGCTTCCTTAAAGGTCTCAACAGCATCATTTTGCACTAAAGCAATGGCACATCCGCCAAAACCTGCCCCTGTCATACGAGCACCGAGAACACCTTCTTGTCCCCAAGCTGTGTGAACAAGAGTATCCAATTCCAAGCCAGTTACTTCATAGTCATGTTCTAGAGAAACGTGTGACGCATTCATCAAACGACCAAATGTTTCCAAATCTCCTGCTTGGAGGGCTGCTTGAGCTCTGAGGGTACGTTGATTTTCAAGCATTGCATGACGAGCACGTTTCAAACGATTTTCATCTTTAATCAGATAGCTGTATTGGTCAAAGGCCCACTCATCCAATTCACCCAAGGTATGAATATCTAAAGCAACTTGCAATTCTTCCACTGCTTTTTCACATTCAGCACGGCGTTCATTATATTTAGAATCCGCCAATTCACGACGTTTATTGGTGTTCATAATAACAACGACATTGTCCTTCAAATCAAGTGGCACCAAGTCGTATTCTAAAGTATTGGTATCTAGGTAAATTGCACGTTGATCAGCCCCCATACCGATAGCAAACTGGTCCATGATACCAGAGTTGACTCCGATAAAGTTATTTTCTGTTTGTTTTCCGATTTTAACCAAATCGAGACGCTCTAATTTTAAATCAAAGAGATGCTCTGCCACGACTCCTGTCAAGAGTTCAAGGGATGCTGAAGAAGACAAACCAGCACCATTTGGGATATTCCCATAAACATAAAAATCAAAACCTTTATCAATCACGTGCCCAGCTTCTTGCAAGAAATGAAGAACTCCTTTTGGATAATTGGTCCAGTTGTGCTCTTTTTCAAACTTGAGGTCAGCTAAAGGTACTTCGATAATGCCCTTGTCCTCAAAGTTAGCTGAGTAGAAACGCAAGACTTGATCATCACGTTTGCGAGCTGCCCCGTATGTTCCCAAGGAAATAGCAGCAGGAAAAACGTGCCCACCGTTGTAGTCTGTGTGCTCACCAATCAAGTTGATACGGCCTGGTGAAAAGAAGGTTTGGTCTGCTTCTTGACCAAAAACAGCAAGAAAGTCTTTTCGAAGGGCTTCTGCAGTAAGATGTTGTGTCATATGAATTCTCCTTTGACTGTCCGTTAAGTCACCTTAACGTGTAATCGTTTTCTTCTATTGTATCCAAGGGATTTCCCAAGGTCAATCCTTTTTACTAAAATTTTACTAAACTATCAGTAAAAAGCAGAAAAATATGATATACTAACCTTAAAGAAGGAGGATTTATGGCTACTTTAAAAGACATTGCACAGCTAGCCTCTGTCTCTATCGCAACCGTATCCCGCGTCCTCAACCGCGACCAGAGTCTATCTGTTACAGAAGAAACCAGACACCGTATTTTAACTGTTGCTGAAGAGTTGGGCTACACTAAGCACCTCAAGACAGGCGAGTCCCACAAGCCCAAGCAAAAGATTGCTATTATCCAATGGGTCAGCGAACAAGGAGAGCTGGACGACCTCTACTACTACCAGATTCGCCTAGGCATAGAAAAAAGAGCCCAAGAACTGGACTATGATATTTTGCGCTATTTTAATGACCATCCTTTTACCCTAAGCGAGGAAGTCATCGGGATTCTCTGCATCGGAAAGTTTAGCCGAGCTCAGATTTCTGCCTTTGAAGAATACCAAAAGCCTCTTGTCTTTCTAGACAGTGATACTCTTTCACTAGGACATACCTGCATTATTACGGACTTTTACACTGCCATGAAACAGGTTGTCGATTATTTCCTCAGTCAAGGGATAGACCGTATAGGAATTCTAACAGGTATTGAGGAAACAACTGACCAAGAAGAAATCATTGAGGATAAGCGACTGGAAAATTTCAGAAACTACAGTCAAGCGAAGGGAATTTATCATGATGAACTGGTCTTTCAAGGAAGCTTTACTGCCCAGTCTGGCTATGACTTGATGAAGGAGGCTATTCAGAGTTTGGGAGACCAACTGCCACCAGCATTTTTTGCAGCTAGCGATAGTTTAGCTATCGGTGCCCTCCGTGCCCTCCAAGAAGCTGGAATCAGCCTGCCAGACCGCGTCAGCCTTATTTCCTTTAACGATACTAGTCTGACCAAGCAAGTCTATCCTCCCCTCTCCAGCATCACCGTCTATACCGAAGAAATGGGCCGAGCAGGTATGGATATTCTTAACAAAGAAGTACTCCACGGTCGCAAAATCCCTAGCCTGACCATGCTGGGTACCAGACTGACTTTAAGAGAGAGTACTCTGCCATAACTCCACAAATTAAACATGACAAAAAATCCTAATAGAGAGTCTCACATCTCCATTAGGATTTTCTTTTTTAATCCATCACAATCATAGACTTAATGGTCTTACGTTCATCCATATCTTTGTAGGCTTGGTCGATATCTTCCAGTTTATAACTTGAAGTAAAGACGCGACCTGGATTGATATCACCATCAAGGACGGCTTTTAGTAAAAATTGCTTATCGTATGTTGTAGCAGAAGCTGCCCCACCTGCTACAGAGATATTTTGCATAAATGTCGAACCAAGAGCACGATTATTATAGTGTGGGACTCCTACAAATCCCATACGCCCTCCATTATGGAGAACACCTAGCGCCTGTTCTACAGCAGCCTCCGTACCAACACATTCAAGTGCTGCGTCCGCTCCGCCACCGAGGATTTCACGCACCTTGGTAATTCCTTCTTGACCGCGTTCAGCTACAACAGCTGTCGCACCTGACTCCAGAGCCATCTTTTGACGATCTTCATGACGGCTCATAAGAATAATTTGCGATGCTCCACGCATTTTAGCTGCGATGACAGCACATTGACCAACAGCCCCATCACCGATAACCACAACCTTATCCCCTTTTTGAACATTTGCAACACGCGCCGCATGATAGCCTGTTGGCATGACATCAGCAAGGGTCAAGAGGGACTTTAGCATACCTTCTGTGTAGTCAGAAGGTTGACCAGGGATTTTAACCAGCGCCCAGTTTGCATAGTGGAAACGGATATATTCCGCCTGAAAATCGCCCCCCAAGTTATTACCAATATGATTGTCGCAAGAACCGTCAAAGCCAGCAAGACAGGCATCACACTCACCACATCCATGGGTAAAAGGGACGATGACAAAGTCACCTGGTTTCACCGTCGTAATGGCTTCCCCAGTTTCTTCGACAATCCCAATCGCTTCGTGTCCACTATTTTTGTGTCCAGCTTTCGTTTCTGGATTACGGTACCTCCATAAATCTGAACCACAAACGCACGCACGAACCACACGAATAATCACATCATCCGCTTCTATTATTTGCGGACGTTCAATGCTAGCAAGTCCAACCTGACCTGCCTTTGTATATACTGCTGATTTCATTTAAAATTTTCCTTCCTTATAAAGTTTAATTTTGAGATTTAAACGATTTAAAGCTGTCTGTAGCTGAGACAAGCGCTCCTCTAATTTTTGCTTTTCCTCTTCTAAAATACCAAGCCTCTCCTCTCTCGTTTCATCTCCCTTTTGGTAGAGCGACATATAGTCAACTAAACTATCTACAGAGACACCCGCCGAACGAAAACACTTAATAAATTCCAGCGCTTCGATATCCTGATCTTGAAAATCACGAATCCCAGTAGCAGTACGAGTAATCGGTGGCACAAGACCAACCCGTTCATAATACCGAATCGTATCCGCTGAAATTCCCAACAAATCACTGGCAGATTTAATATTCACACGCTAACCTCCTCTCATTTCATTCACTGAGTTTAAGCTACTCTAACTCACTTATCTTATTATATAACTTTGAGTTGACTCCAAGTCAAGCATTTTGCACCTAATCGAAAAATTTTTATCATTAACAATCATATATCTGGAGTTTATACAATGCTCTTCTCTTACCAATTTTTGAAATATTTAAATAATAAAGAAATTACTCTATTCCAAATAAGATAGTACCCAAGTATTTTTCACTTTTTTCTAATGTTGATGCTCATAACTCCGTTCCAAGTCACACACCTTTCGCTTATGGGTTTGGTGAGTTTCTAGGTCAGCATCAATTTCAATGGTAATATTTTGAAAACCACAATCTTTTAGGAAAATTCGAATAGACTCTTTACAAGTTTCCATATGTTCCATTTCTTTTAGACAAACATGGACAATGGCATTTTTTTCCAAAGCATCCATAGTCCAGAGATTAAGCTGATTAAGGCTGGCCACATTGTCCAATCGCTCCAGGCCACTCTTTACTTGCTTGATATCAAGACCTTCTGGCACAGCATCCAAGAAAATCTTGAGTGTAGACCAAAAACGTGGAAGGGCTTTTGAAAGAATAAAGAAAGAAATGACAAGGGACAAAAGAGGATCTAGGATATACCAGTCCGTAAATCGAAGAACAATCGCCATCAGGATAACAGCTACCCACCCTAGCGTATCTTCCAGAAAATGCAGACTCAGAATAGACTCATTCTTTGTCCTTCCCTTACCAACCACCAGACTCGCTAACAGATTGATAGTAATCGCAATAATTCCTAACCAGAGAATCCCCTCATCATTGACTGGTTGCGGATGCAAAATCTTCGTGACATTTTCCAAAATGACTAGAACAGAGCCTGTTACGAGAATCACAGCTGTTACCAAGGCTCCTAGCAGGCTAAACCGCTTATAGCCCAAGGTGTACTGATTGTCTTCTTCACGATTGGAGATTGTTTCTAAAAAAGCTGATATTCCAATTGCAATCGCATCTACTAAGTCATGCACAGAGTCAGCAAGAACAGCGCTAGAACCAAATATTCCACCTGCAATAAACTCAACAATGGCATAAGTCAAATTTAAGAAAAAAGCCACCCAAACAGCATATTTTGCCTTCATATTTCTCATTCCTTTGTTATAATAGATTTATGAACACCTTGTTCATTATCATTATCCACTAAAACTCAAAGAAAGGATAGAAGCAAAACGTCAGCTTTATTCAGTTCTGAACAATTTGCCTTAAATGTCCATATGACTAACATTGACCGCCGTATCAGCAAAACCAAAAAAGCCATCTATCAAGCTTTTATACAACTTTTGAATGCTAAGGGCTACGAGGCCACTACTGTTCAGGATATCATTGATCTCGCAGATGTGGGAAGATCCACCTTTTACTGTCACTATGAAAGTAAGGAGCTTCTTCTGGACCAGCTCTGCCGCTACCTCTTCCATCATCTTTTTGAAAGAGAGCAAGCCATTTCAACCGAGGACTACCTCGCCCACCTCTTTCTGCATTTTCAGAAAAACCAAGACCATATCACCAGTCTACTATTCTCCAAAAATGACTATTTCCTCCGTCAACTACAGAGAGAGCTTGAGCACCACGTCTATCCCATGCTGGCTGCTGATTTGAAGCAAACTCACCCAAGTCTACCTACTTCTTACCTCCAACACTTGGTCGTGTCCAACTTTATCGAGACATTGACCTGGTGGCTCAAAAAAGGTCAAGATTTCACAGACCAGGAAGTTGTCCAATTTTATCTAGACCTTCTCATTCCTAAAAATTGAATATAGAGTAAAGCTCAGTTGTCTTATTTCTAGGTTACTGAGTTTTTTATCTTTTCAACAACAAAAGAGGACCCGCCGATCCTCTTTTTCATACTATAAATCCTTGATTATCAACTATATCTGTTTTAATCGAAATCTCAAAACAGCACTTTCAAACATCTTTTCCTAGTTAAGTAAATCAGTATTCTGCTTAGCTGCCTTGCTCCATTGATACCAACCAACTAGACTGTTAATGAGATAAATTAGATATTTCCCTTGAATTTGCAGGCTTTCTCCCCACCAGAGATAGATTGAAAAAACATTGGTAGCCGCCCAGAATATCCACTGTTCACGGTAAACAGCTGTCATGAGGATTTGCCCTACCCCATTGGTTGCATCTGTGATTGAATCACGATAGGGACGATTGGCACCAATAGACTGATAAATGAAGCCAAAGGCCAACCACCAAAGCACACTAATGGAAAGATACTTTGTCCAGCCCTTGCCGTCCAGTTTACGCGCGACAAACTCCTGCTTTTCCTTCTTAAACTGTGCCTGATAAATCCAAACTAGAAGTCCAATTGGCTGCATGACTGTGAAGTAAAGTGTCGTCAGCACCTCACCATAAAAGCCTTTCTGTAGGGCCAAAATAAGGTAAATAACAGAGTTAATCAAGCCAAAAAGATAATTACTTGCTCGACCTTCCGATACAAAGATTACACAGATAATCCCTGTCAAGCTACAAATCATCCCAATCCAGTCAACAATACGATGTTCGTAAACCAACTCCAGCCAGAGAGGAAAACTTCCTAAAACCAGCAAATAAATCCACTGGGCAAAACTACGATGGGCAAAGAGGTCATCCCAGATAGCCTTCATAGTTCCTGAAAATCCTAAATCAGCCATAGCCGCAACCATACGACGGTAACCACCTGACATTTCACCTAGGGTTGTTTTGATATTTTCAATTTTCTTTTGCAAATAAGTATGCATCATTTCTCCTTTTGTTTTTAAAGAGCCGTGTCTGGATAGACTTTCGGACGCAACGCTCTATTAGATAATGAACTGCCTATACACAAGATTTCTAACCTTAGTCGACATGAGCTGAAACCCCTTATTTGTTAAGTAGTTCACAAAATATTATACACCTATTTTATGAATAGTCAACTGTCTTTACAGTAAAATTTTAGAAAATCATGAAAATTTTCTCTTTCTTTCCATTTTAAGTGACATTCAGTCATTCTCACATCAAAAAAGCCCAGACGACATTGTCTGAGCGTTCTTCTATATAATCGTTTAACCAAGTTGAGTTTAGCTTTTCAAGCTATTTCTTCAACAAACCTTGTTCTTGTAGAAACTCCTTGGCTACTTGTTCTGCTGACTTGCCTTCAACACCGACTTGGTAGTTGAGCTGGCTCATCTGGCTTTCAGTAATTTTACCAGCCAATTTATTGAGAACTGTTTCCAACTCTGGATGTTTCTTGAGAAGAGCTTCTTTCATCAGTGGAGCCCCTTGATAAGGTGGGAAGAGTTGTTTGTCATCTTCCAATACCTGTAAATCATAACGTGCCAATTCCGCATCAGTCGAATAAGCGTCCGTGATTTGAATATCGCCTGACTGAATTGCCTGATAGCGAAGAGCTGGTTCCATGGTCGCCACATTGAGATTGAGACCATACATTGACTGCAAGCCCTTATTTCCATCCTCACGGTCATTAAACTCGAGAGTAAAGCCTGCCTTCAACTGTCCTTCTACTTTTTTCAAGTCCGAAATGGTCTTCAAGCCATATTCTTGAGCAATCTTTTTCGGAACAGCTACAGCGTAGGTATTTTGATAAGACATGGGTTTGAGATAGGCTAGATGATCCTGTTTGGCAATGCCATCACGCGCCACATTATAAACCTGCTCTGGCTCATGACTTACTTTCGGTGATGGTTGAAGTAAACTTTCAGTCACCGTTCCTGTAAATTCAGGATAGATGTCAATATCGCCTTTTTTCAGAGCCTCATAGAGGAAACTTGTTTTCCCAAAATTCGGTTTAACAGTCGCAGTCATACTGGTATTTTCTTCAATGAGGAGTTTATACATATTGGCCAAAATTTCTGGTTCTGGACCCAATTTCCCAGCAATGACCAAGTTTTCTTTCTCTTTTTGATCCAAAAGAGCTGGACTATAAGACAAACCAAGCAATATTGTCACCAAGGCAAAACCTGAGAAAATCGTCCGCAATTTTGCCTTTTCCATCACTTTTAGTAGGAAGTTAAAGGCAATGGCTAGCACTGCAGAAGAAAGGGCCCCAATCAAAATCAGACTGGCATTATTACGGTCAATTCCCAAAAGGATAAAGGAACCCAGTCCCCCTGCACCAATCAAGGCCGCCAAGGTTGCCGTACCGATAACCAATACTGCTGCTGTCCGAATCCCAGACATGATAACAGGCATGGCAAGTGGAATTTCAAACTTCTTGAGACGCTCCCACCTAGTCATCCCAAAGGCAATCCCAGCCTCTTGCAGACTTGGATCAATTCCCTTCAGCCCAGTGATGGTATTTTGCAAAATAGGGAAAATCGCATAAATCACTAGCGCTGTCAAAGCCGGCAAGGTTCCAATTCCCATCAAGGGGATAAAGAGTCCCAACAAGGCCAGTGACGGGATAGTCTGGAAAATCCCTGCAATCTGCAAGACCCAGTCGGCCAACTTCTCATGATAGCGAAGAGAAACAGCCAAGGGAATCGCGATAAAAATAGCTAGTAACAAGGTCAACAGTGACAACTGCAAATGTTGAGATAGGGCTGTCACCCAATCACTAAAACGATCCTGAAAAGTTGCAATTAAATTAGTCATGAACACTACCTCCAAACAAGTCTGCTACAAATTCTGTGGCAGGAGCTTTTAAAATGGTCTCGGGATTCGCTACCTGGCGAATCTCTCCATCCTGCAAGACAGCAATACGGTCCGCCAATTTCAAAGCTTCATCCGTATCATGGGTCACAAAAATAGTTGTCATTCCAAACTCTTTATGCAATTCTTTAGTCAGAACCTGCAACTGTTTTCTCGAAATAGCATCCAAGGCTGAAAAAGGTTCATCCATGAGGAGAATCTTAGGCTGACCAATCATGGCACGGACAATACCAACCCGTTGCTGTTCTCCACCAGATAGTTCACTAGGTAAACGATGCCCATACTCAGCTACTGGTAAACCAACCTTGGCCAAAAGCTCTTCTGTTTTCTGAGCAATTTCTTCCTTAGTCCAGCCCTTCATCTCAGGAATCAGGGCAATATTTTCCGCGACCGTTAGATTTGGAAAGAGAGCAATGGCCTGTAAAACATATCCAGTAGAAAGACGAAGTTCACGCTCATCATAGTCTTTGATACGCTTGCCATCCATAAAAATATTTCCATCAGTCGGTTCCAAGAGACGGTTAATCATCTTAATCATGGTCGTCTTACCTGAGCCAGATGGCCCAACTAAAACCATAAACTCGCCATTCTCAATCCGTAAATTGACATCTCTCAAGATATCTTTTTCTGTGTAGCGCAAGGCTACATTTTTGTATTCAATCATTCTTTGTCCTCATTTTAAAACTTTCCTCGATTAGTCAAGTCCTCTACCTTAGGCATGACTTCCTTATTGTCCCAATGCTCCACAATTTTTCCATTTTCTAAACGGAAGATATTGTACTGGGCATAAGCAAGGCCATCAATCTGAGTCTGACCATAGCTAACCACATAGTTTCCTTGTCCTAAGAGTTGGAAAACAAAGTCAAAAGTGGCCTTTACTTATAAACAGCTAATTTGATCTATTTTACTCCTCATTTTCCTTCTCTTTCAGATTAGCCAAAATTCTTTCTTGAAAAACTTCAAATTGGTGAATTTCTTCCTCTGAAAATCCTTTGTAAAAGATCGTATCCAATTTCTGACTGACACGATGCCCCACTTCTTTCTGGGACTTGCCCAACTCTGTTAAAACCAAATACTTTTTACGCTTATCTTTTCCACATGGACTAACAGTTACAAGCTTTTGTTCCTCTAGCTTTTTTATCATAGTCGTCAGCGTATTATTCGCAAGCCCAGTCGCAAGCGCAATATCTGTCGCAGTTGCGCAGCCAGTTTTACTATTCCATAAAACCGCTAAAATCTTGCCCTGTTCACCCCTATAAAGAGCCTCAGGATCTTGGCTCAGTAACTTCTGAAACATCCGCCCATTCAACAAACGAATATGATGGGCTAGCAAATGACTATCTTTCATAACACCTCCAATTATTTCGATATCGAAATGAATAGAATAATTGTAACACTTGTCCTTTCAACTGTCAACTATTTCGATTTAGAAATAATTTTTGATAATGATTTACATCACCATACTCCGGTTCAACTAACTTTTAACGAGAGTTTCTAAACTCCTTCGTCCTCCAGTCTACAAAAGCCTTCCATCTGTACTATACTATATTTTATGAGGGGACACGTTTTCCTATCAGATCATTTATTTTAAAGATAGAAGTAAATCATAATTGCTTCCATCTGCTCTTTTATCGTATATTGAAGTTGGACTAGGGCACTGTATCTTCTAAAACATTGATAGAAAGCGATTTGAATTTCCCAATCAATTTGTTCGTATTTAATTTCACCTTACCCTATCTTTCCCATAGCACCCTTCAAACAGCCTATCCCCTACCGTTTGACGATTCCCCCCTTCTCTCCACTTCCATTACAGAAGTTTCTTCACTACTATGGTCTCGGCTAACTTCTCATGATTCCTTGTTACTACTATTTGAACGCTCACGAGATAGGTCTTACAAAAAAATGCTTTGATCCACAATGGAATCAAAGCATTTTAAAAATCTCCCCATACATAAGCGCAGAAGCTGCGGTTCCTCTGTACTTGGCTTCTTCTCTTTTGATAAAGCGAGCCAAGTTGAGCAACTCAGGTGCCGGATGTCTAGGATTCTTGAGCAATTCACGATTGACCAGTCCTGAGAGACGAACTACCAGCAATTGCTCATTTGTAGTAGGCAGTTTTTTTGCAGTCTCTAGGAGAGCAGCAACTAAATCTTCACTCAAATCATGGCGAGCATGATTGTAAAGATCTTTTATAAGGCTTTCTAGGTTTGGTTCTACCATCCCTACCACCTCCTTAAGTTTAATAATTTTTAATCAAGTCAACTGTTGAACGATCCAATTTTTTCACCAAGGCTTGCAAGAAAGCTTGAGCTTCTAAGAAGTCATCCATAGCGTAGAGGGTTTGGTGAGAATGGATATAACGAGCGCAAACACCGATTGTTGTAGATGGAACACCGCCATTTTTCAGATGAGCTGCGCCAGCGTCTGTTCCGCCTTTACCACAGTAGTATTGGTACTTGATACCAGATTCTTCAGCCGTTGTCAAAAGGAAATCCTTCATCCCTGGGAGAAGCAAGTGACCTGGATCGTAGAAACGAATCAAGGTTCCATCTCCAATCTTACCTTGACCACCGTAGACATCACCTGCTGGTGAACAGTCAACTGCGAGGAATACTTCTGGGTCAAACTTGGTTGTAGAAGTATGAGCACCACGGAGACCAACTTCTTCTTGGACGTTAGAGCCAAGATAGAGTTCATTGCCAAGTTTTTGACCTGACAGAGCTTCCGCCAACTCGCTAACCATGAGAACCCCGTAGCGATTGTCCCAAGCTTTTGAGATGATATTTTTTTCATTGGCTGTCAAGATTGCAGAACTATCTGGTACGATGGTGTCGCCAGGACGGATGCCAAAGCTTTCTGCCTCAGCCTTGTCCGCAAAACCACCATCAAAGACGATATCTGCAATAGCAGGTATGGTTGGTCCACCCTTTCCACGAGTCAAATGTGGAGGAACAGAGCCTGAAATCACTGGAATTTCACGACCATCACGAGTCAGGAGTTTGAAACGTTGGCTGCTAACCACCATAGGATTCCAACCACCAATTTCAACCACACGGAAGGTACCGTCTAGCTTGATTTCGCTGACCATAAAACCAACTTCATCCATGTGAGAAGCGACCAAGACACGTGGTGCATCCGCAGCTTCTGAATGTTTAATCCCGAAAATACCACCCAAGCCATCTGTCACCACTTCATCCACGTGCGGTGTTAACTTTTCACGAAGATAAGCACGGACAGGTGCTTCATGACCTGAGATCGCAGCAAGTTCTGTTACTTCTTTGATTTTTGAAAATAATGTTGTCATTTCAATTCCTTCTTTCTTTCATCCATTTTACCACTTTTTATAGGAGAAGGATAGCGGGAAGGTGGATAGTTTTTTACTCAGTTTTCCTATAACAAAGAGAGACAGATGTTCTTTCAGGAATTTTTCTTTCTTTTTACATTAAATTGTCAGAAAATTTATTGACAGATTAAAGAAATCGTGTTACAGTAATATCCGCAGGTATCTTTCGGTACCAAATCAACATGAAAGGATGGGGTATGAAACTTTCTCATTATTTAATTGGCTTACTTCTACTCCTGGTCTTTCTATCTATTAGCATTGGGACCAGTGATTTTTCATGGGGAAAACTCTTTGCACTGGATCATGAAACTTGGCTTCTCTTTCAAGAGTCCCGTCTTCCAAGAACCATTAGCATTCTCCTGACTGCCTCTAGTATGAGTATGGCAGGGCTCCTCATGCAGACTATCACTCAAAATCAGTTTGCTGCTCCGAGTACAGTTGGAACCACTGAAGCCGCCAAACTGGGAATGGTATTGAGCCTCTTTGTCTTTCCGTCGGCTAGTCTGACCCAAAAGATGCTCTTTGCTTTTGTTTCATCCATCGTATTCACCCTCTTCTTCCTAGCCTTTATGACTATTTTTACTGTAAAGGAAAGGTGGATGTTGCCTCTGATTGGAATCATCTATAGCGGGATTATCGGTTCTGTGACAGAAGTTATCGCCTATCGTTTCAATCTGGTTCAGAGTATGACTGCCTGGACCCAGGGCTCCTTCTCCATGATTCAGACCCATCAGTATGAATGGCTCTTTTTAGGCCTCATTATCCTGATAGCCGTTTGGAAATTATCCCAAACCTTTACCATCATGAATCTAGGAAAAGAAACTAGCGAAAGTTTGGGGATTTCTTACTCCCTGCTTGAAAAACTGGCCCTCTTTCTGGTAGCCCTAACGACTAGTGTCACCATGATTACCGTGGGTGGCTTACCTTTCCTCGGAGTTATTGTTCCCAATCTTGTTCGCAAGCGCTATGGAGATAATCTAAGTCAGACCAAACTCATCGTCGCACTAGTCGGTGCCAATCTAGTTCTGGCCTGCGATATCCTATCCCGAGTTCTGATTCGGCCCTATGAGTTGTCTGTCAGTCTTCTACTAGGAATCATTGGTAGCATCATCTTTATCCTACTTCTATGGAGAGGGGGACGAAAAGATGCAGTTTAAAAGCAAACATACCAAGCTCTTCTGCCTTCTCATTATTCTGGCCATCGGAGCTTGTCTCCTCTATTTTTGGCCCATCACTCACTTGTCTGCCTTTGCCTGGAAGCTACGTTCCCAAAAAATTGTCGTTTATCTCTTGGTAGCTATCGCGACTGGGATTTCGACCATTAGTTTTCAAACTCTGACGGAAAATCGCTTCCTGACACCTAGTATTTTGGGAATCGAATCCTTCTACGTCCTGCTACAAACCCTACTACTGGTTTTTGAAAACAAATTTCTACAGCTTGGAAAGTCTCCTGTCTTAGAATTCCTGGTTTTACTTCTTGTCCAATCCCTCTTCTTTCTCGTCCTACAAGGCTACTTGAAGACACTGATGAAGCAAGATCTGGTCTTCATTCTGCTGATCTGCCTAGCCCTCGGAGGTCTCTTTCGAAATATCAGTACCTTCCTTCAGGTCCTGATGGACCCAAATGAATACGATAAACTGCAAAACAGTCTCTTTGCTTCCTTTCAACATCTCAACACTTCCATCCTAGCCATCGGTTCTCTGATCATCCTCGCTTTGACCATCTTTTTCTTTCGAAAAGCAGTCATTCTGGATGTCTTGCACCTGCAAAGAGAAACGGCTCAGATACTGGGACTAGATGTCGAAAAAGAACAGAGAGAACTCCTCTGGGGCATCGTGCTTTTGACCTCAACGGCCACTGCCTTGGTAGGGCCTATGGCCTTCTTCGGCTTTATGCTGGCCAACCTCACCTACCTAATCGTCAAAGACTATCGACATAAGTTACTCTTTATAGTGGCCATTCTGGTTGGATTTATTAGTTTGACCTTGGGACAAGCCCTGATTGAACGAGTCTTTGCGCTGGAAATTCGCATCAGTATGATTATCGAGAGCGTAGGTGGTCTCTTATTCTTTATCTTACTCTACAGGAGGGCGCGTCAGTGAAACTGGAAAACATTGACAAATCCATTCAAAAACAGGATATTTTGCAAGGCATTTCGCTTGAAGTCAGTCCTCAGAAACTGACAGCCTTCATTGGTCCAAATGGTGCTGGAAAATCGACTCTCCTCTCCATCATGAGCAGACTGACCAAGAAAGATCAGGGAATTCTCAGTATCAAAGGTCGTGAAATCGAGAGTTGGAATTCGCAAGAACTAGCCCAAGAACTGACCATCCTAAAGCAGAAGATCAATTACCAGGCAAAATTAACCGTTGAAGAACTGGTCAGCTTTGGACGTTTTCCCTACAGCCGAGGACGCCTGAGAGAAGAAGACTGGGAAAAAATTCGAGAAACTCTGAACTATCTGGAACTGATAAACTTAAAAGACCGCTACATCGATAGCCTGTCTGGAGGCCAGCTCCAGCGGGTCTTTATCGCCATGGTACTAGCCCAAGATACAGACTTTATCTTGCTAGACGAACCGCTCAACAATCTCGATATCAAGCAAAGCGTCAGCATGAT
The DNA here is from genome assembly GCF_013277195.1 of Streptococcus sp. 2579. Taxonomy (NCBI): domain Bacteria; kingdom Bacillati; phylum Bacillota; class Bacilli; order Lactobacillales; family Streptococcaceae; genus Streptococcus; species Streptococcus sp. 2579. The sequence goes on from NZ_VMMM01000008.1 coordinate 194,237, forward strand.
GCAGATTCTCAAGCGACTGGTGGAGGAACTCGGAAAGACCATTATCATCGTCCTCCACGATATCAACATGGCCAGTCAGTATGCGGATGAAATTGTTGCCTTCAAGGACGGTCAAGTCTTTAGCAAGGGAACCACAAATCAGATCATGCAGGCTGACCTGCTCAGTCAACTTTATGAGATTCCTATCACGCTGGCTGATATCAATGGCAAAAAGATCTGTATCTATAGCTAGTAACATAGAAACTCGAGTTAGAAGAAATTTTGTCTCTTAGTCAAAAAAACCTAGAGACTCCATAAATCGTTATCACATTTTAAAAAGGAGAAATCATGAAAACATCCCTTAAACTTTATCTCGCTGCCCTAGTGGCCAGCTTCTTGCTCCTACTTGGTGCATGTAGTACAAACTCAAGCACAAGCCAGACGGAGACAAGCAGCTCTGCTCCAACAGAGGTAACCATTAAAAGTTCACTAGGTGTAGTCACACTTTCAAAAGTCCCTGAAAAGATTGTGACCTTTGACCTCGGTGCTGCGGATACTATTCGCGCTTTAGGTTTTGAAAAGAATATCGTCGGAATGCCTACAAAAACTGTTCCGACTTATCTTAAAGACCTAGCTGGAAAAGTTAAAAATGTTGGTTCTATGGTTGAGCCAGACCTAGAAGCCCTTGCTGCTCTTGAACCAGACCTAATTATCGCTTCACCACGTACCCAAAAATTCGTAGATAAGTTCAACGAAATCGCTCCGACTGTTCTCTTCCAAGCAAGCAAAGATGACTACTGGACTTCTACCAAGACTAATATCGAATCCCTAGCAAGCGCCTTCAGCGAAACAGGTACACAGAAAGCCAAGGAAGAATTGGCCAAGCTAGACAAGAGCATCCAAGAAGTCGCTACTAAAAATGAAAGCTCTGACAAAAAAGCCCTTGCTATCCTCCTCAACGAAGGAAAAATGGCTGCCTTTGGTGCCCAATCTCGTTTCTCTTTCTTGTACCAAACCTTGAAATTCAAGCCAACTGATACTCAATTTGAAGATTCTCGCCACGGACAAGAAGTCAGCTTTGAAAGTGTCAAAGAAATCAACCCTGACATCCTCTTTGTCATCAACCGTACCCTTGCCATCGGTGGGGACAACTCTAGCAACGACGGTGTCCTAGAAAATGCCCTTATCGCTGAAACACCTGCTGCTAAAAATGGTAAGATTATCCAACTAACACCAGACCTCTGGTATCTAAGCGGAGGCGGTCTTGAATCAACAAAACTCATGATTGAAGACGCACAAAAAGCCTTGAAATAAGCAACTTCAAACTCAATCTAAGTAAAATTTTGACATTATAAAACGCATCCTATCAGTACACTCAAACCTGATAGGATGCGTTTTTATCATTTCACTAAAATATTTTTACCCAGCCTCATTTTTCTTCTTGATTCCGTTTGAGGGAAAAATGGTCTGGGACTGGGTCCTTACCTGTTTTCGACCAGGGATGGCAACATAAAATCCGAGACAAGCCCATCAAAACACCCTTGAAGCCATGTTTTTCAATAGCCTCAATCATATAGTTTGAACAGGTAGGCTCAAAGCGACAAGAGGGTGGAAAGGCTGGTGAGATAAAACGTTGGTAAAAGCGCACAGGCGCGATTAAAATTCGTTTCATTATTTCTTGGTTACAGCCATGGTGTGTAGTTGGCTGATTTCTTTTTTATTAAGACGACGGGATTCTCCTGGACGGAGTCCTGTCAAATCTAAGTGTCCAAAACGTGTCCGAGACAACTTATCCACTTGGAGACCGACAACTTCAAACATCTTTTTAACCTGATGGTTACGCCCTTCATGGATGGTCAACTGCACCACAGAGCGGTTTTTGGCTGGATCCACTTTGAGAATCTCATAGACAGCCGGCTTGGTTTTCTTACCATCAATCTCAAGTCCACGGGTCAAGGGGCGGAGATTATCCTTATTGGCCACACCTTTAACACGCGCGACATAAACCTTGTCAATCTCATTACGAGGGTGAATCATCTCATCTGTAAAATCCCCATCATTGGTCAAAATCAAGACACCTGATGTATCCCAGTCCAAACGACCTACAGGGTAGATGCGCTCTTTCACATTTGGCAAGAGGTCGACAACCGTCTTGCGACCCTTGTCATCTGTCACACTGGAAATGACACCGCGTGGTTTGTTAAGCAGATAATAGACCTTTTCTTCGTTGTAGATAGGTTGGCCTTCAACTTCGACCTTGTCGCCTGACTTGATGGTGGTTGCTAGTTCACGTACCACTTGGCCGTTAACCGTCACCAAGCCTTGCTTGATTAGCTCTTCTGCTTTTCTCCTACTGGCCACACCTGCGTGGGCAATATACTTATTGATTCTCATCTTCTTCTATCCTTTCACCAAATAATTGGCTTTCTTGGGCTTGAATCTCAAGCTCATCAATCACTGGTAATTCTTCTAAATGGTTTATCCCCATGTAATCTAGGAAATAATCCGTAGTCACATAGAGGTTGGGGCGCCCCAACACTTCTTTTTTCCCGTCTTCTCGTATCAAGTCAAAGGCCTGCAACTTTGCCAAGGCCCCACTCGAGTTGACCCCACGAATGGCATCAATCTCTATCCGTGTGATGGGTTGCTTATAGGCAATGATGGACAAGGTCTCAAGGGCAGCCCGAGATAAACTCTGGTTGATAGGTGCCTTAGAGTATTCCTTCAAAATCTCTGCAAATTGAGGCTTGGTCACCAATCTATAAGCGCCCCCTGTCTCAATTAGAGCCAAACTGGAATCTAGGTCCTTTTCATACTTCTGGGCTAATTTTTCTAAACTCTGTTGGATGCCTGTCGGTGGCAGAGAGAGGAGTTCAGCTAACTGGCGGACCCTAATCCCATCTTCACCCGCTACAAACAAGAGCGCTTCTATTTTTGCTAAAGTACTCATCTTTCCTCTCTATCAAGTCTAGCTTTGGGCCACTTGACTTTCTTCCTTCTTTTCCATGAGATAGATATCTCCGAAACTCTCCTCTTGCATGAGGATCAGCTCCTGGGTTTTGATTAACTCTAGGGTTGCCAAAAAGAGGGTGATGACCTCTTGGAGATTCTGGGCCTCCTTAAACAAATCCTGCAAGCACAATTGATCTCGTCCAGTCAAGGACTCTTTCACGATAACCATCATGTCCTCAATCTTATACTCATCCCGCAAGATAGTCGTGTGATTCTGTGCAAACTCCTCTTTTTTCTTGGCTAGGATATTTGAAAAAGCCAAAAAGAGGTCAATGGTCGTCTTGTCATGAACAAGCTCCGCATCTTCGTAAATCAACTCTGTCGGCGCTTTGGAATAGTGTTGGGCCCGTTCTTGGTGCTTAGCTTCCAAGTGTTCACCCAAGAGCTTGAACTTGCGGTATTCTTCGATTTGAGAGAGAAGGTCCTGCTCCAGGTCATCTTCCAAATCTGTCACCTCCGCTACCTTTGGCAAGAGCTTGCGGCTCTTAATCAACATGAGCTGACTGGCCATGACCATATACTCACCCGTCACTTCCAGACGCATGGCCTGCAGGGTCGAGACATAAACTAGGTATTGTTCGATGACTTCTGTAATGGGCACATCGTAGATATCCATCTGGTACTTCGAAACCAGGTGCAAGAGCAAGTCCAGAGGCCCTTCAAAATCTTTTAGTTTAATATCCATTATCTATATTTTTCTAAAGTCAGGACTGTTTTTAATCCTAATTTTTTTGCAATTTCGTACAAATCGACCTTGTTTTCTATTTGTCGTAGAATGAACTGTTCCCGCAAGGCTTGGGCTGATAAGGCCGGAAAACCTTTCTCCTTGACAAAGGATTCTAGCTGACGAAAGGCCCACTGACGAGAATAGGCTTTCCCTCCCCTTTCAAAGAGATAAGTCTGCCCCATCAAGGGTTCTAATTCTGAAAGCAAGGTCGTGGGAATGGTGACAATCCTCTGTTGGGAAGCCTTCTTGATTCGCAACACCTGAAAATCCAGATTGATATCTGCAACCTTGATGGCTAAAATCTCACTGGGCAAGAGCCCCATTTCCAAAATCAGGAGAGCCAGTAAGCGGCCCTCTGGATAGTCGCTTTCCTGCCAAAAAGAGTCTAAGTCTAACAGTTCTGGCTTTTCGGTCTTCTTTTCAGCTTGTTTAGCTAATTCCAAGCGGTAAAAGCTATCCACTTCTCCTTTTTGATAGAGAAAGTAGAGAAATTGGTTACAGGTCGAAGTCTTTCGCTTCTGAGCGCTGATTTTTAGATTGACTAGCTGGGCTTGGTAAATCTTGAGACTGGTCTCAGAAATCCGCTCGCCTACAATGTCTAAAAATTGCTCCAAATCATACCTATAGGACTGCTTGGAATTGGCAGACAGACCCTGCTTTTCCTCTAAAAAGTCTGAAATCCTGTCTTTTATTTGCATCGAATCTCATATTCCTTACTAAAGTCATGCAAGAGGGCATTGACTGCCTTGAGGATAGACTTGCGCGTGATAATTCCTTGGAAAATACCAGACGCATCCACAACCGGCAAGAAGGACTCATCTACCAGCTTGTGCAAGACCTCCGTAATGGTAAAATCAGGCGAGACGACCGCTACGTCCGTTCTCGTCATATGAACGATATCCGTATCTGCCATGATTTCTTGACTCAAATCATGCTCCATCTGATAAGCCATAATATCTCTGAGCCCAATCGTCCCAACAAACTGTTTTTCATCTGTCACAACGGGAACACGGGTATAGGTCATCTGACTGAGCAAGAGGGTTGCATGATCCGCATTGTGAGTATCAATCAACACGGCTAGATTTTCAGCAGGGGTCAAAAAAGTTTCCTCCTGCCCCAACAAGAAAGTCTCAAACTCCTTGGCAATCATCGGCTAAACTCCTTGGACAAGCCCGGATACACCTCATGGACTCGTGTCAAAAAGTCCACTTTAAAATAACTGTCATCAATCTCCACACGAGCATAGAGACACTCTCTGATGGTCCCACGTGGTTGACTGATGGAACCTGGATTTAGAAAGAGGGTCTTTCCTTCCGTCCAAGCGCTTGGCACATGCAAGTGACCATAAAGGCAGATATCAGCATTTTCTTCCTGAGCCCAGTAGTCCAACTTTTGAAAGTTGAAATTGATGTCAAACAAGTGACCATGGGTTTGGATAATCTTGGTCGAACCAAGCTCAGTCACCAAACGTTCTGGGTAGCCGGCGTAAAAGTCCATGTTCCCTTTAACAACGCGGATGCCCTCCCAAAGGGGAGAATCTGGACGCAGTTCAGAATCGCCATTATGAAAAACGGCATCAACTTTGCCCACATAGCGATCACGGATTTCTTCCACAATCAAGCTATCGCCATGGGAATCGCTCATTACAATGATGGTTTGCTTTGCCATGATGGAAATACCTCCAAAAGTTTCTTAACGGCTAAGGCACGGTGAGATTGGCTATTTTTTTCTTCAAGGGTTAATTCAGCTGAGGATTTGCCTGTCTCTCCCACAAGGAAGAGAGGATCATAGCCAAAGCCATTTTCACCCTTGGGTTCAAAGTTAATGTAGCCAGGCCAGTCTGCTTCAACAACCAAGCTTTCCTTGTTTGGACTGGCTACGACTAGGGTTGTATGGAACTGAGCCGAACGATCCTTGAGTTCAAAGACCATGGCCAATTCGTGCAAGAGTTTGGCATTGTTTTCACGATCAGTTGCTCCCACACCTGCGAAACGAGCTGACCAGACACCTGGCAAGCCACCAAGGACATCAACTTTAAGTCCAGAATCATCTGCCAGAACCATCTTGCCCGTTAATTGAGAAATGGTTTCTGCCTTGAGGCGGGCATTTTCTTCGAAGGTCATGCCTGTTTCTGCTACTTCAGGTAGGTCAGGATAGTCATTGAGATTTTCCACATCGTAGCCTAGCTTGTCAAAGATAGCTCGGAATTCCTTGGTCTTGCCCTCGTTACGAGTCGCAATCAATAAGGTTTCTCTGACCTTGTTTGTCTCAAAGAAATCATGAACATTGACCCCTTCTTTAGGCAATTCTACATGCAGGAGTTGCCCATTTTCAACCAAGAGCAGAGCACCCTGACGTTGGATGACTTCCACATTTCGTCCCATTTCTTGGTTGAGGATATCTACCACAAAAGACAATAAACGGTAGAGAGAACCATAGCGTAAAACAGTAACAGAAACAGGAAAACCTCGATCCTCATCTCGAAATCTTTGGGCAAACTCCAATAGAGGAAAATTCAAGTCATCATCCGTCAACGTCCGGACGCCACCAAAAATACCATAGGACCCGACATACCAGTCCTGTTCATCCTTATATTCATAAATTTTATTTGTCATAATTCTACATGCTCCACATGAATCTCTTTTTCCAGCCATTCTTCACCAATTTGTGCAAAACTTTGGCTGCTGGCTGTTGTGTAAAAACGGTGATGGAGTGGTCCGGCATCGCGACCACGATTGATTTCAAAATAATTAAGTAAGACTGAAATGTCCCGTACACACTCTGCCCCACTATCGATAAGTTGAACCTTGGGCCCCATGACATTTTGGATGATGGGGCGAAGGAGTGGATAATGGGTACAGCCCAAAATCAGGCTATCTACCTTTCCAACCAAGGGACGCAGGGTTTCATAGACCACTTTCTTGGTAACACTGGTTGACAGGGCACCAGACTCCACCAAGGGAGCAAACTTGGGACAGGCCAAACTCTCCACCTGTAAGTCCGGATCCAAATCATGGATTTTCTGACGGTAGATATCTGATTGTACCGTCATGGGTGTTCCAATCACTCCGATTTTCCCACCTTGACTGGACTTGATAGCTGCCGAAGCTCCTGGCAAAATAACACCTAGGACAGGAATATCTAGTTGAGCCTTGATTTCTTCCCAGACGACCGCAGTCGCAGTATTACAAGCAATGACAATCATTTTGACATCCTTGGTCAAAAGAAAGTTGACCAACTGCCAAGTATATTCACGAATTTGCTCAGCAGGACGGGGACCATAAGGCGCCCGTGCCGAATCTCCAATATAGACGATTTCTTCATGGGGAAGTTGGCGCATAAGCTCGCGCACAACGGTCAAGCCCCCGACACCCGAATCCAAAAAACCAATTGGTCGATTATCCATACAGTCTTCTTTCTAGTCTTTTTTCTGATTGATAGTTCATTATGATTATTGAGCCTTATGAACCGAATGATAGCCTACTCAACAACTATCTCTCTTAATCATAATCAAATATCAATAGAATGCAAGGAAAAAGTCTCATCCCTAAACCCTTAGCCGACATAGTGAGAAGTCTGGAACTTTCATCCCAGACTTTTCCTTATTTATTTTTTCTTTTTATTGTTAGCAAGGGCTGCCTTTTGTTGGCGGATGATTTGGTGGTAAACTTGTTGTACCTTAGCTTCGCTTGGTTTTTGACCATTTGCACTCAAAAGAGTACGAACTGCTTCAGCATTCAAACGTGGGTTGTCAGCAAATTCTTTTTCAATTTGCTTACGAACCAAGTACATTCCTCCAAGAGCTCCTCCTAGAAAAGCTAGCACAATCAATACAATTGCTAATAGTAAATCCATCATATTTCTCCTGTTTCTTTTTAAGTCTCTTTCATTATACCACAAACTAGCCACCCTGACTAGTTTGTTTTACGCTTTCAGGGATGGAATAGACAGCAAAAAGAACCCTACTTTTCTGCAAAAGAGGGTTCCTTACTGAGTTTATACTCAATGAAAATCAAAGAGCAAGCTAGGAAGCTAGCCACAGGTTGCTCAAAACACCGCTTTGAGGTTGCAGATAGAGCTGACACGGTTTGAAGAGATTTTCGAAAAGTATCAATTTCATATTTCTGCCTATCCATTTGTGCTAATAAAAGACTGAGACACTGGATCTCAGCCTTTTTCTTTATCCCAAAACCAATTCATCACTGACTAGACTTTGGCCACTATTTTTCTGGAAGAGATGCATGAGGTCTTCAACTGTCAGATGCTTTTTCTCCTCTCCCTTGACATCCACCACTATCTTACCCTGATAGAGCATAATGAGACGATTTCCGTACTCAATCGCATGGTTCATATCGTGGGTAATCATCAAAGTCGTCAACTGATGGTGTTCCACAATCTTTTGCGTCAAGTCCATCACCATTTGACTGGTTTTTGGATCAAGGGCCGCAGTATGTTCATCCAAAAGCAAAAGTTTGGGTTTCACCAGAGCTGCCATGACTAGGGTCAAGGCCTGTCTTTGTCCTCCTGAGAGATATTGAGTATCTACTTTTAAGCGGTTTTCAAGACCAATATTCAACTCCTTCAAGGCCTCTTGGAACTGGATTCTATCCTTCTCCTTCACGCCCCAACCAAGCCCTCTCTTCTGCCCGCGTCTCAAGGCAATAGCCATATTCTCCTCAATCGTCAAACGAGAGGCTGTTCCCATCTTAGGATCTTGAAAAACACGGGCGATATCCTTGGCTCTCTTTCTTACACTCAGATTTTTAATGGATTTGCCTGCCAATAAAAGGTCCCCTTCATCCACCGATAGATTGCCAGCCAAGATATTCATCAAAGTGGATTTCCCTGCTCCATTTCCACCAATCACAGAGATAAAATCTCCCTCTTCAACTTCTAAATCTAATCCTTTGAGGACATGGTTCTCATTGACCGTCCCCGCTTCAAAGGTTTTGTGAATATTTTCAAGTGTTAACAAACTTGCCATAACTTTCTCCTCCTATTCATTTCTCAATTTCAGACCACGAATCTTTAATCTCTTTTGCAATTCTGGTGCAAATAAAACTAAGGCTAACAAGATTGCATTAAAGAGACGTACCAAGTTTTGATCTAGATTTGGAATTTCATAGATATTTAAAATAATCAAACGGTAAACAATTGCACCAATTCCGATAGATAACAAGCGGCCTCCAATGGTCAAGTCGTGAATCAAGACTTCCGCAATAATGACTGCACTCAAACCAACAACGATGGTTCCTGTCCCAGAAGTCACATCTGAAAATCCATCATTTTGAGCAAATAAGGAACCACATAGGGCAATCAAACCGTTTGAAATCATGTAACCAACAATCTTCATGGTGTCTACATTGACCCCATTTGCCTCACTCATCGGAATATTATCCCCAGTCGAACGCAAGACCAAGCCAATCTCTGTTTTCATCAAAAGAGTCAAGACCAAACAAACAAGTAAGAGACAGGCCAAACTGAATGAGAAAACAGCTTCTTCATTTGACAGTCCCAAGCTAGCCAACTGTTTAAATACAGTTGAAGAATCTCCCAAGGAAAGATTGGGCACACTTCCCATGATTTTAATATTGATGGAATAAAGCCCTGTCAAGGTCACAATCCCTGTCAAGAGAGCTGGGATTTTCATCTTGGTGTGGAGCATTCCTGATACAAGACCTGCTACCATACCTGCAAACAAAGCAAGTAAAGTCGAAATCCAAGGATTTGTCCCTGCCTGTATCTGTGATACAACGACTGCTGCCCCCAGAGGAAAGGCTCCCTCAGCAGTCATATCCGCAATATCCAAAATACGGAAAGTCAAGTAGACCCCAATAGCCATAATCGACCATAGCAAACCTTCTGATAAACTAGATAATACAAAATTCATCTTAAACCTCCTTATTCCTTGCCTTCTAACTTGCTAATATCAATTCCCAATGCATCTGCCATTTCTTGATTGGTATGCAATTCCAGTTTTTCAGGCAACTCAACTGCTATATTTTCTGGCTTCTCACCTTTTAAAACACGAATCAGCATGCGAGCTGTCTGCCGTCCCAGTTCTTCATAATTGGTTCCGTAGTTATACAAGCCACCAACAGCAGTCATTTCTGTTGAGCCACCAAATACTGGAACCTTGTGTTTAATAGAAACCTGCTTGACTGTTTCCATGGTTGACGAAATGATATTATCCGTTGGGACAAAAACCATATCCACCTCTGCCATCAAGCTTTCTGCTGCCGCCTTGACGTTGTTACTGTCCAAGATTGTTTTTTCAACAACGGTAAAGCCTTTTTCTTCCAAAAGGCGCTTAGCTTCATCCTTTTGGACAACTGAGTTTGGCTCGCTCTGAGTATAGAGGATTCCAATTGTTTTAGCTTTTGGCAACACTTTCTTTATCAAATTGATTTGGGTTGAAATGGCATCTGATGACTGATCGCTTGTCCCAGTCACATTGCCCCCAGGGTGTTCTCTTGACTCAACCAACTTGGCACTGACAGGATCTGTTACCGCTGAAAAGATAACCGGTGTCGTTTGTGTTGTATTGGCCAAGCTCTGGGAAGAAGGTGTTGCGATGGCTAGAACGACATCACTAGATTCTGCTAGTTGCTGGGAAATGGTTTTTAGATTTCTTTGCTCACCCTGTGCATTTTGCAAATCAATCTCAATATTTTCCCCCTCAACATAGCCTTGTTTGGCCAGCTCATCCACAAAGCCTTCTCTGGTAGCGTCCAAAGATTGATGAGTAATAAACTGCGAAATACCGATAAGAAAAACATCTTTTTTCTTATCTGCCTTCAACTGATGCAAACTAATCAGAGAGATCAAGAGGATCCCCACTACCAAGAGGGGTGCTAGTAATTTTCGAACAACTTTCATAATGAAACTCCTTCTCAGAAAAGATAAAACAAAAAAACCGCCTAGATACTATCTAAACGGATGCTTGAAATAATCTAACAAGTTATAACTTTGCTAGTCCATTTAGATATTCATCTATATGGACTACAATCAAAAATCTTAGCCACATAGATACAAACAAATTGCTTGAACTGTTTGCATCCATGGTGACATGTCTACAAACACTATCTAAAGTAGCTAAAGTAAAAGTTTTGATTCATCGTTACAGCTTGTCTCTTATTCATTTCTTTTTCTGCTTTCTTTTTTGATGTTTCCTATCTTACCACCTTTTTCATTAGCTGTCAAGAATATTTCAGAATATTTTAAAATTTTTCGAAAATTCTTTCAGTACGCTTTCAAAGATTTTCAAATCAGTCCAACAAAAAAAGGTTTATAATTTCCATAAAAATTGACATGGAAATTATAAAACCATTATTAGTTTAACCCTTGTTGGTAACGTGCCAATTCGGCTTGGTTCGCCCAAACATAGTGACCTGGACGGATTTCTACCATAGATGGCTTATCAGTCTCATAATCGTGTTGACTTGGGTCGTAAACCTTCAAGACCTTCTTACGTTCCAAGATTGGATCTGGGATTGGTACCGCTGAAAGCAAGGCTTGAGTATATGGGTGAATTGGATTGTTAAACAATTCTTCTGTCTCTGCAACCTCTACAATAACACCCTTGTAAATAACTGCGATACGATCTGAAATAAAACGAACAACCGACAAGTCATGGGCGATAAAGAGATAGGTCAAGCCAAGTTCTTTTTGGAATTTTTTGAGCAAGTTCAAGACTTGGGCACGCACAGAAACGTCCAAGGCTGAAATTGGTTCATCCGCAATAACAAAGTCTGGTTGCATGACCAAGGCACGGGCAATACCGATACGTTGACGTTGACCACCTGAAAACTCATGAGGGTAACGAGTCAAATGCTCAGCAAGCAGACCCACTTCACGGATAATATTTTGAACTTTCTCTTCACGCTCTGCTTCATCCTTAAACAAATGGTGATTGTAAAGACCTTCAGAAATAATATAATCAACAGTCGCACGTTCATTCAAACTTGCCGCAGGGTCTTGGAAAATCATCTGGATACGACGAATCAATTCCGCAGCTTGTTCACGCGATTTCTTACCATTAATCTTTTGACCCTCAAAAATGATATCTCCATTACTTGTATCATTGAGACCGATGATAGCACGACCAATAGTTGTTTTCCCACTACCTGACTCACCAACAAGCGAGAACGTTTCTCCCTTGTTGATAAAGAAGTTAGCATTTTTAACCGCGACAAACTTCTTACTTCCTTCACCGAAGGAAATTTCTAAATCTTTAATTTCTACTAATTTTTCAGACATTTCCTTCCTCCTAGTCAGCCAGATGAGCAAATCCCATTTTTTCACGGATCTTATCATGGAGATTTGCAATCACAGCTGGTTTTTCTACTTTTGGAGCATCCTCATGAAGTAGCCAAGTTTTAGCCCAATGTGTCTCTGATACTGAGAATTGAGGAGCTTTTTGTTCGAAGTCAATCTGCATTGCATAGTCAGAACGCAAGGCAAAGGCATCCCCTTTCAGGTCAGTATAAAGTGACGGAGGTGTTCCTGGGATTGAGTAAAGATCCCCTTTATCATCAGCAAGCTGAGGCAAGCTAGACAAGAGACTCCATGTATATGGATGGCAAGCGTCATAGAAGACTTCCTCAACAGTTCCATACTCAACGATTTCTCCTGCATACATAACCGCTACCTTATCCGCAATACTTGCCACCACACCAAGGTCGTGGGTAATAAAGATTGTTGTGAAATGATACTCGTTTTGTAAAGATTTTAGCAAATCAATAATCTGAGCTTGAATAGTTACATCCAAGGCAGTTGTTGGCTCATCACAGATCAAGACATCAGGTCGGCAGGCAAGGGCAATCGCAATAACGATACGTTGACGCATTCCTCCAGAATATTGGAATGGGTATTCATTAAAACGTCTATCTGCGTCTGGAATGCCAACCTTATTCATGTAGTCAATGGCCAATTCTTTCGCTTCTTTAGCTGTTTTTCCTTGGTGTTTTACAATAACTTCTGTAATCTGACTACCAATTGTTTTAATGGGGTCCAAACTAGTCATTGGGTCCTGGAAGATAGTCGCAATCTTAGCACCACGAATTTGTTCCCAATCCTTGTGAGAAGATAAAGCTGTCAAGTCCTGACCACGGTAGTCAATACTACCTTGGGCAATGCGACCATTTTCTTCGAGCATACCTGTGAAGGTCTTTGTCAAAACAGATTTACCTGATCCTGACTCACCTACCAAGGCTAATACTTCTCCTTCGACTAGTTCAAGGGAAACGCCGCGAATGGCTGTCAATACTTTGTCACGAACGTCAAATTCCACGACAATATCGCGAGCAGTCAAAATTACATTTTTTTCTTTTGTCATTTCTACTCCTATCTATGTGTACGTGGATCACTAGCATCCGCTAAGTTTTGACCAACTACGAAAAGGGACAAGGATACCAAGACAAGGGTTGTCAATGGAATCCAGAACAAGTAAGCATTGGTTGTTACGTTTTGTGAATAATCCGAAATCAAACGACCCAAACTTGGCACTGTAATCGGTAATCCAAGACCGAAGAAAGACAAGAAGGCTTCGTATGAGATAAAGCTTGGAAGCATTTGAGTCATGGTTGTCACAATAACAGATACCAATTGAGGCATGATATTTTTGGCAACAATCTTCAAGGTTGGTGTTCCCAAAGTACGTGACGCCAAGTTGTATTCCAAGTCACGATAGCGCAAGATTTGCACACGGATCATGAAGGCAATACCAATCCATGTTGTTACGCTCATGGCAAAAATCAGATTCCAGAATCCAGCTCCGATTGAGTAAGTCAAGACAATAACAATCAAAAGAGGTGGGATGTTTGAGATGACGTTGTAAACTTCCATCATGACACGGTCAACTGATTTTGAAATACCCCAAATACCACCGACAAAAACACCGATAACCAAGTTAATCACTGTCGCAATCACAGAAATGAGGATGGAGTTACGAGCTCCGAACCAGACACCGTCAAAGAGCGATTTACCGTTACTGTCAGTACCGAACCAATGCTCCGCATTTGGCTTGATATAACGAACACTAAAGTCGTTTACCTTGCTGACATCATTGAAATCAAACTTAGAAAACATTGGGTAGATGAAACTTATCAAAATGATGGCTACCAAGATTCCCAACATGACTACAGTTGATTTTTTCTTCATAAATTGTTTAAACACTGATTTCCAGTAAGAATATGCTGGCGCATCAATAGTTTCAGAGGCAAAATCGTCACGTTTTACAAACTGAAATTTTTCTTTATCGATTGTAGACATTATTTGCCTCCTTTCTCAGTCAATTTAATACGTGGGTCAATAATAGTCATCCAAATATCTCCCAAAAGACGTGAGAAGATAGAAATACATGTAAAGATGAAGACAAGACCAACGACCATAGAGTTATTAGATGCTTTTACAGAGTCAATCAACATTTTACCCATACCTGGGAAGGCGAAGACTGTTTCAGTAAGGGTTGCACCACCGATAACCCCAATAATGGCAGCAGGAATTCCTGAAACCAGCGGAACCATGGCATTTTTAAAGATGTGTTTGTTTGAAATTTCTTTTTCAGACAAACCTTTTGCACGAGCGAAACGAACAAAGTCTTGAGATTGCAAGTCAATCATGTAACGACGAATCCAAATGGCTGTACCAGGAGCACCCAACAAACCAAGGATGACTGCTGGTAAAACGTAAGAACGCCAATCTCCAGCTCCCAAGATAGGGAATGAATCTGGAAGGGCAATAGATGATCCAATCAATCGAACGATGTAAACCAAGGCAATCGTTGGAAGAGCAAGCAAGAAGGTCAAAGCCCCTGTTGAGAGGCTATCAATCCAAGTGTTCTTGAAACGAGCCATGGCTGAACCAAGTGGCACGGCAAGAGCATAGGCAAGAACCAAACCAATCAAACCAGTAATAGCAGAGCTGACAATCATAGATGGATATTGGTAATTACTTTCAGTCGCTGTATAAGGATCATCTTTCCCATAGCTAGCTACTTCACGAGAGTCAGCCTGACTAGGTGACTTGTAGGTTCTTGAGTAAATATTTACAGAAGACGTTTTCTTACCTGTTGGGAACTGAACTTGGGCAGTTTTGGTTTGTCCTTGACCTTGAGTAATAACCTGAAGAACTGGTGTATTAGCATAGGTTGGGTAAGAGTCACCTAAATTCAAGTTCACAAAGTTTTGATGAACAAATGGGAACTGACTGTTAAAGTACAAGAGATATTTATGTTTAGTTCCTGAACCGACCAATGACCATCCGATAGCTGGATCATTTTCAAAACGAAGGTAGCGTTTCAAGTCTGGATTTTCAGGGTCTTGGATTTTATTTGTATGGTCAATGTCAATCAAGTTAGCATAGAAGTGAAAAACACGTTCAAAAATTGGAATTTCACGAGTAGCATAGAATTGACCACTTTCAGTAAATTCTCCCAAAGTCCAACCATGACCTAATTGATTGATGTACTTTTCATAAATAGCTTTATTGGTCGCATTTGCTTCTACTGTTACAGAAGAATCCATGCTACTTGCCTTTTCTTGCAACTCTTTAGTATCGTAATACTCAATGTAGCCCATACGCTCAAACACAGTATTTTCATAGTTATCACGTTTATCAGCCGTTGTCGCAATTTTATTATAGTTAGGATCCTGCTTGAAAATCAATTTTCGAGGAACCAAGGTATAGATAATCGTGTAGGTCAAAGTCGTTACTAAGAAAATCGAAACCAATGACCGCAAAACACGCATAAAAATATATTTTTTCATATTATTTCCTTTAAAAATCCCAAAAGAACCTTCTCCTCATGGAGAGAAAGTTCTATTAGAAATTATTTACTTCACATGACTTGCCAATTCTTTTTGAGCTTTCTCATTTGATTCAGCTTTTTCTTTCAACCATTTTTCACGAGCTTTTTCATACTCTTCCTTAGTCACCGCTTTATCTTGTAATTTCAAATATTTGAAGTAAACATCTGACCCCTTAGAGCCTGTTTGCGCAGAAGCTCCAGTAAATGGAACAATTCGTGAAAGCACTGGTGCTGCACCAGAAGAAGCCATAGCAGGAATAAAGAGTGAACTATCTGTCAACCATGCTTGAGCCGCTGCATATTTTTCATAACGGACATTCAAGTCGCTTGTCTCTTTGGCAGCTTCATCAACTAATTTATCGTATTCTTTCAAACCAACTTGAACTACTGAAGGGCTATTTGGATTATCAAATCCTAAATATATTTTTGTAGTTTCACTGCTAGTTGTTTTTAAAATATCCAGGTAAGTAGATGGGTCTTGATAGTCTGGCCCCCATGAAACTCCTCCTGATACATCCCAATCCTCAGATGAAGCATTGGCAGCATAGTAAGTAATATTAAGGAATTCATCACTTGTCATTTGTTGAATATCAACAACGACATTTTCAACACCAAGAACTGTTTCTACAGATTGTTTAAAGGACTGAATACGAGATATATAGTTTTTTGATGCTTGGTCTACTGGAACGTCCAGATGAATAGGAAACTGAACGCCGTCTGCTTCTAAAGCTTTCTTAGCTTTCGCAAACTCTGCCTTGGCCTTGTCAGCATTGAATAAACCATCCTGCCCATCAGCTAAATTCACACCTTTCCACTCATCACCATAAGCAGGAAGTTGAGCAGCGACTAAATCACCAAAGGTCTTCTCACCAGCTGAAACAAAGTCTGGTTTTACAAATAAATTACGAACTGCTAAAGCTGCTCCATCTTTACCATTGATTTGAGCTGAGTAAGCTGAGCGATCAAGAGCAAAATTCAAGGCTTGACGGAAATCTTTGTTAAGCAATGCCTTCTTAGTAGCTACTTTCTCTGAATCTGTAGTTTTAGAAGTATAGTTGTAACTTTGGCGATCAATATTCACACCCAGACCAGCAATCCCAGAGCCTGATTGTGTGTAATAGATATTGTCCTTGTATTCTTCTGCAACCTTAGAATAGTTGGAGCTGGTAGGGTAAAGACGGGCATAACTATAAGCTCCACTAGTGAAGTTACGCTCTAGCGACTCCTGATCTGATCCATCATAGTAAGCTAGATTGATAGTATCTAGGTGGACATTTTCTTTATCCCAATATTGCTCATTTTTTACAAACTCTACAGAAGATTTTGCAGTCAACCCTTTCAACAAGAATGGACCATTATAAAGCAAGGATGTCGGATCTGTTGGTTTAGCAAAATCGCTTCCTTTTGATGTTTCGAATTCTTCATTCAGAGGCCAGAAAATAGAATAGGTCAACTTAGAGTTCCAGAACGGTTCAGGCTGGTTCAAAGTGTATTGTAACGTATAATCATCAACCGCCTTGACACCAACTGTTGAAAAATCTGTTGAAGTTCCTGATAGATAATCTGCCAAGCCTTTAACCGAATTTTCAGCTAAATACATAGCTTCTGATTTTTTATCTGCTGCGTGTTTTAAACCGTTCACGAAATCTTTAGCCGTCACCTCTGCATATTCTTCTCCATCAGAGGTAAACCATTTAACCCCTTTACGAATCTTATAAGTGTAGGTCAAACCATCCTTAGAGACTTCCCAATCCTCTGCAACTGCAGGAGCAAGATTACCGTAATTATCGTTAGTGAATAAACCATCAATCCCATTTGAAGTCACTACTGTTGTACTATTTTTACTTGAAATCAGGTAGTCCAAGGTTTCTGGGTCTGCTGTATAAACATAGCCATAAGCTTTAGGGGCTGATGAATCAGATGATTTTGAAGAACTGCATGCTGCAAGTACACCTGCTGCTAATAAAACAAGACCTGCTGTAGCAAATACACGATTTTTTTTCATTTTCTACTCCTCTGTTTATGTGAATTATAGATTGACAACCATTATATCACATTATCCATTAAAAATCAAACAAATTTTCAGAATATTTAGGCTTGTTGGCACAAATTTTTCATTTTTTTTTGAATATATGATTCAAATTGTCGTTCGAAGTGTCAAAGACTACAGTGAAAATAGGAAATTTGACGCAGAAACTTTGGAGTTTAGGAAGACATACAGTAAAATGAAATACGGACGGAACAATGTGATTTTGGAATTCAAATTAAATTATAACAATATTGTAGAAGTATCATTCTAGTATTCAAGATTCAGTTTACTATGTCTTTTCACACCAACCTTATTCCGAATTCAATTACTTTTGTGATTTACATATATAGATTAAGACTATCTTTTATACTTTAAAATTTCTCGCTACCTTATCCACTATATGCTCCTCGCTATCACGTTTCTATTCATATCATAGCCTACGATTTCACTATTGCTTTCTCTGACAATTCTTATTTCCTGCGTCAGACTTAAAACGATCTATCCCCAGACCATTTTAATCCGCTACCTCACGATAGTCAGGCTTGGGGAGCGCTATTGTATTCACCGGTAGTGGATCCCTACAGAGGACTTACACCTCAGATGCACGACATGCCCATCGTATAAAAAAATCTCCTACCCAAGGTAGAAGATTTCAAACTTATAAAACTTAATCCGTCATGTCCGATACCAACATTCGATGCTCCAATGGAATACTGCACATAACTAGCAAGAAAATAAAGCCTGACTGAATCCAGAAGAGAGCCAAGTCAAAAATTCCGTGCACAGCAACCACTGTAAGGAAAGATAGATAAAGGCCGATAATCGGACGTTTCCCCGACTCCTGACTCATATCCATCATCAAGCGAACAGGAGCAACAGAAGACAGAACTAATAAAATGGTACCCACAATTCCGTAACTCAGAATCGTATCAATATAAAGACTGTGGGCATGTTCATGGTAAGGAGCATGTATCCGAGGATAAGAGTGCATATAGGTCAATGGCCCTTCACCCCAAAAAGGATTTTGCTTAAACAAGGCCATCCCAGCATCCCAGATAGAAATGCGTTCTTCCATAGAAGAGTCTAAAGTACCCATTCGAACTCCTAAATCACTAGAAAAGAGGAAACTCAAACCAATCGCAAAGACCCCAATACTAAGCCAAAAGGCCTTCCAGTTTTTAATAGTCGTAAAGAGATAGATAATTGCTCCAGCGATAATAGCAGGAAAGGCAGTTCGATTTTGAGTAAAGTTCAAACCAAAGAGATTAACAAAGCCTGCAATCACACAGAATACTTTCAACCAATTCAACTTGGTCGTTGTAAACAGATAGAAAGCAATCATAATACAGAAACAACAAATAATTCCATAATAATTAGGATTAAAGAAGGTCACTTCTGCCCGGTTCTGATGCCACACCTGCATATTGGGTGAAAGAAAAGCATAGTTAAATTTCTTCACAATTTGGAAATGTTCTAAACTGGCAAAAGCAGCTGACAAGACACTACCAAACAAGACGAACTGCAAAATCAATCGAAAGAATTTATGGGATAAAATCGACTGATAGTGCAAAAAGAAAATAGTAAATAGAAACATTCCTACTGAAGCCACAAGACCCATCCAATTTTGTGCAAGAATGGATATAACAGTACTATAGCTAAGAAAAAGAAGCAGCATCGGATGCTCCCCCATTTTCTGAAGAATACTTTTCATGTCTCCTGTAAAAATCAAACTGATAATATATAAACAGAGTACAACTACAAAAAGATAAAAGGGTAAAAAGATACTTAGGATAATTCCCAATAAAATCAGCTCTTTACTAGACAACCCCTTCAGCTTTTCAATAAAGCCTATTGATTTCAAAATGAATCCTTTCTCTCCAAATCAGCTGATTCAGATAATAGTAAGCTATCCTATATTGTACCACTTTTTTAGCAATTTGAAAACAAAGGAAACGTTTTCCAAAATAAAAACCCTATTTTATCCACCATATCAAGGCTTCAAAATGTTACTTCAACTCCATTCTCAATTACCCGATAAGTCTGATTTTGCAAATCAATTTCTGCTACTGCTGTTACGGACTTATCTTTATTTTGACGTTTGATTACAATGCTGTGAGCTGTTGGTGTCTCTATCTCAGTAGTCCCTTCTAGATCAAAGGCTTCTGAACGGTTACGGAAAGAAAATAGATTGAGAAGGGCCTTCACAACAGGTCGTTGCACCTCTTTTGCTATTTCCTCGTTGCTATAGTAATGACGATTAATATTTCGACCTTCTTTAGTTTCTTCTAATAATTTCAAGTCATTCTTGCCTGCTAATAGACCCACATAGTAAACCTGAGGAATACCTGGGGCAAAAGCTTGAATTAGACGAGCGAGAAAATACTTGACATCATCATCTCCAAGCGCTGAATAGTAGGTTGAATTGATTTGGTAGATATCTAAGTTGTTATACTCGGCACTAGAGTACTTACGTTTGACATTGGCTCCAACCTTATAGAGTTCATTTGAAGCATAGTCAATCTCCTCATCGGTCAGGATATCCTTGACATCTACTACTCCAATCCCATCATGGGTATCTAGCGTCGTAAATTGCTTCATCGGGCTCATCTTTAACCACTTAGCCAAACGCTCTGTTCTGGAACTGTAAAGAGTATAAAGTGTCACCATTGGAAGAGCAAAATCATAAACATAGTAATCATGGTCTGCTATTTTAAACTGAATCGAATAGTGTTCATGAATCTCAGGTAAAAGCTCTGTCCCATACTCAGCAGCGATATCTCGAACTTTGTCCAATAAATCCCAAATATCTGGTTCCACAAAGAAATCATTAGTATCCAATTTCTTCACTGCATAAGCAAAGGCATCTAGACGAATCAAATCACACCCATTACTTGCCAAGTGCTGAATGGTCTTACGGATAAATTCCATAGTTACTTCTTTGGTCACATCAAGATCAATCTGCTCCTCACCAAAGGTATTCCACAAATGTTCCACTGAACCATCTTCAAACACAATCTCTTGCTTTAGTGCACGATCCTTACGCTTGTAAATTAAATCTACATCAGACTGTGTCGGACGGTTTTCTGGCCAAAACTTATCCCAGTTTAAAAAGAGAGCTTTAAATTCACTGGCTTCATGTTTTTCTTGATAGTCCTTATAATACTTGGATTGACGAGAAATATGATTAATCATAAAATCAAACATAAGATAATATCTCTCACCTAAACGCTTAACATCCTCCCAATCACCAAAAGCTGAGTCCACTTCGTCGTAGTCAACTGGCGCAAATCCACGATCACCTGTTGATGGGAAAAATGGTAAAAGGTGAACTCCTCCAATAGCATCTCCAAAATGCTCTTCCAAATTATCATATAAGTCTTTAAGATTATTTCCAAGGCTATCAGAATAGGTAATCAACATGGTTTTATTTTGAATTGGCATCATTACTCTCCTTTTTCTAATTGAAGCCAAGTCTCATATGATCTGGCTTCATAAATAAAATTCATTTTAAATCTCTATTTATCATCAAACTCGTACTAATATAGACTGTGATAAACAAAGTACTACTTTCTTGTTTTCTACATAGAATTATCAACAAGCTGAACTCTTCCTCTGTGTCAAAGACTATAGATTCCATGAGCTCTTCTTATACTCTTCGAAAATCTCTTCAAACCACGTCAGCTTCACCTTGCCGTAGGTATGGTTACTGACTTCGTCAGTTTCATCCACAACCTCAAAACNNGATTTTCATTGAGTATTACTTCACTGCCCCGTTGCTCATTCCTGAAATGATATGGCGTTGGAAGAAGAGATAGACAATGGTGATACTGATAATGCCGACCACGTAAGAGGCAAAGCTTGGTCCGTAGTCGTTGAAATATTGGCCTGCGTAGTTGTATTGGAACAAAGGCAGAGTCCACATTTTGGAATCCCGGTTCAAGACAAGGAGTGGCAACATGAAGTCATTCCAGAACCAAAGGGCATTGATGATCATGGTTGTCGCATGCATCGGTTTCATCATTGGGAAGATGATGCGGAAATAGGTTGTAAATTGATTAGCCCCATCGATCTCTGCTGCTTCATCCAGACTTTCTGGGATCGAGATTTTGATATAGCCAACATAGAGAAAGAGGGTCTGTGGAATCGCATAGGTCAAGTAGAGCAAGATCAAACCAAAGGTATTAGCCAAACCGAGTTTACTCATCATAACCGTAATCGGAATCATGATGACTTGGAAAGGTACGAAGATTCCGAGGATTAAGAGGGTATACATGATGGTAAAGGCTTTTCTTTTACTCATATTGCGAGCGATGGAGTAGGCTGCCATAGGAATAAAGATCATTACTGCAAGTAAAGACAAGACAGTGATGACGACAGAGTTCCAATAATAGCCTCCAATCCCATCAGCTAAGAGACGGCTAAAGTTGTCCCATGTGAAGTTGGTTGGAAATCCAAAGAAATTATCTACAATATCCTTAGTGGGTTTGAAGGAACTAAAGAGGGTAGCAAGGAGCGGCACTAAAATCAGAACCGTTCCTAGAATCAATAGAGTGTATTTGCCAATCAGGGCTTTTCTTTCATCTTGTTTCATCATGCTTCTCCTCTTAAATTTCAAATTTCTTAGATACTCTCAATTGGATGATCGAAATCACTACAATTAAGAAGAACAAGATTACGGCAATGGCATTGGCATAACCGAATTGGTTGTTTTTAAAGGCATAGTTATAAACCAAGAGCCCAAGTGAGGTTGTGGCATTGTTTGGACCACCACCGGTCATGGCAAAGACTTGGTCAAAGGCAGTCAGCCCACCTTTTAGGGCTAGGATAAAGACCATAGAGACACTTGGTAGCAAGTAAGGCAATTCAATGTTCCAGAAAACTTGCTTGCTAGTCGCACCATCAATCCTTGCTGCCTCTGTAATCTCAGTTGGAATAGATTGCAAACCAGCTAGGAAGATGATGATGGGCATAGCCACCCCTTGCCAAAGAAGGACAAAGACAGCCGCAAAGATTGCTCCCCACTTAGTCCCTAAAAGACTGGTTTGGAGAAATTCAATATGAAGGGCATTCCCAATCGCTGGAAGACCGTAGTTGAAGACTTGCTTGAAGATCAAAGCCACTGTCAAACCAGATAAAACAGCTGGGAAGAAGAACCAAGCACGGAAGAAGGTTTGGCCTTTGATTTTAGAATTCAAGACACGCGCAATGAAGATCCCGAGTGCAATCTCACCAACCACCATGGCAATCGTAATGATTGCGGTAAAGCCAATCGCATTCATGAATTTTGGATCCATGAAGAGGAGCTTAAAGTTGTTTAAGCCGACAAATTTGTAGTTGTAAGTCAATCCTGTCCAGTTGGTAAAACTGTAAAAGGCTCCTTGAAACATCGGCACATAGAAGAAAATTGCTTGTAACAAGAGGGGGATGACCACAAAAGCCCATGCCCAATATTTTTGTAATACTTTTTTCATAGTCTCTCTACTCCTAATCCACATCCGCTTTCATCGGGTTAAAGAAGGCATTCAAATCATTGACCATGCCTTGTTTATCACCGGTCAAGACATAGTTCATGGTCAAGGTATGGAAGTCTGCTTCACTGGTCCAGTATTGTTGCAACCAGACCAAGTGACGATCCGTAAAGGCATATTCGGTCATACCAGCAAGCGGTGAATCTTCTCCTGCTTGTTTGACCCCTTCGATCGCTGTTGGAGATCCGTCCACATCGTAGTATTTTTGCATGACTTCTGGACGGGTCATATATTCCACAAAGGCATTGGCTTCTTTTGGATGTTCGGTGGTGGCTGAGATAGACCATGCCAAGTCTCCCGCACCAACGGTTAAGCTTTGTCCTTTTTCTTTTCCTGGAATCATGAAGGTCCCAATCTTAAAGTTCGGTTTTTGTTCATTAATCGCTGTGATCGCCCAAGACCCATTTGGTGTCATGAGGACATCCCCACGTGCGAAGGCTCCGATAACATCGGTATAGCCAGCACCTTCCCAGTTCTTTTGCTTAGAGCCATTGATGCGAAGGATGTCCATGACCTTGATATCATCTTTCATAATCGGATCCGACAATTTAATGGCATTTGGTTGAGAATAACGAAGGTATTGATTTGCTTCTTTTCCTCCACCTGTTGCTGTCGCAAAGGCTAATTGATTGTAACCATTGAGTGTCCAAGCATCTGCACCTGCAATTCCAAATGGTGTTTGTCCTTTAGCAACGATATCTTTGACTAACTGTTCAAATTCATCCCAGGTTTCAGGAACCTTCAAGCCCAGTTCTTCGAATTTATCTTTGTTGTAGTAAATTCCATAAGCATTAGCTGTAAAAGGAACGTTGTAAACTTTTTCGTTTACAGCATATTTTTCAGCGTAGCCATTTTTCACGCGTTTCAGGTAGTCTTTGTTGCTCAAATCTTCAAAGACACCTGCTTTTGCCCATTCTTGCAGTTCGATGGACTGTGGGTAAATATTGACCACATCAGGCACATCTCCTGCGAGAACGCGTGTCTTCAATACTTCACCAGCATTTGGTACATTGACGACTTTGACCTTGATCTTAGGGTTTTCCTTCTCAAAATCACGAGTGATTTCTTCCAAGGTTTTGGTCATTTCTTTTTTCTGGTTGAAATACTCGATGGTCACTGTGCCATCCGCAGATTTACCATAGTTGGAGCAAGCGCCGAGCCCAAACAAAGCTAAACCTGTAATTGCAAGAAGTCCGATTTTTTTATACCATTTCATTGGAAAGCCTCCTTTATAAATTTATACACCTTTATTATAGTCTTCTAAAAATATACTGTCTACTCAAAAAATCTCCTTGGGATAAGATAACAGTTAAGCCTGCATACATGAGTTCTGCACCTGAGTAAACTTCGCCATTTTCCTGTAATTCATATAGTCCCTCTTCATCCAAATCTTTTAATTTTAAAGTTGTTTCCATGGCCTCTACAACTGACAAAACGCGAACGTAGGTTACAATCGTTTGATTGCCGTAATTAAATTGTACAGCTGCTTCATTGGATTCAGTATCAGGGTTAATGAGTCTATACTGTTGTCCTAACTGAACTACTGGTCGTAATTCTTTATACAAGTTCACCTGATTAGCAATCTCAGCTTTCTCTTCATCTGATAAACTTGTCAAATCAAGCTCATATCCCAAATTTCCCATCATTGCTACATGACCGCGTGTTTCTAATGGTGTCATTCGTCCCATCTGATGATTCGGTACTGCTGACACATGAGCCCCCATAGAAATGGTTGGATAGAGATAGGATGAGCCGTATTGAATTGGTAAACGTGCAATCGCATCAGTATTATCACTTGCCCAGACTTGTGGGAAATAGCGTATCATACCCAGATCATTTCGTCCACCACCACCAGAGCAGGACTCAAAGAGAATATGGCTGTGCTTCTCTGTCAGATAAGAAACGAGTTCATAAAGCCCCAGCATGTACTGATGAGATTGCATCTGTGTCTCTAGATAAGTTAATCCATTCCCTAGCTTAGTGATATTGCGGTTCATATCCCATTTAATGTAATCAATATCATGATAAAATAGGAGTTGATCTAAGACACTTTTCAAGTATTCTACTACCTGAGGATTGGCAAGATTAAGTACTAATTGATTCCGAGAATAAGTATGCTCATAGCCAGGAACCTGAATAGCCCAGTCAGGATGTTGACGATACAAATCACTATCTACAGAAATCATTTCGGGTTCTAACCAAAGTCCAAACTGCAAACCTCTTTCATGGATAGCTGAAATCAGACTTTCTAGACTTCCACCCAGTTTTTCCTCATTAACAACCCAATCACCTAAAGCACGATTATCATCAAAACGATTGCCAAACCAACCATCATCTAATACAAAAAGTTCAATGCCAACTTTCTTAGCTTCATCTGCTAACTCTAACAGTTTTTCTCTCTGAAAGTCAAAGTAAGTAGCTTCCCAGTTATTGATTAGAATTGGACGTTCTTTTTTAGAAAATTCACTTAGCATAATGTGCTTCAGTACAAAATTCTGACTTTCATGACTAATACCAGTTAATCCCTGATCTGAATGAGTCACTAAAGCTACCGGTGTTTCAAAGTATTCCTCAGGAGCTAACTTCCAAGAAAAGTTTTCTGGATTAATGCCAATAGCCACCCGAACTTCATTCAATTGATTTTTTTGAACAAAAGCTTCAAAGTTGCCACTATACATTAGTTGAATAGCAAACACATTCCCAGCATCCTCTGTGACTCCTTGTTCGCATAGTAGAAGAGCTGGTGTTTGAGCATGACCAGAAGCACCTCGGTTTGAACTAATCGAAAAGATTCCTTGTTCTACCTGTTGACGTCTAACAGTCTTTTCACGAGCATAAGCACCCTGCAGAGTTACTATTTCGTAATCTGCAGCTGGAAAATCAGCCATAAAAGAAAAATCTTTATGGATGACAACTTCCTGATTACTATTATTATCTAATTTACTGTAGCTAGCAATAGTCGCATCATTATTAAAAGTAGTATAATACAAAGTCAGACTAAGTTGAGCCTTAGAATCTTCTAACATTAAGACAAGAGTCTCTGTATCGTCCATGCTATGTGGGGAAGGTAAACCCTGTGGACCATTTTGACCTTTTAAAATCTTTGCTTCTATAAAACGAAAATCTGTTACCTCAGTTGCATCGTGCTGAACCTGTATAGTTGGTTTCCTAAAATCTCCTAAGCCATGTTGCCCAAAAATCTGTCGCTGAGTATCTAAACTAAAGGTTCGATTATGAGCCGTTGGATTTCCTGAAAAGGCATGGTCTCGTTCATAAACACTATTGGAACCTTTATAGTTCTTAATAGTCTTTCCTAAATGTTTCAAAAGTAAGTACCCATTTCGATTTTCAATAATCAAACTTAAATTTTTACTCTCAACATAAAATAGATTATTCTCTATCCTAACTCCCATTTACTTCACCTCATCACTTTAATGATTCTATTTTATCATCTGAAATCGCTTTCCAAAATAGAAAAATGTCTCAAGAATATGGTAAAATGTTAGGTAGGAGGTAGCACATGTTAGTTTTTTCAGAATACCAGACTGGAACAATCGACCTTTCCCTAAGCTTTTATGGATATGAGGAATGCACACCTAATTACTCTTTTGGTCCAGCCATTCGTGATACATACGTTCTACATTACATTAGTAAAGGACAAGGAAAATTTCATTACAATGGTAAAATTGTTGATTTAAAAGAAGGAGATTTCTTTCTATTAAAACCAGATGAATTAACCTTTTATCAAGCAGATAGTAAAGAGCCTTGGGCCTACTACTGGTTAGGAATCACTGGAGGGAAAGCTCCTGATTATTTTGCTCTTTCTCAAATTTCTAATCAATCCTATCTCATCCAATCTGAAACTTGTCATACCCAGACTACTGCAAGACTCATCTCAGACATTGTCCGCTTCGCTCAGATTACCAAATCAAATGAATTAGCTCAACTCCATATCATGGGACAACTCCATGAACTGATGTTTCATCTGGGAACTATTGCTCCCAATCAGAAAAAAAAGAATATTTCATCAACCCACCAACTCTATCTTGAATGCAAACGATTAATTGATAGCCACTATCCTCAATCACTTACAATTCAAGATTTAGCAAAAGAACTATCCGTTCACAGAAGCTACTTATCAAGTGTATTCAAAGAATTTAACACCTTATCACCCAAAGAATACCTACTTTACGTTCGAATGCACCGAGCTAAACAACTTCTCGAAAATACCCAAGAGTCTATCAAGGTAATTGCATACTCGGTAGGTTTTTCAGATCCACTACATTTTTCGAAAGCTTATAAACAATACTTTAATCAGACTCCAAGTCAAACAAGAAAAGAATATTCTCAACACCAACTAGTGAGAAAGGAAACACTATGAAATCCTACCAAGCCGTCTACCAAATTCTAGCTAAAGAAACCGATTATATCAGCGGAGAAAAAATTGCAGAAGAACTATCACTGACCCGAACATCAATTTGGAAAGCCATCAAGCGGCTAGAACAAGAAGGCATTGAAATTGATAGTATCAAAAACAAAGGCTATAAATTGATGAATGGAGACCTTATTCTTCCAGAACTTCTAGAAGAAAATCTTCCAATTAAAGTCAGCTTTAAACCCGAAACAAAATCAACACAACTAGATGCAAAAGAAGCAATTGATTTAGGCCATGAAGCAAATACCCTATATCTAGCTTCCTATCAAACAGCAGGCCGAGGCCGTTTTCAACGTTCCTTCTACTCACCACAAGGTGGCATTTATATGACACTCCATCTCAAACCAAATCTCCCCTATGACAAATTACCATCCTACACACTACTTGTAGCTGGAGCTATCTACAAAGCCATTAAGAACCTAACTTTAATAGATATCGACATAAAATGGGTCAATGATATCTATCTAAACAATCATAAAATTGGAGGAATTCTCACTGAAGCAATGACATCTGTAGAAACAGGCTTAGTCACAGATATCATTATTGGAGTAGGAATCAACTTTACTATTAAAGACTTCCCACAAGAATTAAAAGAAAAAGCTTCTAGCTTATTTAAAACTACAGCTCTAATAACAAGAAATGAATTAATTATCGAAATATGGCGTGCTTTCTTCGAAACACCAGCAGAAGAGCTATTATACCTATATAAAAAACAGTCATTCGTTCTTGGAAAAGAAGTCACTTTCACACTAGAGCAAAAAGACTACAAGGGACTTGCTAAAGACATCTCTGAAAGTGGAAAACTTTTGGTGCAATGTGATAACGGAAAAGAAATCTGGCTCAATAGCGGAGAAATTTCACTCAAGAGTTGGAAGTGAAATAACACAATTATAATATAAACGATATAAAAATAACTTCAGATTAGTAATTCAATTAAGTTTTACAGATCTGAAGTTTTATTGTCTCTAAAAATAAAAAAGAGAGTTACAAACTCTCATTAAAACGGAGAATAAGGGATTCGAACCCTTGCGCCAGTTACCCGACCTAACGATTTAGCAAACCGTCCTCTTCAGCCTCTTGAGTAATTCTCCAATTAATGGGCACGAGTGGACTCGAACCACCGACCTCACGCTTATCAGGCGTGCGCTCTAACCACCTGAGCTACGCGCCCAAGTTAAAAAACTTGGTAATTTGAACAAAGTTCAAAGCGGGTGACGAGAATCGAACTCGCGACAACAGCTTGGAAGGCTGTAGTTTTACCACTAAACTACACCCGCATAAATACTATCAATTAAATGGCGCGAGACGGAATCGAACCGCCGACACATGGAGCTTCAATCCATTGCTCTACCAACTGAGCTACCGAGCCTTATTGCGGGAGCAGGATTTGAACCTACGACCTTCGGGTTATGAGCCCGACGAGCTACCGAGCTGCTCCATCCCGCGTTAATATAAAAGGAGGATGTGGGATTCGAACCCACGCACGCTTTTACACGCCTGACGGTTTTCAAGACCGTTCCCTTCAGCCGGACTTGGGTAATCCTCCAATATTCAAATGGACCTTGTAGGACTTGAACCTACGACCACTCGGTTATGAGCCGAGAGCTCTAACCAGCTGAGCTAAAGGTCCGACAAGATCATTATAGCGGCGAAGGGGATCGAACCCCCGACCTCCCGGGTATGAACCGGACGCTCTAGCCAGCTGAGCTACACCGCCATGTATCGGGAAGACAGGAT
>NZ_VMMM01000009.1:0-78959 GCF_013277195.1 Streptococcus sp. 2579
ATTTGAATCTGCTTCTTTCATTGGCACAGTCATTGTAGTACTATCACTAGCATCACTATTCCCAAAGTAAGATTTGGCGCTAACTTTTGTACCTGCCTTAGCAGCCCCTACTTTTAATGAGAATGAATCTCCTTTGATTTCAATTCCTTCTGCACCATCCCCTTCACTAGCCCATGTTCCATTTCGAGCATCACGTATTAGGTTTACTTTTTTGCTATTATTATTTTTATCTATATAAGTAAGTTCTACCTTATCCACGTCTTTATTTTGATTAGAATAAGGAGTTACTGTTACTGTCCCTTTATTAGCGTTAACTGTCGGAGCATTCGGCTTTTCTTGTAAACCTCTCACCATGAAGTACATAAGAGCTTCATTATGCTCAAGCGTTCTCATACCCGTTCCATAATAGATTGGGGCATACGGTGTGTCTGTATGGGTTATATAAGAAAGTTGTACTTTCCCTGTGTTTAAAGTGAAATGATATAATAAATTAGTATTCTGTTTTAATCCCTCTATAATTTTCTCTGATTTGTTGTAAAATTCATTGGAAACTCCTGTTCCGTTCTGCCATTTATATAATCTACCCATAGTAGGTCCTAAGTAATAATACCCCTCAGACCCCCTAGCATCTGTAGGACTAGCACCTGTCCTCTGATTCGAACCACCTTTTGCAATAAAATCAGTATGTGTCACATCATCAATACTACCAAAGTTACGATTAAAATTCCCGTTTCGCCCACTAGCAGGACCATAAGTTGCAAGGTCTCCTCCCAGAGTATTTTTTATACTTTTACCCCATTCTTCATTAAAAGAACCTTTTCCGACAACGCGTGACTTAGTATGTTCCCCTTCTGTTCTAGTAACTGCTAGAGTATCTGTAATAGCATGTCCTGTCGGTAAAGTAAACCAATAAAAAGCATTTTGGTGAGTTTTTTGTTTACTATTAAAATTCAAATCCCATTTAAAATTACCATTACCTAAGTTTGTAACAGTAACCTTAGCTTCCTCCAAAGCCTCTCTCACTTCTCGTAAATTTTCTTCCCGAGGTTTTTCGTTCGCTCCCCGTCTCAATGCATACAAATAGGTCTCAGCAGGCAAGTCTGAACTATCACCTTTTTGAACAATATACGCCCTTTTTGTACTAAGACCAGTCGTATTAGTTCTAAAGTCACTACCTTCCGCCATTCTAGTTCCGTTTATAACAGCCCGTTTACCAGAGTTTTCACGAGTAAGTGCTAAGGCAAGTTTTCTCTCAGCTTGCTTTCCTTTTTTGAGGAATTCTTCAATTTCAGCTGGTGTTAACTGAGGTTGTAATACACTAGCTTCAATTGATTTAACAACTTCTTCTACTCCTTCTAAAAGTTTCTTGGTCTCAGGACGTGTGATTTCATTTGCCTGTATCAGATAGGTAGATAAATCCTTCGAGAGCGTTTTTAATTTATCTTTATTCTGATTATCACTAACTTCTGGTTTTGAAAGTTCAGTTGATGGAGTGCTGACTTCTCCATTAGTTGATGATACATGACTCTCCTCTAGGGCTTTTGTAACAGCTGTCTTTGGAGTTAAAATAGCTCCTTCTGGAGTAGCAAGCCCATGATTTGTCAGACCTGCTTTTTCTAAGACTGCAGAGCTTGGTAACGACGGATTCAAGGCTTGATTGACACGACGAGTCAGGTCTTCCATGAGTTTGACTTGCTCATCAACCTGCTCTTGCGTTGCTTTTGGATTCTCTAAGACCGCCTTAGCTGCTGCTAGGCGCGCTTCCACTTCAGCATGAAGTTCTTGCATTGAGCTAAGCGTTAGTTTTGCCAACAAAGCTTGCAGATTGCCTTGGAGTGATTTAGCTTCTGTCGTTTTAGTGGCAGATATAGCCTGGTCTTGCTCTTTTACTCTCTCTGATTGAGAAGTTTCTTGAGCAGCTGGTTTCGTCTCTGGTTTGGTCGGAGCAAGGCCAGCTGTTTCCTGCCCCTTACTAGCGTCCTCGGCTTTAGTCTCTGGAGAGTTTGACTCCCCTGTAGACTGGAGCTCAGCCGACGGTTCAGTATGAGAGACCTTCTCTGGCTCTTCCCCATCTGACTCCTGCTTATCCTTATCTGGTGTTCCAGCAGATCCAGCAACTACATCACTGGCTGTTGCCGAAGATACTGCAGGTGCCTGCGCTTGCACCCCATTTGCAAAAAACATCAGAGCCGCAACCGCAACACTAGCAGCCCCAAAATGGTATTTACGAATGGAATAACGGAAAATTTTCTCTCCATTACCATCATTCTTTTTCTTGAACATAAGTAAATCCTTTCCTCGTCTGAGAGCTTCCCCAAGCTTAGAAAGCGCGTAAAAAGCCGACAGACGATAATATATCAACTCTATACTAACACTTCTGACATACAAATCAACCCCCTCGCTGACAAGATAGAGTCAGGAAAGACAAGGGAAAAGCGACACTATATATATATATGCATAGACATATAAAACCTTTTGATACAGCCTATTTTTTAACAAAGATACAAGAGTTATACTACATTTATATATGTTAGACATCTTCTATACCAATATTACAATATTGTTACATTTTGATTGCACAAGTATTTCAAAATATATGATAGAAGCCTGAGCATTTTATAGTAATTCCCTTCCTATCAATTAGGTCAACAGTTGAGTGTTACACCCTATCCTCAGCAAAGGACTATGATCAGCATTTCCTCGCCGCTAGGACGCTCCAAACCACCTATTTAAGTCCATCATAGCTTGGTCAGTAAGATACCTACGGCAAGGCGACGTTGACGTGGTTTGAAGAGATTTTCATTGAGTATAATTTTAACTTCTTATTTTTCATTCCTATTCCTTAAATAAAAAGCTCACTAAAAAAGTGAGCAACATTTCCAATGAGATACTTCTGTTGACGAGCGCGTCTCTCCGCCCCCTCATTGCCTTGCGAAGAGGCTTGGCGAATCGAAAGGAGGTGTTTTTTCCTGTTTTCAATTCTACTTATTTTTGCACATTTTTTTAATTTTATCAAACAAAAAAACGCAAGCCGAAGCCTGCGAAAAGTTTTTTTATAACCATTTAATTTCTTTCACATCTGTTTTACGAACTTTAGCATATTTCTTAGCGCTTGTAAAATGTAGAGTAACCGGTTTAAACATTCCACCTTTATCTCTTCGTAAACCTAAAATTGCGGATCTTTTGTTTCTATCTTCAAAAAATATGACGTCCAACTTCATAGTGTTTTTAGATAAATCTTTGGCTAGGATACAACAACTTGTTATCTTAGAATAGAAGATATCACCGATAAAACTATACAAAGATATCCTTTCTATAACATCGTTGTACATGGGATTATTTTTATATTCTTCCAAAATAAAAACACCAGCTTGAATAGCAGGTATTGTTTGACTAGCATAATCTCGTGTGATTTTGTGCAAGCCAAATAAGTGATGTAAATCAGTCAAGCAAAAATCTACTTCGAAAGTCTCTAAATGCTTATAATTCGTTGATACTTGACATGTTTTCCATCGAATTTCTCTTGATAATCTAAAATACAATCAAGTAATTTCAACGACAAACTCCATATTTTCTCAAAATAAAAAAAGCACGGGGCAGTTCTCACTACTGCCCAAAGTGGATGATTAGAGTCGGCTTCTCTAACTCCCTATGTTGTGCTTATTAGGCTTATCGCAAGGGAACAGTTTTTAGCTCTGCCAAGCCACATAGCGTGCTTACTACTATGTGTCCATGTCTCCATGGATTGCCGAGCGGTTTAACGACGTTTTGGGAGTCGGGATAACGAGAAAAGTGATACTTTTACGTTTTTTCCAACTTAATTATGACATCTTTCTTTAAAAAAGTCAATATTTATCGCTTTCTTTAACGAAAAAAATCCCACAAGAACGAATCCTGTGGGGAGATACACATTTTAGAAAAGCTTTCCTTTATTCTACTATTTTTCTTGTATTTTATCATTCAGTATGATAAAATACAAGTTTTTTGATAAAATAACCAAAAACTACTCGCTATCCCTTCTCACATTACCCTACATATCGTTTGACATGCGACTGATAGTTCAGGGAAACTTTAAGGACAGCTTTTTCTCATCCACTATGCAGGACTTACGATTACATTTATACTCCTATAGGCTCAATTTGACACTTTTCTTCTTCGAAGTGCTCATATGCCTCCTGAATAGTGAGTTCGATTTATCCAAATTTATTTTTGTCTATTTTGATGAACACTTCCACGAAGATAGTCTGAAAAAGAATCCGCCCCAATTTTCCTTCTCTTTTTAAGCATATTATTCCAGATATGATTGCCCTCTTGTTCAGTAATAAATTGCGCTTTAAACGCTTCAACCAGTATATCTCCTGTCGTCATATGTTCTAAAGAAAATTCTTCTACATATGGTTTAACATCTCTTAGGTTATTACTTCCTAATATCCCATTATGCTTTTTCGCTAAGGAAATAGAAGCTGCTTCTCCCTTACCAATAACCTTGTTACTATCATGATTTCTTGTTAAATCTCTATATAATGCGTATTCTTCAGTTCCAATGTCTATGCTCACAATCTCAGCCGAACCCTTAGCTACTAACTGGTCTATCCTAGATTTTAAGTGGGGAATTGTAGGTATATTGATTTCATCATACACCTCTTGTGGAATAACAATTTTACCCGAATAGAGCTTTTCTAAAAGATATTCAGTGCCAACCCATAAAAATGCTGAAATACAATCTGTATCAATAAATACACGACTAGTCAAACGACAACTCCCCCTCTTCATCTAGCCCATATACAATATCATATCTGAAAGCATCTAGTAGCAGTTCCTCATACTTCCCTTGTGAAATTCTGTTATTTTCTAAAAGTTGTTCAGTCGATTTAATATAGTGTCCTAATACCATTTCCTTTTTACTTTCTGACAAAGGACGATATAAACTTGTATCATAGCCTAATCTTGAAGCTGTCTCTATAACACTAATATCCATATTTTTAATTTCTTCTGCGTCAAGGTATCCATCATTCCGCAATCTATATAACATAGCTTTATGACTGATACCATAAAACTGACCTAATTTTATAATATCTTCTACTTCAAGATGAGTTCTATTGGCATTTTCTCTTATTTCCTCAACCATCCTATACAGTGAAGATGGGGAAATTAAAAAATAAGAAGCAAACTGATCCGCTTTTCTTTCAGTTTCATCTCCTTCACCAATCAAGATAAGACTGACTGAACTCTTCTTCACCTCATCATAATAAAGATGATACAGTTCATGTGCTAAAGAAAATCTTTGCCTTCCTAATGACATGTCTGAATTGATTACAATGAGACTGGACTGAGTTCCTTTATAACAGACTCCGCTAATATTCTTTCCGAGTCCATAAAATACCAGCGTCAAATTTTCTATCTTTTGTACCAATTTAAAAATATCTATCGGCGCTTCACCATCAGCTCCCAACTTTTTTCTAAGATTTGAAGCTTTATTACTTAAATCCATTTTATCAATCATTTATTTTGTCTCCAATAGCTGATCTATCTCAAATTGATTCAATACAATTTTATTGATTTTCGCTAAAACTTTAAGATCTTGGTCTACTATTTTATTTTTTCTAAACGATATGACACACTGTTGTTCAGCTTGTTCGCCAAACAAAAGATATTCAACCGTACAGCAAAATAGAGCAGATAGTTTCTCAATAACATCCGACGTGATATTCCTTTCGCCTTTTTCCATTTTGGCAATCATGCTTTGATTCAAAGACAAATATTCAGCAATCTTATCTTGAGTAAGATTTGAAGATATTCTAAGTTCTTTTATTCTTTTTCCAACATCACATACATTTATCATATTCATACACCTCTCATAAAAAGAATAGCACACTCTTGTCATAAAGTCAATTTTTTAAATAAAAAAAATATGACAAAACAAGGAAGCAATTTATTGATGTTGCTTAAAAATCCAAAATTGATGATATTAAACTTATTTGATGAGTTCCTATCAACAATCGTATCTTCAACCTCAAAACAGTACTTAAAGCCATCGACTCGGTTTACATTGTCAAATTTAGATTTTATTTGAGCATAACTTTCTAATTTGCTTTTTGATTTTTATTTAATATAGTAGCAAAAATTGAAGGAAATATCTCCACAAGAAAACGCATACTATTAAGCTTTTTCAAGACCTAATAATATGCGCTGTTCTGCTTTGAAAGACATTCCATTATTATTTTACTGTTATCAAGCCTTCAGGCTCGACTGTAAATTCTGGTTTTTCTGCTATCGTACCATCCTCTTTAAGGTAATACCAGCCATCATTTGATTTGACAAAGGCATTGGAAACCATGTCCCCATTTTGACTATCAAGATAGTACCAAGTCTCCTTGTATTTAATCCAGCCTGTTTTCATAGCACCTTCTCCATCGAAATAGTACCACTTCTCAGCGATTTTCTTCCAGCCTGTCGCCATTTCGCCTGACTGATCAAACCAGTACCAGTTGCCGTCTATGTGCTTCTTCCAGCGGTCTGCAAGCATATATCCTGAACCGTCAAAGTAATACCAGGTACCATTAACTTTCTCAAACTTATCTTTTGGATAAGAACCATCTGAGTGTACATACCAGGTGCCAGTATCGTTCTGTCGCCATCCTGCTTCAATCGTCAAGCCGTTTTCAATATCCTGCTTGAATTGCTCACGACTAATGCCCCAGCTTGCAAGATAAGGATAAGGGTCAACATGATCTGAGTTGTTGTC
The DNA here is from genome assembly GCF_013277195.1 of Streptococcus sp. 2579. Classification (NCBI taxonomy): domain Bacteria; kingdom Bacillati; phylum Bacillota; class Bacilli; order Lactobacillales; family Streptococcaceae; genus Streptococcus; species Streptococcus sp. 2579. The sequence goes on from NZ_VMMM01000009.1 coordinate 6,746, forward strand.
AGGTTGGTTATTGGTGCAATATTCATGTGTCTTGATACCTGCTAAATCAGCAGTATCAAGCGTTTTAGGTATACCAGCTTCATCCGCTAGATTGCGCAAGAGTTCGATATAGAGACGATAGTCAATCAGAAACTCTTCTTTTGATTCATGGCTTTCAATCAGTTCAACTTGTGCATAACCTTCTGCATTCCAACCGCCCCCAACGTCCCAGGCACCATTATCAACAGGTCCTACCTGCATAACACGACCATTACCGACTACGTGAGAAAAGAAGCCCAATTCAGGATCTTTTCTGTAATGGTAGTCAGCCTCATTTTGCACCGTTGAGTTACGGTTGCCTGTGGAATGGGCATGGACTTGCCTATATGGTTGCACGCCGACTTGAGGCAAATCTGTTCTTAATTTACTCACATCAATTTCCATATTCTACTCCTTATCAATTAAAACAACTTATTTTTTACAATCCAGAACCAGAAACTCCTTTATTTCTACCTTACAAAGAAGACAATCCTAGTCACGATTAGGCTTGTAGATAGAACTTCAAAACGCACTATTTTGACACTGTAAATAGGACTGACAAGGTCTGCATTCTATCTACAATAACACCCCAGACTAAAAAGCTTTTCAAAAGTATATTTTTACAGTCTCTATATGTCCTTTTCATAAATACTATACTTTATTATATCATATAAAAGAAGTCAAAAGTCTGTTAAACTATTTTCAAGACCAAACTAAAGATGACAGCACAAGTTTTTTCGATTTTCACCAGAGGAAATGGATTTTATTAGCAAATACAGCTAGGAGAGCACTTTGGTTGCCAAGATGGCCTTACCTTCTTTTATCAAGGGGTGACGGAAAAGCGAAAAGTACAGTTGAACTGTCATGGCAACCCAGATGAGGGGTTCACAAAGAATAACTCCCTTATAGCCTGCCCAAGGGATAATCAAAACCACAAAAGCGATTTTCCCGATTAGTTCGATAAAACTAGAAACTAGAGGAAGGACTTTTTGCCCCAAGCCCTGCAAACAATTGCGATAAATCAACAAGAGACTCAAAATAGGATAAAAGGCTGAACTGATTTGCAGATAGAGACTTCCATTTTCTATCAAGTAACCATCTGTCGAACTAGCCAAGAAGGAAACCAAGGCTGGACTGGCAAAAAAGAGGAAGACACAAACAAACACTGCCCAGGACATACTTAAACGACTGCCGATTCGAAGACCTTGAACAATGCGGTCTGGGCGCTTAGCTCCTAGATTCTGAGAAGCAAAGGTCGTCATCGAAGCGGAAATAGCGGTCATGGGAAGAAGGGCGAAAGCCATAATGCGTCGCGCCGCCGTTTGAGCACTAATAATCACGGCTCCAAAAATATTGACAGAAGACTGTAAAATCACACTGCCTATAGATACAATTGAACTCATCAAGCCCATAGCCAAACCTTGCTCCAAAAGATCCGCATACAAGGCCTTGTCCCATTTGAAATGCTTGAGTTGAGGCAAAAGTTCTGGCACACTCTTACGGATATAATAAAAGCAGAGAACCGCTGATAAACCTTGCGAAATGATGGTAGCAAGTCCCGCCGATTGAACTCCAAGATGCAATTGCGTAATAAAATAGAGATCCAGAACCACATTAACCAGAGCAGAGAAAATCAGAAAACCAAGCGCAGCTAGGCTGTCCCCAATAGACCGCAACAAGCCTGCAAAAAGATTATAAGCAAAGCTGACACCTACACAAGTTACAATCATAGAAATATATTGATAGGACTGGGGAAGAATTTCTGCAGGGGTATCTAGGTATTGCAAGAGTGGATACAGACCGACAAATCCCAGCAACATAACTAAAATACTCAAAAGCGCACCTAAAATCCAGGTGGCTGCTACTGCTTCCTTGATTTTAGTGAAATTCCGAGCTCCATAATAACGGGCAATGACAATTCCCATGCCATTGCCAACACCAAGAGTAAAACCTACAATCAGGTCAAAAATCGCTGTCGTCGCCCCTACTGCAGCCAAGGATTCTTGACCCAGAAATCGCCCAACAATCAAGACATCAGCAGTGTTATAGAGCTGTTGAAAAATATTTGATAGCAAGATTGGGAAGGCGAAGCTTAAGAGCGAGGGAAGAATCGGACCATGTATCAGGTCCACTGTTCGTTTTTTTTTCATAAGGCTATTATATCAGCTTTCTAGAGGAGCGACAAGAAACAGCAAACTATAGGCAATCTGAAATCTTGAACAAAGAATCGAAAAAGCAGTGGATTTCTCCACTACTTTAACAGCTTATTCTTCAATTTCGATTTCAAGTTCGTCGCCTAGGTCAAGTGTAACTTCTTCATTTACAGAATCTGCTTGAACTGCTTCATCTTTTTTAGTTTCAACACCTTCTACAGAAGCTTCTTCTCCATCAATCAAGCCAAATTTAGAACGGACTTGCTTATCAATTTCATCAAAGATTTCTGGGTGCTCTGCTAAGTATTTCTTAGCATTCTCAGAACCTTGCCCGATTTTCTCATCCTTGTAAGAGTACCAAGCTCCTGCTTTTTTGATGATGTCCAAATCGCTTGCGATTTTTAAGAGTTCACCAGTCTTAGAAATCCCTTCTCCGTACATGATTTCAACGAAGGCTTCCTTAAATGGTGGAGCCACCTTGTTTTTTACGACTTTGATTTTAGTTTCTTTACCGACATTGGTATCTTTTTGGTCACCAGTTCCCTTGATTTGCGTACTTCCACGAACATCCAAACGGACTGATGCGTAGAATTTCAGAGCACGCCCACCAGGAGTTGTTTCTGGATTTCCAAACATAACCCCGACTTTTTCACGCAATTGGTTGATAAAGATGGCAATTGTTTTGGTTTTATTGATAGAAGCACCAAGTTTACGCATAGCCTGGCTCATCATACGAGCCTGCAAACCAACGTGGCTATCTCCGATATCTCCATCAATTTCCGCACGAGGTACAAGGGCAGCAACTGAGTCGACTACGACAAGATCCACGGCTCCTGAGTCAATCAATTTTCCTGCAATCTCAAGACCTTGCTCTCCTGAGTCTGGTTGGGACAAGAGCAATTCGTCAATATTGACACCAAGGGCCGCAGCATAAGCTGGATCGAGGGCATGTTCCGCATCGATAAAGGCTGCAATCCCACCTTCTTTTTGCGCTTGCGCAACTGCATGAAGGGCAACCGTTGTCTTACCAGATGACTCTGGCCCATAGATTTCAATGATACGTCCCTTAGGATAACCACCTGAACCAAGGGCAATGTCAAGAGCCAAAGAACCTGAGCTCATCACTTGCACCTTTTGCTCTGCACGTTCACCCAAACGCATGATTGATCCTTTACCGAAATCTTTCTCAATCAATTTAAGAGCATCATTCAAGGCTTTTTCACGTTCAGCCCCGAATTTTTTTGAAATTTCATCTAATTTTTTTGGTTTTTTCGCCATTCTATTCTCCTACATTCTAATGGTCCTTAGACCTATCTACTATTATATCAAAAGTTAGTTACTTAATAAAGCCTTGCGAACTAGGTTAAAGGCATGCATAACTGCAATGTGACGTACATCTGCTCGGCTTCTGCCGCCAATATTCACCTTGATAACCTCAGTTCCTTGCTCCTGAGCCAAGCCTATGAAGACTGTCCCAGCTGGGTGCCCTTCTAGACTATCTGGTCCTGCCACTCCAGTCAAACTAAGGCCAAAATCAGACTGGGTCTTGATTCGTGCCTGCTCAGCCATCTTTTGAGCTGTAAATTCAGACACCACACCCTGTTCTTCTAAATCCTTGACAGGAATATCCAACATTTTTGATTTTTCCTCCAAGCTATAGGTCACAAAACCACCCTTAAATATACCTGAAACTCCCGAAAAATCCGCTACCCTAGCTTGGAAAAGACCTGCCGTCAAGCTCTCTGCAGCCGTGATGGTTTTCTCTTGTTTTTTCAGTTCTTCTACCACAATGCTGGCTAAACTAGTTTCTTCCCCATAACCATAACAAAGGTCTCGTAAAGAAAGTCCTTCAAAGGTCTGGCGATCCAAGATTTGATGTTCCAAAATATCCAGCGCTTGATTCGCCTCTTCTTGACTGCTAGCCTTTGTTGACAGACGCAGAGTGACTTCTCCTGTCTTGGCATAAGGTGCCAAGGTAGGATCTGTTTGATTAGCAATTAAATCAGCCAAAATCGTCACCAGCTGGCTCTCGCCAACCCCAAAGAAACGAAGAACTCGGGAATACAACTTGCTCCCTGTCATCAACTTAGGTAGAAGTTGGTTTAAAACCATAGGCTTCAATTCACTTGGTGGACCTGGAAGGACAACGTAGGTCACTCCATCGACTTCCAATATTCCTCCCACAGCCAGTCCTGTTTCGTTTGGCAGTGGAGTCGCTCCTTCTACAATTTGAGCTTGTCTTTCGTTATTCGGTGTTCGGGCATAGTCTGGTCTCTGGGTAAAAAAGACATCCAACTTCTCCTGCGCCTGAGGATCGAAGACTAATTCTTTCCCTAAAAATTTAGCCAGAGTTTGTTTGGTCAAATCGTCCTCAGTTGGCCCCAAACCACCTGTCAAAATCACCAGACCGCTACGTTGACTGGCAATCTCAAGTAAAGACAAGAGACGAGCTTCATTGTCTCCTACAGCCGTCTGAAAATATACGTCTACTCCAATCTCAGCTAGTTTTTCCGACAAAAACTGAGCATTGGTGTTGACAATCTGTCCTGTCAAAATCTCTGTTCCAACAGCAATGATTTCTGCTTTCATGTTTCCTCCTACCTATCTATTCGTATTTTTTTGAAAAAATCGCAGGAAATTTCCTACGATTGATTTTTTATTTGTATCAAAAGTTAATTATCTTCATCACCAACAGGTGCTCTGCCAAATAAATCCTCAAATAAGACCGCATTGGTTTCAAGCTGAGTGACTTCTTCTTGTCCCAAAGAACGTCGGAGTAGATTTTGCATTTCCAACATATGGGCTCTCGAAACAATCTGGTAAGAAACACCTTGAAGCATCTCTCCTTCACCCTGCAACTGCTGAGTTTCAATGGTTTTAAATGAATCTTTATAGCCTAGCAAGTTAGGGATACTTTTTGCAGACAAATCAATATTGGTCTGCATATTGTCACTCAAAGCTTTTAGAATCTCTTGATAATGACCAACGCTATTTAAACTGAGAGCTTTTTCCATGACTTTTTGAATAACTTCACGTTGACGTTTTTGACGACCATAATCTCCCTCAGGATCTTGGTAACGCATTCGTGCATAGACTAGGGCTTCTTCTCCCCCAATATGTTGCTCCCCAACACCGATAGAAATGGTATTAAATTCTTCTTGGTCACTGATAGAAATTGGGAAACCTAGGGTATTATTGACTGTAATACCACCTACTGCATCCACTAGTTTTTGCAACCCTTTCATATTGACCATCACATAGCGATCAATATGGATATTCATCATTTTTTGAATGGTTTCTATAGCAAGCTCTGCTCCACCATCTGCATATGCTGAATTCAGTTTCGCTTCATGAGCCTGACCATTCCCTGATTCAATGCGGGTCAGAATATCCCGCTCTAAACTCATCATCGTTGTTTTTTTCGTTTTAGGATTCACTGTCATCAAGATCATGCTATCACTTCTACCGACCCAAGTTTCAGTTCGTTCAGCATTTCCGGTGTCCACTCCCATTAACAGAATGGTTAGAGGTTCAGTCGCTTCAATAACCTTGGTTTCTTCGCCGATTTTTTTATAGGTTTTAGCTAAGGTTTCTGTCCCTTGTTGATAAATAGTATAAGCAAAAATACCTGCTCCTACTACAGTTACAGAAAGTAAAGCTAGCACCATTCCAATAATTTTTTTAACCATATTTCTACTAATCGATCAGTTTACCCATCAAGTAAACATCGATAAATTTCCCTTCTTCTATATATGCTCCACGCTCTTGGCGACCTTCAATGACAAAGCCATGCTTTTGATAAAGATGAACTGCAGCTTGATTACGAGTTTGGACAGTCAGTTGGAGACGACGCAGAATGCCACTTGCTTGTGCCCACTCTATCGCTTCTTCTAGCAACAAACTTCCCAATACATTATTCCAATATTTCTTACCAATCACAATGAAGAGATCTCCAATATGACGGACTCTCTTTCGCTGGTCAGCTGTAATATTTACAATACCAGCAATTTTATCATTTAAGAATGCAAGTAAGGTTATCTGATTGTCCGAACTAGCTTGCTTGTTGAGGAATATTTCCATCTCCTCACTGGTCAAGAGAATACCATCTCCGTCTAGGCTGGTAAAATCTGTCTCCAAACTCACACGATTTAAAAAGGCCACTAATTCAGCTGCATCTTTGGGCTCTGCTTCCCTAATGAGCAATTCATACTCCATATTGAAGCTCCCCTAACAATTTCTCAGCACGCAAACCCTTTGCCTGAAAATTTAAACGGCGACCGTCTTCTTCTTTTAGAATTTCCAACTCTAAATAAGTATCTGGCAAGGCATCTCCTAAGAGATTACCCCACTCAATAACAGTCACTCCGCCACCAAAGAGAAATTCATCCAAATCAATAGAATCCGCATCTCCTTCAATACGATAAACATCTAAATGGAAAAGCGGAAGACGACCTTCATACTCTCTTACGATAGTATAGGTGGGACTTTTAATCATTTGAGAAATCTGCAATCCTTTTGCAAGTCCTTTAGTAAAGGTCGTTTTACCTGCACCCAGTTCTCCAGTTAAGATTAAAACATCATTCTTTTCTAATAGATGACCCAAACGCTCCCCTAAGGCTTGCAACTCTTCTTCATTTTTTGTGTACATACTCTTATTATACCAAAAACTTTTCTTTTGTGTCTATTTTCCTGCTAAACTTACCATCATAACATCCATAAAAACAAGCTTTCTCTAAAAGAAAATGAGCGTAGCAATGACCAATACAAGATCTCGGAAAATATGACCATAAAAGGAAACTTCCTTCTTAACCGAATTTGGGACAAGATAGGCTGCAAAAAACAAACCCAGTCCAATATAAATCAGAAGAGAGACAATGGTCATTGGATTTCTTAAGAAGAGAAGTGTTGCTAAAATAGTCACCAACACTGTCTTTTTTCTGTCTAGCATAGCAAGCAAATCGCGCATGTATTTTTTCAAGGGTAAAAAAATCAGCAAATCTAGTCCAAATAGGAAAAAGAAGGATGGCAATAAAAAGTCAACTAATTCTTGCTGCAACGTATTTTTGATGAACAAGTTATCTGACAGGACAAGAACAGCTCCTAACAAATTAATTAAGAGCAGGATACTGTAAAAAAGCTTCACTGACTGCTTACTGGCTAGGACACTATGGACTTCTTGCTTACGGGTATAAAGATAATTTACTCCAGCACAGATTCCTGAAACAAAGACCATACTTCCGATGAAAAAAGCTGTACTTTGTTTAAAGGACAAGATGCATTCTTTCCATAGGAAACAGCTACTCAAACTGATTTGAATTAAAGCTAACAAAAATAAGATTCTCATTGATTTCATCTTTTCTCTCCCTTCCTACCAATCATTATACTAGGAGAAAAGAGAGAACTGTTTTCAATCTTCTCAAATGACTCTTTTAGACGCTAAACAAACACCAGAGACTAATACTCAATGAAAACTAGGAATTGCTCGAAACACTGTTTTGAGGTTGCAGATAGAACTGATGTGGTTTGAAGAGATTTTGGAAGAATATAAATTTGAAATAAGGCTGATAGTATTCATTTCACTATCAGCCTTACAGGTTATTTAACGTTTCAGAAAAACTATAATGTCAAGATTAACTAAACAGTATCTAATTCCTTCAAATAATTTTCTATCTTCATCAACATTAAAGGATTGTTATAAATCTTACATAACTCTTTTGCTTCTATATAATAATTTTTGACTTGTTCTTTGTCTAGAAATTTGGCTCCAGCATTTCCTACAAGAATAAGTAGAGGAGCCAGTTGGTAGCTTGTCTGTCTTTGTTTACAGAGTTCAATCGTCTCAAGAGCTTCTTGGATGGCTTCGTTATATTTTTCCTTTGATACTAGGTAGTGAGCGTAGTTGTAACGAACTCTGATGTAGCCAAATAAAAACTCTTGATGCTCAAAATTTTTTGTCTGATATAACTCCATCAAATGAGAGTAGTTTGCCTCATATTCTTGTTCACGACCCACTAAGGAATAGAAATTAGATAGAGTATTCAATGCCTTTAAATAAATCAGAGTATTTGAGGAGACTTTTAATAATATATTTTCCAATGAAGAAATAGCCTCACACTTACTGTCATATTGATAGAAGTCAATAATAGCTTTAATCCATTCAAGGTAAGTTCGGTCTTCTAGTGTTAGAAAAGTACTTCGTTCAATCTCTATTCTATAAATATATTCCAAATCGTCATAATTTCTGTCATCTAATAGTCGAGCAGATAATTGCTTGAAATTAGAGAGGTTAGATTTAATTTCAATTTGTTCATTGAAAAAGTAATCCAAAGGGACTTCAAGTCGTTGTGAGAGTTTGAACAAAAGGTCTGCGGAGGGAATGAAATGCCCTCTCTCAATTTTACTAATCTGGCTTTGTTCACAAATTCCTTCTGCAAGAGTTTGTTGGGAGAGTCTCAACTCTTTTCTTTTCAATCTGAATTTTTCAGCTAATGTAGTCATAAAAACAAAAAACCTTCCTAATTTATATTTGTCAATTATATATCATTTAGTTAAAGACGGCAAATATTTGCTCGATAAAATTACAAATAGAAATAATAAAAAAAGTTCAAAATATAATAAAAATACTTGACTGAATAATATACATATGTTAAAATAAAAACAAGGAAACAGAAAGGGGTTTCACGAATAAAGAAAAATCGTGGAATTCAAAAATTAGCTATATTAGTATTACTAGGTGTTTTTACGTTTAGTAACACAATTCCTTACCAACAGTTTGTTCAGAAGAATAAACGATTGGAGATTCGAGTGCAATTACAAAAGAATTCCAATGGTCTTGATGTTGGGAAGGCAGATTGATTTCGTATTACTTTAAAATTCAACTATTTAGAGAAAGGTATTCTTATGAGAGCTTGTAACAATACCAGATAGATATAAGAATGGAGATGTTTGATAAAATGCTTTCATAGCTAACCAACTGTTGAAAATTATGAGTTACAAAATCTAAAGTATTTAAGATTGGTTTATAAAATTAGGTCTCTGCCTGTAGAAAGGAACGTGCAGTTAGAAAGGAGGAAAAAATAGGATACTATAATTCAGACTGAGATTTCTAATTAAAATATGTAGTTGCATTTCGCTCATTTTCATAATATTTCATTCAGAGGAGTAATAATATGTTAAAATTTAGAAAAGTAGTTGCATCATCCCTTGCCGTTTTGGCATGTAGTTTGGCTCTTCCTGTTTTGGCAGTTTCTCTCCATGGTGGCGAGTGGACCTATGGAGGCTATCATGATCCAAATAATTGGGGAGCATTTTCGAATTATTATCATGGTTCAGAGGATCACTGGGCCTATGTTGGAAGTAATGGACGTGACAATCAAAAAACAGCTTATGCAGGAGCACATAGTGCGGCCTATGCGTTTGTTAATACAAATTTTGGGGAGCAAGTTACATTTGATGCGGGATTGCAAGAATAATTGAAGAAGATTCTTTTATCAATAGTTTAGTAAGCTTGTTAGTTTATAGAGGGCAGGGGTATTTCTGCCCTCTATTTTAGAATAAGGAATGCACTATGAAAAAATTATTTATACTCATATCCAACCTGCTTGCTAGTTTGTTCTTTGTTTGGGTATTTACCATTTGGACTGATACATATGTTTCCCATTATTACCCCAACGTTGTTGTACGTGATTCTTCCCCTGAAACAACTTTTCAGCATGTTGCTACACGCTTGGAAAAACTAGCAGAAGAAACGGATAGCTTTATTGCGATTCAACACCAAGATCCCAACTCAGAAGGTACTCCAGTTTTTTCTTATACGACCTTTGGGGACGGAAAGTTGCCTGATGGGCTACAGGAAAAAAATCTAGAAGATGCCCAAAGTAGTAGTGTTGAAACAAACTATTTTGTATTCGATGGAAACCTAGATATTCACTTGCTAAGAGAGGAGCTAAGTCAACTTGGCTTGACTAACATGCACCTGATAATTCCATCTAAACTATCTACGTTAATGGCTATCTTTAGTAACGGATTTCAGTTAATCGGTTTATTGATTTTCATCTTAACCTTTGGAGCACTGACTTTAATTAGTCAAATTAGCCAATTACGGTCGTCGGGCATTCGCCTCATTTCAGGAGAGAAACGGTGGTCCATTTTCCTTAGACCAGTTGGTGAGGATTTGAAAGGGATAGCTGTTGGTTTCAGTTTAGCTGGCGTGCTCGCCATTCTTATGCAAAAAATTCTGTCGCTTCCAACGCAATCCCTAATGACCATAGGAGAAGGCTTGCTCAGTTATAATCTCATCTTGTTGTTGATCTCCCTGTTTTTCGCTCAACTCTTCGCAGTTGGGATAAAAAAGATACACCTGATGCAGATTATAAAAGGGCAAGTGCCTGTCAGAGGAATCATTAGTTTGATTTTAATCGGTCAACTATTAGCGATTATTATTGTAACGCTGGGAATAGGGAGTAGCTTAAAGTATTCCCAAGCCTGGCAACAGCATCGGATTGGACAAGAGGCTTGGAGCCAGGAAAGGCAACTGATTACCCTATCATTCAGCCGTGAAGGAACGAGTCCTGGTTTTGATGAACAAGCTCAAAGGAAACTCAGAACTTGGTATCAATTGATGGATCTGGCTGTTTCAGAAAAAAAGGCTTTCTTATCTAGACACCAGTTAATTGACCGTTCTTTGCAAAATGGCATGGCTTCCTCCAAAAACTTTATAACCTCTACAGAATGGCACGATTACAACCCGAATGGCAATGTCCTTATCGTCACACCGCAATACTTGGAGCGTCAAAACATTCCTGTAGATACAACTATTGAGCAAAAGATGAATCACCTTGATGTAGGGGAGTTTGTCTTATTGCTGCCTGAACACCTCCGTTCAGAGGAAGAACATTATAAATCTGTTTTTGAAGACGACTTAACCAGTCGCATGTCTAGTAAAGATGAACGACAGCAAATGACTGCTACGGTAGGTTATTTGGAATCAGGTCAGGATCGTTTTGTGTATAATACGACCCCTATTTCTTACCAGCAGTTTTTGAAAGATCCAATCATCATTGTTATAACACCCCAATCAACTGGTCCACAGTCCATTTTCTTTTGGGTAGACGCAGTACAGAATTACGTTCTCTTTAATCAATTGTCTGATGCCCAGGAGCTTATCCAGAGACAAGGCATTGAAAATTGGGTCTCAGAAATGCAAACAGGTTACCACAACTACATCACATTATCGGATAATATCCAGAGGGAACGTTGGGTAATGCTAGCAGGAGCTGTGCTTGGGATTACAACTTCAATCTTGTTGTTTAACACTATGAATAGGCTCTACTTTGAAGAATTTAGACGTGCCATTTTTATCAAACGCATTGCAGGTCTCAGGTTCTTAGAAATCCATCGCACTTATCTCTTTGCTCAACTGGGTGTGTTTTTACTGGGATTTGTTGCGAGTGTATTTCTTATGGTAGAGATAGTAGTTGCTTTCTTAGTCTCGTTACTCTTTACTGGTCTATCTCTTTTACAGTTACATGTCCAAATGCAGAAAGAAAACAAGATGTCCATGCTTGTTTTGAAGGGAGGTTAATATGATTGAACTTAAACAGGTGAGTAAATCTTTTGGAGAACGAGAGTTATTTTCGAATCTTTCAATGACATTTGAGGCTGGAAAAGTCTATGCCTTAATTGGTTCAAGTGGTAGCGGAAAAACAACCTTGATGAACATGATTGGGAAATTAGAATCTTATGATGGGACGATTTTTTACCGAGGTAAAGACTTGGCCAATTATAAATCGAGTGATTTTTTCCGTCACGAATTGGGCTACCTCTTCCAGAACTTTGGCTTAATTGAAAACCAAAGTATTGAAGAAAACCTTAAGCTAGGTCTCATTGGTCAAAAGTTGAGTCGGTCGGAACAGCGGTTGAGGCAGAAGCAGGCTTTAGAACAGGTCGGCCTGGCTTATCTTGACCTAGATAAGCGCATCTTTGAGTTATCGGGCGGAGAATCGCAACGGGTTGCCTTGGCAAAAATTATCTTAAAGAATCCACCCTTTATTCTGGCAGATGAGCCAACAGCTTCAATAGACCCAGCAACCTCTCAGTTGATTATGGAGATTTTGCTATCTCTTCGAGATGATAATAGGCTAATCATTATCGCAACACATAATCCGGCAATTTGGGAGATGGCTGATGAAGTGTTCACGATGGATCGTCTGAAATAAAAATCCTTGTTTTTAATTGCACGATGAGTTACTGAAATATTATCATGAATCAATAATAGTGTAGGAGAGATTTTCCTCCTACAACCGTTTCAAAAGAAAACTATCTTTATTCCATGTTATTTTGAGGAAGATATTGTGAAAGTCAAAGATGATGATAAAGTTGAGTGGAATTTGTTAGAATTTCAAAAATTTAGAGCATTTTTGGCTTAGTAATCTGTGTTGAAGGCTCAAAACCTATGGTAAAAAAGTAGCTTTGAAAACGTATTGCCTCCAAAGATTGAGTTAAATAATGATTTAACACAAAAAGAAATTATTGAAGTTCTGGAAAGATGTTGTTTCAGTATTGAGAAAAAGTGGGAAAAACTTGCGATTTTCACAGAGAAAGGAAGAAAAAGTATAAAAATATAGTCAATTGAAACAAGAACTGGACAAAAGAACCTTTTGTGCCATATTTTTCTCCTTTCGCTTTACAATTGGCTTGAACACCTTTATTGTATCGCATTTGGAGTTTTTTTGGTATAACCTTCGACGCGCACCCGCATAGCGGGTGTTTTTTTCGTCTCGCACCTAACGGAGCGAGACGAACTAATAGTCACTTAATCAAAAAACGCACCATATCAAAAACTAAAAATTTGATATTATGCGTCATGTCTTAAACTAATTGACTATACTTTCTATTCAAATGAGCTTTTAACCAATTGATTGAGCCAATCCACTCTTAAAACCAAAGAGCAATTTCTCGCTTAGCTGACTCTTCTGAATCTGATCCATGTACAACATTTTGGATAGCTTGGTTTTCTCCAGCAGCTTTTGCAAAATCACCTCGAATAGTTCCTGGTAAAGCTTCTTCTGGACGAGTTGCCCCCATCATAGTCCGCCAAGTTTCGATTACTTTGGGACCAGAAATGATACCTACAAGGATTGATCCTGAAGTCATAAATTCACGAATCGGTGGGTAAAAACTTTGACCAACCAAGTCCTGATAGTGCTGGTCAATTAACTCTTCTGAAACCTGTGAACGCAACTCCAATTTTTCGATTGTAAAACCACGTTGTTCGATACGTTTCAACACTTCACCAACTAGCCCTCTTTTTACACCGTCTGGTTTAATGATAAAAAATGTTTGTTCCATCCCCGTCTCCTTTGTCAGCTTCTTTTTTTTATACTCTTCGAAAATCTCTTCAAACCACGTCAACGTCGCCTTGTCGTAGGTATGGTTACTGACTNNTCTTTGATTTTCATTGAGTACTATTTTACCACATTTCATGGAAAAATGGAGAAAGTTTTCAGAAAAGAGAAAGAGAACCCGAAGGCTCTCTCATTCTCTTTTATTCTACTGTTTCTTCCACAGTTTCAACGGCAGCATCCACAACTACTTCTGTTGTTTCTTCATTTCCTTCTTCCTCTACTGGAGGGTTAAGGTATTCTTCTTCGTTGATAGCATGTGGTTCAAGGTTACGGTAACGGGCCATACCAGTACCTGCTGGGATGATCTTACCGATGATAACATTTTCTTTAAGTCCAAGGAGATGGTCTTTCTTACCGCGGATAGCTGCGTCAGTAAGGACACGAGTTGTTTCCTGAAAGGAAGCCGCTGACAAGAAACTGTTGGTTTCAAGTGATGCTTTGGTAATTCCCATAAGAACTGGGCGACCTGTCGCTGGAACTCCACCTGCGATAAGGACATCTTTGTTGGCATCTGTAAAGTCATTGATATCCATGAGGGTACCCATGAGAAGATCTGTGTCACCTGGATCCATGACACGGACTTTACGGATCATTTGACGAACCATTACCTCGATGTGTTTGTCACCGATTTCTACCCCTTGGCTACGGTAAACTTTTTGTACTTCACCGAGAAGGTAAGTTTCAACTGACAAGACATCGCGAACTGCAAGGAGACGTTTGGGTTGGATAGAACCTTCTGTAAGAGCAGCACCACGCGCTACTTGGTCTCCAACTTCAACACGCATACGAGCTGTAAATGGAACGACGTATTCACCTTCGCCAGTTTCACCCTTAACAAAGACTTTCTTGGTACGAGTTGATGCATCTTCTTCGATAGCGGTAACTTGTCCTTTAACCTCTGTGATAACCGCTTCCCCTTTAGGATTGCGGGCTTCAAAGATTTCTTGGACACGAGGAAGACCCTGAGTGATATCGGTATTTGAGGCAACCCCACCCGTGTGGAAGGTACGCATTGTAAGCTGTGTACCAGGTTCCCCGATAGATTGGGCAGCGATTGTACCAACTGCTTCACCAACTTCAACTGCATCACCAGTCGCCAAGTTGATACCGTAACAGTGACGGCAGACACCATGACGAGTGTTACATGTAAATACAGAGCGGATAGTCACTTCTTCCACACCAGCATTGACAATTTCACGCGCCTTGTCTTCTGTAATCAATTCATTTGGACCAATGATAACTGCACCAGTTTCTGGATGTTTAACAGTTTTCTTAGTGTAACGACCATTGAGACGCTCTTCGAGAGACTCGATCATCTCTTTTCCTTCTGCGATAGAACGGATCAAGAGACCACGGTCAGTTCCACAGTCGTCCTCACGGATGATAACGTCTTGGGCAACGTCAACCAAACGACGAGTCAAGTAACCTGAGTCGGCTGTCTTAAGGGCCGTATCGGTCATACCTTTACGGGCACCGTGAGTTGAGAAGAACATTTCGAGTACCGACAAACCTTCGCGGAAGTTTGAAAGGATTGGCAATTCCATGATACGTCCGTTCGGAGCAGCCATCAGACCACGCATACCGGCAAGCTGTGAGAAGTTTGAGATATTACCACGGGCTCCTGAGTCCATCATCATAACGATTGGGTTCTTAGGATCTTGGTTGGCAATCAAACGTTTCTCTAGTTTTTCACGGGCAGCACGCCATTCAGCTGTAACAGCATTGTAACGCTCGTCGTCTGTAATCATACCACGACGGAATTGTTTTGTGATTTGTTCTACACGTTTGTGTGATTCTTCAATGATTTCAGCCTTGTCATCAACGACTGGAATATCGGCAATACCCACTGTCAATCCTGCAAGAGTTGAGTGGTGGTAACCGAGGTTCTTCATACGGTCAAGTAGAGCAGAAGTTTCTGTCGTACGGAAACGTTTGAAGATTTCAGCGATGATATTTCCAAGATTTTTCTTCTTGAATGGAGGGTTGAGTTCAAGTTTGCTGATTGCTTCCTTGATATCTCCACCAAGTGGCAAGAAGTATTTAGCTGGAACACCTTCTGTCAAGTTGGCATTGTTTGGTTCTTGCAAGTATGGTAGACCCTCTGGCATGATGTCGTTGAAGAGGATTTTACCAACTGTTGTAAGCAAGACTTTATGTTTTTGCTCTTCTGTCCAAGGCTTGTTGAGGCTGTCTGTTGCGATACCAACACGTGAGTGGAGGTGAACATAACCATTGCGGTAAGCCATAACCGCTTCATCACGGTCTTTGAAGACCATTCCTTCACCTTCACGACCAGCTTCTTCCATGGTCAAGTAGTAGTTACCCAAAACCATGTCCTGAGATGGAGTAACAACTGGTTTACCATCTTTCGGGTTCAAGATGTGCTCAGCAGCGAGCATCAAGATACGAGCTTCTGCTTGGGCTTCTTCTGAAAGCGGTACGTGGATGGCCATTTGGTCCCCGTCAAAGTCGGCATTGTAGGCTTCACAGACAAGCGGGTGCAAGCGAAGGGCCTTACCATCAATCAAGACTGGCTCGAAGGCTTGGATACCCAAACGGTGAAGGGTCGGTGCGCGGTTCAAAAGTACTGGGTGTTCTTTGATCACTTCTTCAAGAATATCCCAGATACGCTCATCTCCACGTTCGACCAAGCGTTTAGCTGCTTTCACGTTTTGCACGATGTCACGAGCGACAATTTCACGCATGACGAATGGTTTAAAGAGCTCGATCGCCATTTCACGTGGCACACCACATTGGTACATCTTAAGTGTTGGACCAACGGCGATAACGGAACGTCCTGAGAAGTCAACACGTTTACCGAGCAAGTTTTGACGGAAACGTCCTTGTTTACCTTTAAGCATGTGGCTCAATGATTTCAGCGGACGGCTACCTGGTCCTGTGATTGGACGACCACGACGACCATTGTCAATCAAAGCGTCAACCGCTTCTTGAAGCATACGCTTCTCATTTTGAACGATGATACCTGGTGCATTCAACTCAAGCAAACGAGCCAAACGGTTGTTACGGTTGATAACACGACGGTAAAGGTCATTCAAGTCAGATGAGGCAAAACGGCCACCATCCAACTGCAACATTGGACGAAGATCTGGTGGAATAACTGGAAGGATGTTGAGAATCATCCATTCAGGTTTGTTTCCAGACTTGTAAAAGGCATCCAAAACATCCAAACGACGGATAGCTTTGACACGTTTTTGTCCAGTAGCTGTTTTCAACTCTTCTTTGAGTTCAGCAATTTCTTTTTCAAGATCTACTTGTTTCAAAAGGTCTTGGATGGCTTCGGCACCCATCTTGGCAACGAATGATCCATAACCATATTCACGCAAGCGCTCACGGTATTCGCGCTCTGTCATGATAGACTTGTGCTCCAGTGGTGTATCCTTAGGATCAATCACCACATAAGCCGCAAAGTAGATAACTTCCTCGAGGGCACGAGGGCTCATATCAAGGGTCAAGCCCATACGACTTGGAATCCCCTTGAAGTACCAGATGTGAGATACAGGAGCTTTCAATTCGATATGCCCCATACGCTCACGACGAACTTTCGTACGCGTTACTTCAACCCCACAGCGGTCACAAACAATCCCTCTGTAACGAATGCGTTTGTACTTACCACAAGCACATTCCCAGTCTTTTGTAGGACCAAAAATAACTTCATCAAAGAGTCCTTCACGTTCTGGTTTCAAGGTACGGTAATTGATTGTTTCAGGTTTTTTGACTTCTCCATAAGACCATGAACGGACTTTACTTGGAGAAGCTAGGGTTATTTGCATACTTTTAAAACGATTTACATCAACCACTATTTCTTCCCTTTCTATTCTAAGTGAACTGCTTATTCTTGTTCAGCAGCTTCTTCTGTTGCTTCCGCTTTTGTTGCTTTCTCAGCTTCTTCAGCTTCAAAAGCTGCTTTTGCCTCTTGGGCTGCTTTTTCGCGGGCTTTTT
The DNA here is from genome assembly GCF_013277195.1 of Streptococcus sp. 2579. Lineage (NCBI taxonomy): Bacteria > Bacillati > Bacillota > Bacilli > Lactobacillales > Streptococcaceae > Streptococcus > Streptococcus sp. 2579. The sequence continues at coordinate 24,282 of NZ_VMMM01000009.1, forward strand.
CAAGGTCATCTACGTGGATGACATCTTCGTCCATTCCTTCATCCAAGTCGCGAAGTTCCACTTCTTGGTCATCTTCGTCTAGGACACGCATGTCAAGACCAAGAGATTGCAATTCTTTGACAAGAACTCGGAAGGATTCTGGAACACCTGGTTTTGGAATTGGTTTTCCTTTTGTAATAGCTTCATAAGCTTTCAAACGTCCGTTGATATCGTCAGACTTGTAAGTCAAGATTTCTTGAAGGACATTTGACGCACCGTAGGCTTCAAGAGCCCAAACCTCCATCTCACCGAAACGTTGTCCACCAAACTGAGCTTTACCTCCGAGTGGTTGTTGGGTAACAGTTGAGTAAGGTCCGACTGAACGCGCGTGCAATTTATCATCAACCATGTGGTGGAGTTTGATCATGTACATGACTCCGACAGAAACACGGTTATCAAATGGTTCACCTGTACGTCCATCGTAAAGGATTGTTTTGGCATCGCTATCCATACCAGCTTCTTTAACGGTTGACCAAAGGTCTTCAGAACTTGCTCCGTCAAAGACTGGTGTTGCGATATGAATTCCAAGAGTACGAGCCGCCATACCAAGGTGGAGCTCCATAACCTGACCGATATTCATACGTGATGGCACCCCAAGTGGGTTCAACATGATATCGACTGGAGTTCCGTCTGGAAGGTAAGGCATGTCTTCTACAGGAACGATACGAGAGACAACCCCTTTGTTTCCGTGACGTCCGGCCATCTTATCTCCGACCTTGATCTTACGTTTTTGAGCGATGTAGACGCGAACCAGCATGTTAACACCTGATTGCAATTCATCTCCATTTGCACGTGTAAAGATCTTAACATCACGAACGACACCATCGGCACCGTGTGGTACACGAAGAGAAGTATCACGTACTTCACGAGATTTGTCTCCGAAGATAGCGTGCAAGAGACGTTCTTCAGCTGAAAGGTCTTTCTCACCCTTAGGTGTTACTTTACCTACAAGGATGTCGCCTTCTTTAACCTCAGCACCGATACGGATAATCCCCATTTCGTCAAGGTCTTTAAGGGCATCTTCACCAACGTTTGGAATTTCGCGAGTGATTTCTTCAGGCCCAAGCTTTGTATCGCGCGTTTCTGATTCGTATTCTTCAAGGTGAACAGATGTGTAGACATCGTCTTTAACCAAGCGTTCGCTCATGATAACAGCATCCTCGAAGTTGTAACCTTCCCAAGTCATGTAGGCAACGATTGGGTTTTGTCCAAGCGCCATTTCTCCATTTTCCATAGAAGGTCCGTCAGCGATGAAATCGCCTTTTTCAACGACATCGCCAACTTTTACAAGCGTACGTTGGTTGTAAGCAGTACCTGAGTTTGAACGACGGAATTTTTGGATGTGGTAAACGTCCAATGAACCATCTTCACGACGAACTTCTACCTTGTCAGCATCTGCGTAAGTAACTTTACCGTCGTACTGAGCAATCACAGCAGCTCCTGAATCGTGGGCTGCTTGGTATTCCATACCAGTACCAACGTAAGGTGCTTGAGGATTGATCAATGGCACAGCCTGACGTTGCATGTTGGCTCCCATGAGGGCACGGTTGGAGTCATCGTTTTCCAAGAAAGGAATACATGCCGTCGCAACGGCAACTACCTGTTTTGGTGATACGTCCATGTAGTCAACAACATTAGCTGGATACTCTTGGTTGACCCCTTGGTGACGTCCCATGACAATCTTCTCAGCAAATGTTCCATCTTCATTCAGACGAGAATTAGCCTGTGCTACAGTAAATTCATCTTCTTCATCGGCTGTCAACCAAACGATTTCGTTGGTAACAACACCTGTTTCACGGTCAACTTTACGGTATGGTGTTTGAACAAAACCATACTTGTTCAAATGTCCGTAAGATGACAAGTTGTTAATCAAACCGATGTTAGGTCCTTCAGGTGTCTCGATTGGACACATACGACCGTAGTGAGTGTAGTGCACGTCACGTACTTCATATCCAGCACGGTCACGTGTCAAACCACCAGGCCCTAAGGCTGACAAACGGCGTTTGTGAGACAACTCAGAAAGTGGGTTGTGTTGGTCCATGAACTGTGACAACTGTGATGAACCAAAGAATTCTTTAACCGCAGCTGTTACAGGACGGATATTGATAATTTGTTGTGGTGTCAAGACTTCATTATCCTGAACAGACATACGTTCACGGACATTACGTTCCATACGAGAAAGTCCAAGGCGTACTTGGTTGGCAAGCAATTCACCAACCGCACGGATACGACGGTTTCCAAGGTGGTCGATATCATCTACACGGCCAAGTCCTTCAGCCAAGTTGAGGAAGTAGCTCATCTCAGCAAGGATATCTGCAGGAGTCACCGTACGAACCTTGTCATCTGGATTAGCATTACCGATGATTGTTACGACACGGTCTGGATCCGTTGGTGCAACAACCTTGAACTTTTGAAGAACAACTGGCTCAGTCACAACCGCTGCATCATTTGGAATGTAGACAATCTTGTTCAAGTCGCCATCCAAATGGCTTTCAATGCTTTCAATCACACTACGAGTCATGATTGTACCAGCTTCTACCAAGATTTCTCCAGTTTCAGGGTCTACCAATGGCTCTGCAATGGTTTGATTAAGCAAACGTGTTTTAACATTGAGTTTTTTATTGATCTTGTAACGACCAACTGCTGCTAAGTCATAGCGACGTGGGTCAAAGAAACGAGCTACAAGTAAGCTACGTGAGCTTTCAGCAGTCTTAGGCTCACCTGGACGAAGGCGTTCGTAAATTTCTTTCAAGGCTTCGTCGGTACGAGAGTCCATTGGGTTCTTGTGGATATCTTTTTCAACAGTGTTGCGAACCAATTCGCTGTCACCAAAGATATCAAAGATTTCATCATCACCTGAGAAACCAAGGGCACGAACCAAGGTTGTAAATGGAATCTTACGAGTACGGTCGATACGAGTGTAGGCGATGTCTTTAGAGTCGCTTTCAAGTTCCAACCAAGCTCCACGGTTAGGGATAACAGTTGAACCGTAGCCCACTTTACCATTTTTATCAACTTTATCGTTAAAGTAAACACCTGGTGAGCGGACCAACTGAGATACGATGATACGTTCACCACCATTGATGATGAAGGTACCCATTTCAGTCATGATTGGGAAATCACCAAAGAAAACTTCTTGGGTTTTGATTTCGCCTGTTTCTTTATTGATCAAGCGGAAGGTTACAAAAATTGGTGCTGAGTAGCTAGCATCGTGGATACGAGCTTCTTCTAGCGTGTATTTTGGTTCCTTGATTTCATATCCAACAAATTCCAACTCCATTGTGTCTGTGAAGTTTGAAATTGGCAATACATCTTCAAACACTTCCTTAAGACCGTGGTCTAGGAAATCTTTGAATGAGTCAGTTTGAATTTCAATCAAATTTGGTAAGTCAAGAACTTCTTTGATTCTTGAAAAACTACGACGGGTACGATGTTTCCCGTATTGAACGTCATGTCCTGCCAAGATGATTCTCCTTTGTAAATAAGTTCCAAGCCTTGTCAATCAGGCTTTCTAATCGTCATATGGTTGTAAAACCCCTATCACCGTGTCCCTTTGATGAATTTTCAGAATCTTTAAGTCTTTGTTACAAGTATTCGAAATCCTGAAAAAAAGCACAAAAAGAGCAGCTAAATCTGACTTTTTCAGAAGATTTAACTGCTGTGAGCCTTGTCTGGACAATATTTCAGACAAAACCTACGACAAATGATTACTCATATTATACCCTATTTAGCTAGATTTTTCAAGGGGATTCAGTAGTTTTTTGGTAATTTTTTCCCATAGAAAACTTGGCATCGCATCCGAATCACACTATGGTACAAAAAACTGAAAAAGCTATTGACTGAAAATCATTTTCAAGGTATAATAAGAAACGTTAAGGCGGTATAGCCAAGTGGTAAGGCACGGCTCTGCAAAAGCTTGATCGTCGGTTCAAATCCGTCTACCGCCTTCTATAACTTGATTTATCAGGTTTCAAATGAACAGAAAGCCCAATTTGCAGGGCTTTTTTTTATTTTTCTTCTGATAAATACGGATAATTTTGAAAAATTTTTGGGGCAAAGTTCTTTCCATGACATAATTCCCTCATGAAATCAACTGAAAAAAGCTTCGTCACGCCTGGTGACAAAAGCCTCTAGTTTATTCTGTTTCTTCTTCTATTTCGACTTCTGTGATCTGGACTTTTACCTTGGTAACACGTCCATTTTTCACTTTATCATTGGTTAAGATAAGCTGTTTGTTTTGGCTGACTAATTCATAACTGAGTTTCTCAGTCGTTGGAATGGTCCCAACTCCTGTCAAATAATAACCAGCGATGGTATCAACGTCATCACTTTCCAGTTCAACATCAAAGTAATTATTGAAATCATTGAGGGTCATAGTTCCTTGAACAATGTAAGTATCCTCGCCAATCTGATGAACATCTATTGCTGCTTTGTCCGTTTCATCATCAATTTCACCAACAATTTCCTCTAAGAGGTCTTCCAAAGTCACCAAACCAGCCATCCCACCGTATTCATCCAGCAAGATTGCCATTTGTCTTTGGGTATTTCGCAATTCTTTTAGCAAGTCATCCACAAAAATAGTTTCAGGTACAAAAAGTGGATCTTGTAAGATTTTCTTCCAAACAATATTATCAAAACCGTCCACAAAACCAGCCTTAAGGAGACTCTTGGTGTGAATGATTCCAATCACATTGTCCTTATCCCCATCGTAAACTGGTATACGGGAAAAGTTTTGTTTTAAAATACTTTGGATAATGGCTTGACTATCATCCTGAATATCCACCATAAAGGCATCCGTTCGAGGAACCATAACCTCTCGTGCCATCAGTTCATCGAGCGAAAAGACACCTTGTAGCATCTCAATCTCATCAGCATCCAACGTTTCTTCACTATTTGTCAGCATATAGGCAATTTCATCACGGGTCATCTTTTCATCCGCATCATCGAATGACATAGGAGTCAAACGGCTCAAGAAATTGGTCGAAGCAGCTAAAAGCCAAACAAAAGGACTGACTAGTTTTCCGATCCCAATGATAACCGGCGCTGTACGAATGGCCAAGGCATCCTTTAGATTAAGAGCGATTCTCTTAGGATATAATTCCCCAAAAACGATGGAAATATAGGTCAAAAATGCCAAGGATAGAAAAGTTGCCACGGCTTGTGCTGTTTCGCCATTCCCAAGCCAAGAGGCAATCACACGTCCTAGAGTATCAGCTAAACTCGCCCCTGATAAGATTGTAATCAGGGTGATTCCTACCTGAATGGTTGATAAAAAGTGGTTAGGATTTTCTAGTACCTTCAGCAGGCGGATGTAGCGTCTGTCTCCTTCTTCCGCCTTTTGTTCAACTCGGGCACGATTAAGAGAAACCATGGCCATTTCTGTGGCTGAGAAAAAGGCATTTAATACCGTCAAGATAAACAATAAAACAAATTGTAGCAACAAATTCTGACTACTTGGGTCTTCCATAGTTCTTCTCCTAAAATAGTATCTTGTCACTTATTATATCACAAAAATTAACTCAGTACATATTATTTTTTCTCAGTGTCTATTCTAGTTCTACTTAAATTGTCCAAAAAAGAACTCCTATATCCATAAGTGACATAGGAGTTTATCTTATCTTTTACTGAGTTACCGTTACTTCTCCAGTTCGGTAATCCAGTTGAAGTCCCTTTTGGACATTGGGAACTAGAACATTGAATTCCAATTCTCCGTCTGAAGACTTGGCTTCAATCTGTGAAGCTGAAGGAACTAAATCCTCGTTTGAAGCGTAATAAAGGGTTACACGGTAACGGACACGCTTGTTTTGGTCCAAGGCTTTACGCACCTTGCTTTCATAGTAGTTTTGACCAGTCGAATCCTCGGCTTGCGCCTGATTTGCCCAGGCTGTTTGAACAGCAATGTTTTTGGGATTGCTTGTTGAGGCATCAAAACCATCCAAGCCACCGATTAAGGCATAGCCTAACAAGTGCCCTCTATCAACGGCATGGGTATAAGAGCCCTTTAGATTCTTAACCTGATGCCAACCTGGAGGAGTCCAAGAAGTTGAACCATTCCCAGTTTCTTCACGATTCTTGTACTGGCGAGTGGCCTTAGACAAGAGGGCATTAGCCACGGTTGGAACAGTTTCCTTGCCCACTGTCTTTGTTTTATTATCAGCGTAGGGCTTACTTGAAACCTTGGCATTTAGGTTTGTTTTATTACCATTGACGATAAAAGCACCAGCCCCGTTCCACTCCAGACTCCCTTTTATTTGGCTTTTGACTGCATCTGTTAAGACACTTTCCGCCAATTCTTGACCAGGCGCGTCTGGTGATTGACTTTTCTGACTTATTTTTGTCTTAGCAGCCTGATTGCCTAGTTCATTCTGCTTAATATAATAGCTCCCCGCAGATAAGAGCAATAACACTAGCAAGCCAATCAGTGTCTGTCTTGTTTTTTTGTTCATATTCCTCCTTATCTTTAGAAAAAGGCTGGTCTCCCAGCCTAATTTCCTGTAAATTTATGAATCAATTCCTGCCATTTTGCTGGAGACAAGATAGCCCATGGATCTTGACCCTTGCCCAAGATTCCATAGCCGACCATTAAGCCGATTCCTAGGGCTAGAAGCCCTAAAATCAGTACCAAAATAACTAAAAGTAAACGCTTGATTACGTAGCTTGATTTCTTATTCTTCTTCATCACTTGCCTCAATCCGCTGAATCTTAGCACCTAGCTGCTCCAACTTCTCATGGAATCGGTAGTAACCTCTATCCAAGTGAACCAATTTACCGACCACAGTTTCTCCCTGTGCTACCAAACCTGTCAAAATCAAGGCTGCACTGGCACGAAGGTCAGTTGAAAGAACTTCTGCTCCCTGCAAAGCCTGTCCACCAACAATACGAGCTGTATCACGGATAATTTCCGAGTGCAAGCCCATGCGTCGCATTTCTTCTAGGTGTTGGAAACGATTTTCGAAAACTGTCTCCACCATGGTTGATTCGCCTTTTGCGACTGTCATCAAGGCTGTAAATTGAGCCTGCATATCTGTTGGAAATCCTGGGTGGGGCAAGGTTTTTACATGAACAGCTTTTAGATTTTCTAGTTGAGAACGAACACGAATTCCTTCAGTCTCCTCTGTCACTTCCACTCCCATTTCAAGCAATTTGGCAATCAAGGGACGGTTGTGCTCCCAAACAGCGTCTCGAATCAAGACATCACCACCAGTCATGGCAGCAGCTACCATAAAGGTTCCTGCTTCGATACGGTCTTGGACTACATTGTGAGTCGTACCATGAAGTTTCTCAACACCAGTAATGGTAATAGTCTCTGTACCAGCCCCTTTGACCTTGGCTCCCATTTCATTGAGGAGAATGGCTAGGTCGACAATCTCAGGCTCACGCGCAGCATTTTCAATCACTGTGACCCCATCAGCCAGAGTCGCTGCCATCATCAAGTTCTGCGTAGCACCAACACTTGGAAAGTCCATATAGATATGGGCACCATGTAAGCGATCAGCCTTGGCTTCGATATAACCAGCAGTCTGGCTAATCTTAGCCCCCATAGCTTCCAGACCTTTCAAATGAAGATCGATAGGGCGACTACCAATCGTACAACCACCTGGCATGGATACTTTGGCATGACCTACACGGGCAAGGATTGGCCCTAATACAACGATGGAGGCGCGCATCTTGCTGACATACTTATAAGGGGCTTCCTCAGTGATGTCGCCAGTAGCATCCACCTCAACAAGATGGGCTTCCTCATCAAAGTCAACCTTGGCATTCAAACCACCAACTACCTGATTCATAATAAAGACATCCGACAAGATCGGTACATTCTGTAAGACTGTCTTTCCTTCACTTGCTAGAATAGTCGCTGCCAACAAGGGCAAGACTGCATTCTTTGCTCCTTCGATGGTTACACTTCCTACCAGACGATTATCGCCACCTTGAACCACAATTTTGTCCATACTCGTTTCCTTTACATTTGATTTTATAATAATCCTCTAAGCGCTTCTTGCCACAACTGATATAGGCCGATAAAGAAAGAACTCATGATATAGCCCATGACAATGCTGAAAAAGGCTACTAGTAAACGAACTTTTCCTGTATTCTCAGTTGTCACTTTTAAAACCTTTTCCCATCTAACAAGATTCTTTAAAAGGTAAAAACTCACATAAATAAAGAGCATGTGACTGCTTAGAGTGAATAATAATTGAACCATTTGACTATTATACCATCTTCTCTGTTTGTGCGCTAGTTTGGAAACTTCACTTAAAAACTAGGGATTGTTTTTCAAGTAATCAATTGCATCTTGTAGGGTTTTAACAGGCACGATTTTCATATCTGTCTTGATTGTTTTGGCTGCTTCTAGGGCTGTTTGGTAGTTGTTTTTTGCATCCGGGTGTGCTTTTTGTTCTTCTTCGCTAACAGGGTTATCAGGGGCAAAGAAAATAGCGGCACCTGCTCTAGTCGAAGCTACAACTTTCTTGTCAATACCACCAATATCCCCCACATTGCCATCGCGGTCAATGGTACCTGTACCGGCAACAATACGACCATTACGAAGACCTGGGTGAGCTATTTGAGTATAGATAGCTAGACTAAACATGAGGCCAGCACTTGGACCGCCAATACCAGCTGTTGAAAAACTAATTGGGACATTGCTGATTACCTCTGTACGATCAATCAAGCCGATTCCAATCCCATTTTTTCCATTTTCCAAGCTGATAATCTTTCCTTCTGCAGACTTGGTTTGCCCATCCTCTTCATAGGTGACCTTGACGGAGTCCCCTAATTTTTGAGAACTGACGTAATCAATCAAGTCTTTAGAACTATCAAAGGTCTGATCATTGACTGCTGTGACCGTATCAGAGATATTGAGAATCCCTTTAAAGGTTGAATTATCCGTCACATTCAAGACATAAACCCCAAAATACTTGAGTTCGATATCCTTACCAGCTGTTTTTAGACCTTGATACTTGGCCATATTTTGCGATGTTTGCATGTAGAATTGATTGATCCGCATAAATTCAACATTGGAAGTTCCACCTGTGGTCTCCTGGGCACTACGAATATCTGTAAAAGGCGTCAACCAAGCATAAACCATATGGGCTAAAGTGGCATGCTGGACACCAACCGTAACAAAGTGATAGGCACCAGCCGCCTGATCTTCTGTGTCATTTACTTTAAGGACTTGGCGAATATCTTCCGAACCACCTGGAACCTCTATATAGTAGGGCAAAGGCACTACAAATGCCAAGAAGGTCACAATCAAGGCCGCAATGACATATAAGGGCCATCTAATCTTTTTTTTCATTTCTTATTTCCTCCAAAATACTCTCAGGAACATAGCAAGCAACATCCTGACCAAACTTCAATAGCTCTCTAACACCTGATGAACTGAGATAGAGATGTTCAGGTCGGCTATGTAAATAAATAGTCTCTATATCAGGAGACAGCTGATGGTTGTAGTAATCAAAACTGGCTTCATATTGCAAATCCGACGCATTCCTCAAACCTCTCACTAGGCAAGTAGCCCCCAGTCTTTTCGCAACATCAACCACCAATTCATCATGAGAAGACACAACTTCAACATTTTCCAAATGTTTCAAAGCTGTTTCTAGCCCTCGTTTACGATTTTCGATAGGGAGAAATCCTTGTTTGTGGGGATTAAAAAAAATACCCACATAGAGCTTATCAAAAAGTCTGCTCGCCCGTTCAATGATATCCAGATGCCCATTTGTCATCGGATCAAATGAGCCTGTGAATAAGCCAATCTTATCTGACATAGACTGTCACCTTACTAATTCCATAAATCTTTTCCTTCCAGATGCCCAGACAGGCAATTTCTTCTGGAAGTTCAACGGCCTTATCCGTCTCACACACGACCATGACATCTTCAGAAAAAAGTGCTCTCTCAGCCATTTTTTCAATATCTGCTACGATTTGTTCCTTGGCATAAGGAGGGTCTAAGAAAACGAGGTCAAATTCCCCAGATACCTGTTCCAATGCCCTCTCTACATCCATCTTGAGGAGTTGAAATTTTCCAACATCCTTGGTCATCTGAATATTTTCAGCCACGATAGTCTGAGCCTTACGGTCTCTCTCCACCAAAACAGCGCTGGACATGCCACGCGAGACTGCCTCAATAGATAAACCACCACTACCTGCATAAAGGTCTAAGACTCGTCCCCCTTCAAAGTAGGGACCAATCATGTTAAAAATAGCTCCCCTAACCTTATCCGAAGTAGGTCTTGTCGTCTTGCCTTCTAGTGTCTTGAGGGAGCGTCCCCCATAGATTCCTGATACGATTTTCATACCGTTTATTATACCAAATTATAGACAAAAAGAGAAAGAAAACCGAACCTTGCGGTTCGATTCTCTACAAAATATTTTCGTAAGTATCGCGGACTTCTTGAGGCCAAACACTTGTTTGCACTTCTCCGATATGTTTCTTGCGAAGTAGGAACATGGCCATACGAGATTGTCCAATTCCTCCACCGATTGTCAATGGGAATAGACCATTCAACAAAGCCTTGTGCCATTCCAATTCCAAGCGGTCTTCATCACCTGTGATGGCGACCTGACGGCGAAGCGTTTCTTCATCTACACGAATCCCCATAGAAGACAACTCAAAGGCTCCACCTAAAGACTCATTCCAAACAAGAATATCACCATTTAGACCCTTGTAGCCATTTTCAGACTCACTTGTCCAGTCATCGTAGTCTGGTGCACGTCCATCGTGCGGTTTACCATCTGGCAACTCACCACCGATACCGATCAAGAAGACGGCTCCAAATTCTTTACAAATAGCATTTTCACGTTCTTTCGGTGTCAAGTCTGGGTAGCGTTCTACCAACTCTTCTGTGTGGATAAAGGTGATTTGTTTTGGCAAGATAGATTCGATGTCATAGCGAGCTTCAACAGCTAGCTCTGTCAGGCGAATAGCCTTGTAAATCTTCTCAACTGTTTCTTTTAGATAAGCGATGTTACGCTTACCATTTGGGATAACCTTCTCCCAGTCCCACTGGTCAACATAAACAGAGTGAGTCGCATCCAGCGAATCTTCGTCTGGACGAAGGGCCTTCATGTGGACGAAAAGACCTTCACCCTCACCGAAACCAAAACGAGCCAAGGTATGGCGTTTCCATTTAGCAAGGGAGTGCACCACTTCATAAGTAGCGTCAGGGATTTGGAGAACCTTGACCGATACGGCATTCTCAATACCTGATAAGTTGTCCTGCATCCCGTCGCCGACCCTGCTCAAGATAGGACCTTGAACTTCGACAACTTCTAACTTATCTTTCAAATACTGGGTAAAAGTGTTTTTGACAAAGGAAATTTCTTCTTGTTGGTGGATAAAACTTTTCTTCATAGGCTACTCCTCAAAAATTAGTTAAAAGCATTATACACCTATTTCCAAGAAAAGAAAAGAGAAAATTTAAAAAAATCAGTGCTCCTTCGAACACTGATGTTAGGTACCTTCTAGTCATTGCGACCAAAGATACGCAAAATACTTAGGAAGAGATTGATAAAATCAAGATAGAGACTGAGAGCCATTGACACAACCCAACCTGTCGCTACACGACCTTGTGATTGTTCATAAGCGAGACGAATTCTTTGGTTGTCCCAAGCAATCAGCCCAGAGAAGACCAAGACCATGGCTACGCTGATCATATAATCAAAGAAGCCACTAGCCAAGAAAATATTGACTATCATAGCAATAATCAAACCGATGAGGGCTGCCATCATAGCACGACCAAGGCCACTCAAATCTTTCTTAGTGAACATACCGACTGCCGCCATGACAAAGAAGAGAAGGGCGCTTGATACAAAGGCAGACAAAACCGTACCTGGAGTATAGAAGGCCACCACAAAACTGAGGGTAAAGCCATTTAATACTGAGTAAAGTAAAAATACTGGAAGAGCCGCTGGACTATTTCTTGAAGCCATGCTACTGGCAACGAAAACCAAGGCCAACTCCGCAAAAGTAGCAATGGTCAACCAGAGACGCCCCTGCATCAAAAAGTAAACTAACTGAGACTGAAAGACCGTCAACATAAGGCCCGATACCAAAGCAGATAGTCCGATTCCCAGACCAACAAAGGCATAAACCTTAGCGTAAAATTGATTGAGACCTGCACGGTCATGTATAATAGTGTGATTCATCCTTTTCTCCTTTTCTATGAACATCTTTCCTTGATTATAGCAAAAAAAGTTAAAATTAGCTTAAATGGAAGATTAAAATACCGGCTGCAACGGCAACATTCAAACTCTCTGCCTGCCCCTTCATACTAATGTGGACCAACTGGTCTGCACTTTCAGCCATGAGGGGACTAATTCCTTGACCCTCATTCCCCATGACTAGTACAAAATTTTCTATAGAAGGCAGTTCTCTGTAATCAACAGAATCTTTAGATAGAGTTGTTGCCAGCACCGGGATACCTGCCTCTTTGGTTTCCTTAAGAAGCGCTTGACTAGACATCCGGTAAATAGGCAGATGAAAATGACTGCCTTGCATGGAACGTAAGGTCTTGAGACTGTAGATATCTGCCGACTTATCTGAAACAATCACTCCAGTAAAACCTGCTGCATCCGCAGTCCGAATGATAGTTCCCACATTACCAGGATCTTGCACATCTTCCAAAAACAAGAACTTGCCCTGACTCAAATCAGCTTGCCCTACTTCTTCTTTTTGAACCACCGCAACAATTCCCTGTGGAGTCTGAGAATCCGCCAAATCTAGCAAAATATCCTCTGACACCCAGACAGTTTGCGGAAACGAGGCTAACTGATCTCGATAACTTTCTAGGGCAAAGATTTTTTCAATCGTCACTCCAGCTTGAACAGCTTCTTCAAACAAGTGCCAGCCTTCAATCAAATAGGCAGACTTGCGGTATTTTTTTTGATGTAATTTTTTGGCATTTTTTACCACAGAATTGGCTTTTGAGGTTATAATAGTCATAGAAATATTATAACACAATCAAAGGGGTTTGGTATGCAAAAGATTAGAATGATTGCCCAAGGCAGGGTGCAGGGAGTCGGCTTTCGTTGGGGTGTTTACAGCTTGGCACTTGAAATTGGTGGCATCACAGGTCGGGTATGGAATAACGACGATGGCACAGTGGAAATCTTAGCCCAAGCAAACTCATCTGCTATCATGGCAAAATTTATCCAAGAAATCCGCAAAGGACCCACACCTTTTTCAAAAGTCAGCTACTTAGATGTCAAACTGAGCAACTTTCCTCCTTACCCTGACTTTAAAATCGCAAATTAGGTCTCTAGAACTATTGTATATTTTGTAAAAAAACAGTAGAATAGAAAGGTATAATTTTTAAAGAAGGAATAAAAACAGTGAAATCTATTAAACGTTTTGCACTCTCGGCTATGGGAGTGGCTATGTTGCTTGTCTTGACTGGCTGTGTCAATGTTGATAAATCCACAGGCCAGCCAACAGGATTTATTTGGAATACCATCGGAGCTCCTATGGCTGAAGCTATCAAGTACTTCGCTACTGATCAAGGTCTAGGCTTTGGTGTCGCTATCATCATCGTAACCATTATCGTGCGCTTGATTATCTTGCCACTTGGTATCTACCAATCATGGAAGGCAACGCTTCACTCTGAAAAGATGAACGCCCTCAAGCACGTCCTTGAGCCACACCAAACGCGTCTCAAAGAAGCAACTACTCAAGAAGAAAAACTCGAAGCCCAACAAGCTCTCTTTGCTGCTCAAAAAGAGCACGGTATCAGCATGTTTGGCGGTGTAGGATGTTTCCCTATCCTCCTTCAAATGCCTTTCTTCTCCGCTATCTACTTTGCTGCCCAACATACTGAAGGTGTTGCTCAAGCAAGCTACCTAGGAATTCCTCTAGGTTCTCCAAGTATGATTTTGGTTGCCTGCGCAGGTGTCCTTTACTATCTTCAATCGCTCCTTTCACTTCACGGAGTAGAAGATGAAATGCAAAGAGAACAAATCAAGAAAATGATTTACATGAGCCCACTCATGATTGTCGTCTTCTCCCTCTTCTCACCAGCTAGTGTCACACTTTACTGGGTTGTCGGTGGTTTCATGATGATTCTCCAACAGTTTATCGTCAACTATATCGTTCGTCCAAAACTTCGCAAAAAAGTCCGTGAAGAACTAGCCAAGAACCCACCAAAAGCACGTACTTTCTCTACACCAAGTGGACGAAAAGACGTTACTCCTGAACAACCAACTGCTATCACAAGCAAGAAAAAACACAAAAATCGCAACGCTGGAAAACAACGTTCGAGATAAGAAGAAAAAGGCTTAGCTGATTTGCTAAGTCTTTTTTGCAAGTCATACTCTTCGAAAATCTCTTCAAACCACGTCAGCTTCGCCTTGCCGTACGTATGGTTACTGACTTCGTCAGTTCTATTCACAACCTCAAAACAGTGTTTTGAGCTAACTTCGTCAGTTCTATCTACTCTTTGATTTTCATTGAGTATCAAAAGCCCGATGTTTCCATCAGGCTTCTTTTTATCCATGTACACGTTTCATATAGTCTTGGTAACTTTCGGTATCCATGAGTTGTTTAGCGTTCTTGACGCGGTCTGCTGTCGGTGGTTTAACCCCTTCGAGTGAATAAGGAATTCCCAATTCACGCCATTTGAATTCTCCCATGGTGTGATAAGGTAGAATTTCAAACTTATCAACATTTTTGAGGGTCTTGACGAACTTACCAAGTTCAATCAAGTCATCATCTCTGTCTGTCAAACCTGGAACTAGCACGTGGCGAATCCAGACAGGTTTTCCAATATCTGATAGATACTGGGCACAAGCCAGAATGTTTTTATTGATTTGGCTAGTGACAATTTTGTGCTGTTCTTCGTTGATTTCCTTGATATCCAAGAGAACCAAGTCAGTGACAGCCATGAGTTTGTCAAACTTTTCAAGGTAACGTGGTTTATTACGGAAAGGAAGGGCACAGGTGTCCAAGGTACAGTGGATTCCTTTTTCCTTGGCCTTGGTAAAGAGGGCAATCAAGAAATCAATTTGCAAGAGGGCTTCTCCCCCACTGACAGTGATTCCTCCCTTGTCTCCCCAGAAACCGCGGTAGCGCAAGGCCTCTGTCAAGACATCATCTACCGTCCGTTCACGTGACTTATTGGACTCCATAGCCCAAGTGTCCGGGTTATGGCAATACTGGCAACGCATGTGACAGCCCTGCAAAAAGACAATAAAGCGAATACCAGGACCATCTACCGCCCCAAAACTTTCTGTCGAATGCACCATTCCTGTCACTTGTCCATAATCAATTGTTTCTTCAGACATATCGTTACCTTCCTTGAAAACGTTTTATAGTTTTATTATATCACGACTTGAAGGAAAAACAAGATTTTTACCTATTTTTTAGAAAGCAATCTGTTTTTCAATTTCATTTTCAATTACTTATCAGATTCTTCTTCAAAATCAAAGCCATACAAGGTTGCAAAATAGTCCTCAGGACGCTCTGCACGGCGGATTTGACGGGCTTTGCCTTCTTCGGTATAAAGGATTTCCGCAGAACGAAGTTTGGCGTTGTACTGGTAGCCCATTGAAAAACCGTGGGCACCTGTATCATGAATGACCAGCAAATCACCGATTTCTGTATGAGGAAGTTCGCGATTCACTGCAAATTTATCATTGTTTTCACAAAGTGAACCGACCACATCTACCACTTCAACTGGTCCATCTGGATGGGTCACGTTAGTAATATGATGGTAGGCTCCGTACATAGCTGGACGCATGAGATTGACTGCTGATGCATCCACACCTAGATAGGTACGGTAGGTTTTCTTCTTATGAGTGACTCTTGTGACCAAAGTACCGTGAGGTGCCAACATAAAACGACCCAATTCGGTAAAAATCTTGACCTGACCAAGACCTGCTGGCGTAAGGACCTCTTCATAAACCTTACGAACCCCCTCACCAATCAAGGCAATATCATTTGGCTCCTGCTCAGGACGATAGTTGACTCCAATACCGCCAGAAAGATTGATAAAGTCTAGTGAAATACCCAACTTTTCCTTGATTTCAACAGCCAATTCAAAAAGCTGACGCGCCAACTCTGGATAATAGAGATGGGTGACGGTATTGGATGCTAGAAAGGAGTGAATCCCAAAAGTCTTAGCTCCTTTTTGCTTCAAGATAGCAAAAGCTTCAAAGAGCTGGTCCTTGGTCATGCCAAACTTGGCTTCTCCAGGATTGTCCATGATGTCTGTCCCCAGTTCAAAAACACCTCCAGGATTGTAACGACATGAGATGATTTCTGGAATGCCTGCTGCTCTCTCCAGATGTTCAATATCTTCAAAGGCATCCAAGTTAATGGTAGCACCCAATTCACGTGCATAGGCGTATTCCTTATCTGGCGTGTTGTTTGAAGAGAACATAATCTCAG
The DNA here is from genome assembly GCF_013277195.1 of Streptococcus sp. 2579. Lineage (NCBI taxonomy): Bacteria > Bacillati > Bacillota > Bacilli > Lactobacillales > Streptococcaceae > Streptococcus > Streptococcus sp. 2579. The sequence goes on from NZ_VMMM01000009.1 coordinate 40,705, forward strand.
AACCAGGGAAATCCAGTTTATGACTCATCAAAAGCTCCACATAACTAGAGCAGTCCACACCGCAACCTTCCTCTTGGAGAATTTTCAAAATAGCTGGTGTTGGAGTAGCCTTAACTGCAAAATATTCCTTAAAGCCCTTGTTCCACGAAAAGGCTTGATTGACGGCTCTTGCCTTCTCACGAATTCCCTTCTCATCATACAAGTGAAAGGGAGTCGGGAACTCGGCAACAATCGCTTCTAAGTCTTCTTTATTGATAAATGGTGTTTTCATAAGTTTCCTTCTATTCTATTTGCAAAGAAAGGCTGGGACAATCGTTCCAACCTTTAGTTCTATCTCTTATTTATCTTCGTCAAAGATATTGCCAACCTCAACATCAATGGCTTGATTCTTGACATCAATATTGGTTACCTTCAAGAGTGACTTGTAGTCAAACTGCTTTTCACGTTCTTCTTGGGCATTGTCCGCAAAGACCGCTACACCTGCCAATTCTGAATCAAACTCTCGCAAGAGACTGATCATCCCGTTGACCGTTCCGCCACCTTTCAAGAAGTCATCCACAATCAAGACACGGCTGCCTGCCTTGAGACTACGTTTTGAAAGGAACATTTTCTCAATGCGGTCACCACTTGAACCTGATACATAGTTGACGCTGACAGTTGAACCTTCGGTAATTTTCAGGTCACGGCGCACAATAACAAAAGGAACATTGAGGACATTGGCAACTGCATTTGCAAGTGGAACACCCTTAGTCGCTACTGTCATAACCGCGTCAATTTTTTGATCCATAAAACTCTTGGCAATAATGCGACCAATATTTTTCAAGATGGCTGGTGTGCTAAGTAAATCAGATAGGTAGATGTAACCACCTGGCAAGATACGGTCACTTTCTGACAACTTGGCACGCAAGTCTTCAACCATTTCCTTAGCATCCTGACTCGAAATAGATGGTGTAAAGATGACACCTCCGCCAGCCCCAGTTACTGTCTGGATATGACCGATTTCGATTTCCTCAAAGGCGCGTTTGATAATCACGATATCTTCTGAGATAGATGATTTAGCAGATTCATACTTTTCAGCAAAAGTATTGAGACTAGTTAGTTTATAAGGATGATTAATCAAATAGTTGGAAATGACAACCATCCGATCACTTCTTCTTAATTTCATTTCTATTTCCTATTCCATTTTTATTCAAAAAATCAAAAAGCAAACTAGAAAGCTGGTCGCTGACGATTCAAAACACTGTTTTGAGGTTGTCGATAGAACTGACAAAGTCTGTAATATAACTACATATATACATACGACAAGGCGATGTTACCCTAGTTTGAAGAGATTTTCGAAGAGTATTCATTTTTATCTTTTACTTATTATACCATATTCACAGAAAAAAACGAACATTCTTATCCTAAAAAATGCTCATTTTTCTTAAATTATTAATCTAAATCTGGTTTATAGAAGGAACGATTGTCCATAGCGAAGATTTTATTGGTCATCTCTCCCTTATCCACCAAAGCCAGAGCTGTTGACATCATCATCATGCTTGCATCCAGATTATCAATCATATGGATAATCTCTGCTTCCATAATGCGTGGACGGACTGGACTTCCATACTCTAGCAAGCCGTGGTGACTAAGGATGACGTGACGAAGCAGAACGACTTCTTCCTTGGTATCATCGATACCGAGTTCCATAACTGTCTTAGTAATTTCACTATCAATCAGAGCGATATGTCCAAGAAGATTACCTCGCACTGTGTACTCGGTCTGGTCTGGTCCCGTCAACTCGATGACCTTAGCCAAGTCATGTAGCATAATCCCCGCATAGAGCAGGCTCTTATTGAGCTGAGGATAGATTTCGCTAATGGCATCTGCCAAACGCACCATGGTTGCCGTATGATAGGCCAAACCCGTTTCAAAGGCATGGTGATTAGTCTTGGCAGCGGGATAGGAGTAAAATTCCTTATCATACTTGGTGTAGAGCTTTCGGACAATTCGTTGCCAGACAGGATTTTCAATTTTAAAAATCATTTGCGCCATATAGTCACGGATTTCCTTGACATCAACTGGCGACTTGACCTTGAAATCAGCTGGATCATTGGGTTCACCAGATTGAGGCAAGCGCAAGGTGATTTGATTGACCTGAGGGGTGTTATTATAAACCTCTCGGCGCCCTTTCATGTGAACAACCTTACCTGCTGTAAAGGCCTCAACGTTATGAGGTTGGGCATCCCAGAGCTTCCCTTCAATCTCGCCACTATCATCTTGGAAGGTAAAGGCTAGGTAGTTTTTCCCAGCTCGAGTTTGTCTCAGGTCAGCTGACTTGATTAGGTAAAAGCCTTCAAACAGCTCATCTTTTTTCATGTGACTAATCTTCATATTCTTCCTCATCTTCTTGGAAATGGAGTAGATCAAGCGCAGGCTCACCTTCTGATAACTCAATGTGACGGAGCGTCCGCTCGATAGCTGTGGTACGACGGTTTAATAGTTCATCAATATTGCTAGAGGCATGTTGGAGGTGTTTTTGTGCCTTAACCAGAATGCCACCAAACTTGCCAAACTCGGTCTTGACACTGGCAAGTGTCTTGCTGATATGGTCAGCACTTTTTTGGATATTGAGAGTCTTGAAACCAACTGATAGAGAGTTAAGCAGAGCTGATAGGGTACTTGGACCTGCGACAATAATCTGCTCCTCCCGCCTCAAATCATCAAAGAAGACCGGATTGCGAACGATCTCTGAATAAAGACCTTCTGTCGGAACAAATAAGATTCCAAAATTGGTCGTCCGAGGCGGTGCTATGTACTTGCTCTTGATATCCTTGGCAAAGCGCTTGACGCTTGCTAAAAGCGACTTACGACAGCGTTCGATTTCGTCCTTGTCACCCGCTTCATAGGCTTCTTCTAAGCGGTAATAATCTGCCAGTGGAAACTTGGAGTCAATTGGTAGATAGACGTATTCCTGGTCGCCTTGTCCGGGTAACTTGATGGCATACTCAACTCGTTCACTGGAGTTTTCAACCGTTGCGTATTCTCGTTCATACTGGGCAGGGGTCATGATGTCCTCAATAATTTGCCCCAGTTGCAATTCTCCCAGAATCCCTCGCGTTTTGGTTCCTGAGAGAACCTTATTGAGGGCTCCAACATCGCGGGCAACTGTCTGCATTTCTCCAAGACCACGATTGACCGACTCCAGTTGTTTGGAAACTGTCTCAAAGGAAGCCTGCAAGCGTGTCTGCAAGGTCTTTTCCAACTTTTCCTCGACTGTTTGGCGCATTTGTTCCAAACGTTGCTCATTTGATTCCTGCAGGGCTTGAAGCCGTTGGTCGGTCTTGTCTCTGGTTTGGAGGAGATTATCTGTCATTTCTTGACGGACTTGCGTCAATCCTTGATGCAACTCAATTCGCACTTCTTGCAAACGGTCGCTGACAGCCACTTCCAAGTCTTTTTGATCTAACCGACTGGCTTGTCTGGCTTGTTCAAAGCGATAATCCAACTGGTCTGACAAGTGATCTGCCTGATCCTCCAAGATCTTGCTGAGATGTTTTTCCTGCTTAGCCTGCCTTTGCCAAATCAGAAAGAGGCCAGCTAGGTTGGCAATCAATAATAGAACAAGTAAACTTTCCATCCTACCTCCTGTCCTTACTATGCAAGACAACTACATAGCCATCTGGGCAAGTCACCGAAACTTCCCTATCTATATATTCGTTAGAAGCGTACACTTTTTTAAAGAAAAAATTCTCCTCTGCCAACTCATACTTGGCACCGAGAATAGTCAGCTGGCTATCCCGAACCGGCATAAAGGCTAGATAGTCGTAGTCTGAACGGGGTTCAAGCTGACTGGTCCCTTCTGGACAATAGGCAATCAAGTTTTGCCCATCCTCAATTTCTATCTGGCGCATATAAGGCGCCAACTTGGGATTGCTAGGAAGAAAAACATTGGCCAGCATGTGATCAATACGGCCACCCAAAGCACCAAAAATAGTAACCTCAGCCTGAGGATTTTGCTCAAAGATGGTTAAGAGAGCCAATTCCAAATCTGTATCATCTTTTTCTGGTCGGGCTTGGACAAAATGCTGGGCACGTTTTTGAATCACCTGTCGCTCTTCTTCCGTCACAGAATCAAAATCTCCAACCGCTAGAGCAAGAGGTAGATTTTCTTCCAAAACCCAGAGCGATCCTCGATCCACACCGACAAAACTATCAAAGTCCGTCCGATAATGGCCGCGGTCTCCGCCTGCAAAAACTGCAACCCTAGTCCAGTTGTTTTCTGAGAGTTTGTACTCGCTCATTGACATCTCCCTTAAAGACATAGGAACCTGCTACAAAAATGGTCGCACCAGCTTCTTTAGCTTGGGCAATAGTTTGGTCATCAATCCCGCCATCCACTTCGATTTCAAAGTTCAAACCTTTTTCCTTACGAAGAGCAACCAACTCACAGACCTTATCCATGGTCTCTGGTAGAAAGGCTTGTCCACCAAAGCCTGGGTTAACCGTCATGACTAAGACTTGGTCAACTAGGTGAAGCACATGCTTAATGGCTTCAACTGGTGTGCCAGGATTGATAACGACTGAAGGCTTAACTCCGAGTGAACGAATCTTTTGGAGGGCACCATGAATATGAGGCGTTGCTTCCACATGGATACTGATAATATCCGCACCTGCACGCGCAAAGTCCTCTAAATGATGCTCAGGGTTTGACACCATCAAGTGGCAATCGAAAACCATCTTGCTATGAGGGCGAAGAGCTTCGACCACACCCGCACCAAAACTGATTTGCGGTACAAAATGACCATCCATAATATCGATATGGGCATACTCTGCCCCAGTTGCTTCTAGGCGTTTAATTTCACGTTCAAAGTTGGCATAATCTGCTGCCAGAATTGACGGAGCAATCTTGTATTGAGACATAGGTTTCTCCTTATTTTGGAATTTTTTTGCTGACCTTTTTATATGTTTCTCTGCGATTTTCAATTTCGCTGAGGAATTGCAGGTAGTTGTCAAAACGGAAGCTGGCAATAACACCTTCTTCCACTGCTGGCTTGACCGCACAAGACGGCTCATGGGTATGGGTACAAGTGCGAAATTTGCAGTCTCGACTGACAGTAGCAATCTCTGGAAAGGCCTGATTGAGGTCTTCCGCCGTTGATACTTCGTAGTCCAAGGATGAAAATCCTGGTGTATCTGCGATTTTGCCCCCATTGAGGTTGTAAAAACTAACAGCTCGAGTGGTATGACGACCGCGACCCAAACTGTCTGAGATCTCTCCTGTTTCAAGATTGAGGTCTGGTGCGATTTTATTGAGAAGGGTTGACTTACCAACACCTGTCTGCCCCATAAAGACTGTAATCTTACCTGTTAACAAAGGCAGGAGTTCCTCCTTACTGGTCACAAAGTCATAGCCGATGTCACCATAGGTCTGTTGATAAAAATCCAGTTCTTCCCTATCTTCCAGCAAATCCATTTTGGAAATATAGACGATGGGATGAATACCCTTGTGCTCCAAAAGAACTAAGAACCGATCCAGCAAATTGCTGTTGAAGTCCGGTTCCTTGACGGACATGATCACCACGGCTTGGTCAATATTAACAATAGGCGGACGAACCAAACTGTTTTTCCGTTCGTAAATTTTGAGGATATAGCCTTCTGAATTTTCCTCGGCAGAAAAATCTACCCAGTCCCCAACGTAAGGAGTATGACCTTTTTTACGAAAATTCCCACGCGCACGTGTCTGATAAACCTGACCCTCACTCTCCACATAGTAGAATCCTGCCAGGGCTTTAATAATTTGTCCTTGCATCTTAGAGTCCTTGCCCCTTAAGTGCATCTGCTAGACCGGCAAATTCTGCCAAGCTGAGAGCTTCCCCACGCACACTTGGTGACAAGCCTGCTTGGTCCAAAGCCTTGATCAGCTTGTCCTTGACTTCCTCAGTCTTGCCAAAGTAACCTGTCAAGTTATTCCACAAGGTCTTGCGACGATGGGTGAAACTTGCCTTGGAAACCTTAAAGAAGAAGCTCTCGTCTTCCACTGCTACAGCTGGTTCTGGACGGCGTACCATTTTCAAAATAGCTGAGTCCACATTTGGCGCTGGCACAAAGACCGTACGAGGCACGATAAAGGCAACCTTGGCAGTCATGTAATACTGCACAGCGATTGACAAACTGCCATATGCCTTGGTATTTGGTTGAGCGGAAATGCGGTCCGCTACCTCTTTTTGCATCATGACCACAAACTCACTAAAAGGAATTCCGCTCTCGATCAAGTGCATGAGAATAGGCGTCGTGATGTAGTAAGGCAAATTAGCCACTACCTTGATTGGCAGGTTAGGATTTTTAAAATTCTGGATATGTTGCGCCAAGTCAACCTTGAGAATATCCTCGTTGACAACGGTCACATTATCAAAATCACGCAGGGTATCTGCTAGGATTGGCACCAAACGATGGTCAATTTCAAAGGCCATGACCTCTGCTGCACGCTCAGCCAAAAACTCCGTCAAGGCACCAATCCCTGGCCCGATTTCGATGACATTAACCTGGCCATCAATCTCAGCCGTATCCACGATTTTTTGTAGAATATTGGTATCCGTCAAGAAGTTTTGCCCGAAAGACTTTTTAAAGGTAAAACCGTGACGCTCCAGCACTGCCTTGGTCACGCTATAATCTGCAATTCTCATCTATTCTCTTTTCTATTATCTGTTACTACTATTGTAACACATTCCCCTTGTATTTTGGGGGTGAAAATCATACCAAAAAACTATCTTTCCTCATGAAGAAAGATAGTTTTGGAAATCTTTAAAGGGGGACTGAGCGGTTCTCTCGAAACATACGTTCATACTCTTCGAAAATCAAATTCAAACCACGTCAGCTTCACCTTGCCGTACTCAAGTACAGCCTGCGGCTAGCTTCCTAGTTTGCTCTTTGATTTTCATTGAGTATCAAAAAATCAGCTTCTTGATAACTTCGATTTTCAGGTAGGGTCAAATCTACATCCTCCTCCACATCGTCCACTGTCAATTCAACCGTTTGAGGTAAATTTTTCAAACGATAATGCTTTTGCCTTTGCCCTTCAATGCTAGCAAAATCAAGCAAATAGCCATTCACTCGGATTTGAACTAAAAGGAGATGATTGGTCATATTTTCCATGATGAGGATATCTTCTAAACCACCTCTGGCACTAGGATAATCAGATACCCTGCGAATACGGATTTTTTCACACATGAGCAAGCTCCCTCATATCAATGATTTCATCGGCCTTATTCCAGACTAGGGGATTATGAGTCGCAATGATGATCATTCGATTTTCATCTTTCAAGCCCACCAAGAGATTCATAACCTCCTCTGAATTTTCAGGATCAAGAGCTGCTGTTGGTTCATATGCCAAAATCAAGGGTGGATTTTTCAAAATAGTCTTCGCAAGGGCAACTCGTTGTGCCTCTCCCCCAGATAAAGTATAAATTTTTTGTTCCAAATCCAAATACCCTAGATTAACCTTTTCTAAAGCCTCCACTTGCCTTTCCAAACGTTCTACTTTTGAGATTTTCTGACCAACAAAGCCCAAATCCAAATTCTCTTTGATTGATTGGTTTTCTAAAAGGCCAAAATTTTGAAAGAGATAGCCCATCTGGTCTCGAAAATACTCACGAGTGGGAATGGTTTTTAAATCTTTCCCCTGATAGAGAACCCTTCCACCATCTATCTTTTCTAGCTTTCCTAAGATATTCAGCAGCGTCGTCTTTCCGCTCCCACTCTTCCCGATTAAGGCATAGACCTTGCCCTTCTCCAGCTTGAGGTTTAAACCAGAGAAAATCGCGCGGTCATTAAACTTCTTTTCCAATCCTTGAATATCAATCATCTTATTTTCCTTTCAATACTGCCATGCTACCAGCTTCTTCTTTTTTGTCCTGCCTTACTAAAATCAACAGAGCGTTAAGCGTAAACAAAGCTACAACTAGAGCGCTAATCAAGCTATCTCCTGTCAAAACACTAGATAGGATTAGCCCAAGTAAGAGAACTCCTCCTTGCGCCAGTAAATACTTGCCATGAAGCTCATAGATTGTCATACCAGAAAGACGTTTAATCATGAGCTCCCGTCTGAACTGCTCAAAATAGAGAAGACTCATGGAATCAAATAACAAGATAGCCGTAGACAGGGTCAAAATCGTCCCAATAAGGAGAGAGTAAAACTCCACCCGTTTGTCATTTAGTACCTTGGCAAAAAATAGCTGGCTTTTTACCAAGTAAGAGACCTTGTGATACAGACCTTGCTCTTTTAGAGCGGTGATGCTGTCTCCATATCGATCTAGTTTCAAGGCACTATTAGCCGTAGTTCCCCACAACATCCCTGCAACAGGTCTTGTTCCAGTCGCTTGCGGCGTTAGAACTACAATAATCGGATCTTTTAGGTACTGACGTGTTGTCTTGTACCCATCATTATAGAGGAAACGTTCCTGTCCTGTTTCTGTAAAATCTAGCCTTAGCTGTGGAAGGTAGTGTTTCCGACTCGTCACTTCTACACTTTCAGATGAAAATCTTTGCAGGTAATCTGTAAATAATCCTTGGTAGTAGGCAGACTGCTCTCGCAAGCTCTCAGGCAAGATCAGCCCAAACTCTCCCTCAGACAAGTTTTGCATCTTATCCATAAACTCTGAAGAAACGGTAATCTTTTCTTCTATCAGATAGCGCGGTGAGACATAGATAACATTCCCTGACGGTGTGTAGTCACTGAGACGATTGCCATCTAGGTCCACTTCTGCTCCATCTGAGAAATTGTCAACATTGCTCATAATATAAAAAGAGTCTGTATTGGCTAACCGTTCTTCAGTAAATGTCTGCCACTCACGATTATCCTTACGCATTCCTTCTTCATCGGCAAATGCACTAGACCAACCAAAGGATAGACGGTAACGGTCTGAGGACTGGCTCCATTTATCGCTTGCCTTCTCCATCTCCTGCATTTCACGGTAGTGAGGTAGGAGAGTAGTTGCACTCGAACCGACCACCAGCACGGCCAAGAGTTGCCCCATCATCATCAATGTCATCATACGTTTGAGAGGGAGTTTCCCTTTCAAGAGATCCACCAGACTATTTCCCTGTAAACCAAGTAGATACACGACACTTAGTAAGGTAGAAATCCCTGCCAAGGTCAAGCCATAAAGTAGAAGAGCAATGATGACAAGTTGCACCGTTGCCATAAACAAGGCACCTTGATACCAGAGAAGCCCCAATCCCACAAGACTGGATACCAGCACTGAGCAGATAAGCTGTCTCACATCTTCTAACACTGGTCTGAGAGCCACCCCAAACAAGCTCTCACCAGCGATTAAGCGAATCCCTGCTTGACGAAGGGATTTGATCCGATAAATCAGGGTCAAACTCATAAAGGTCAGCAGAAAAATAGCTAAACTCAGTAGCACCATAGGGGTGGCCGTCAATAGTAAGACTATCGAAAATGGATCTTCTCCATTCGAAACAAAGCCTTGATAACCAAGCTCTTTCAAGGTGGTCTGTAAACTCACTCCATCCAAACTTCCTGATACAATCAAGTAAGACCCTAATAAATCACTCGTTTCTGCACTATCCTTGGAGGAAATGGTCAGACCTTCTGGAAGCTCTCCCTGACCATAAGTGGCATAGGTAAAGCGTGTTTCTCCAGCTTCATTTGGCTCAACAATCCGACGAGCGATGAGACTATTGTGCTCTACCGCCAAGTGACTCAAAGCCTCTGTCACCTTTTCGTGACTAGCTACTGATTGATTTATCACCACTCCTGTCACATCAACAGAAGGATAGTTACCAAATAAAATCTCTTCTCGATGGTCAACAGAAGTTATCACCATATAAAGCGATACCAATACCATTGAAATCAAAATAAATAAGCGTTTCATCATTTCCTCCAAAAAGTTACTTGGTCACTTAGTGAGAAGGTGACCACAGTCACTGCCATGTTAAGAAGTTTATTAAATTCTTTCTACTAGCAACATCTTCAAATATATTATATCCGTTTTTTCAAGAAGTATCAAGGACGTCAATGTCCTTAAAATCTAACTATTTTATATTATTTTTAGCTTATATCTAAAAAAACAGCTCTAAAGACGAACTTTAGAACTGTTTTGATGTAAGAACAAGGACATTTTTGTCATTGCTTCACGATATTTATAAATATTCTTACCCTATTATAAAACGAAGGACACATAAAAAGGTGCCTATTTGATGTACTCTGATTGCAAAATACCACAAAGTAAATTTAACATAATCTCCAATCATTCGTATAAACAATTGTGTGAAACTAATCCGAGAAAAATCAATCACTAGTTGTCAGAGACTTTTTTAGGATTATTGTTTATTACTCGCAAATGGTAAACACGGATTATTCCTACTACTATGAGAACAACTAAATAAGACTGAGTACAGAATTATTTCTTTAAATTATTCGTTTCCTTCTTTATAAAACGGATATGTAACTATTATACCCAAAGTACTAATTATAATTTTAAAGATTGCACCTAAAATATTTAAAGTTGATAAATCAAGTATTCCGTGTATTAGGTATAGTAGACAGAAAAAGAATGGAAGGTATTTTTTTAATTTTTTCATAAACTATAGTGCTATCAAGGTCAAAGCTTTAGCTACTGTCCAAGCCATCCAATCTGGCATACCTGCACGCTTACAAGCCTGGTAGATTCCATCTTCAATCCAACCAGTAAAGTGTTCTAGTGTACTCAATATGGCATTCAATCCTATATATTGATTTATCCATCTTTTAACATTCGAAGGGAGTTTACTATAACCTTTTCGAATAGCTGTAACTGAAAAAGACCACTTTCCTCTGTCCATTTTAGCAGCTTGGATATCCTCTTGCGAAACAGTATCTTTATCAAATTCTAATATACGTCCGTTATCTACGTAGATATGTTTTCCTTCACTATTAGTTACCGTAGAACGTTTTGAAACTTGAGTTGCTTTATCCGAAACTGAATATGTAGAAGCAAAAGCAGTTGCAGATGGGAGAGCAACAGTACTTAATGTTAAAAAGCAACTTAAAACAATTGCTGTTTTTGTTAAAATCTTATTTTTCATTTTATTTTCTCCTCGAAATATACATTTTTATCATAACTATCCTAATAAACTGACACTTTGCCCTAAAGAATCTATTTTGAAACTAAGTAGACATAACTAAATTTTATTTAAACCACCAAGTAACTAGATAAAATAAACTAAAAAAGTTCATACTGTAATCTCCTTTCACATTTTAATTAATTATAAATTATTCTTAAATAAACTCAAAGGACATCAATGTCCTTAAAATATAACCATTTCGTGCCATTTTTAGCTTATATCTAAAAAACAGCTCTAAAGACGAACTTTAGAACTGTTTTGATGCAAGAACAAGGACATTTTTGTCACTGATTCACTATGTTTATAAATATTTTTTTAAATCTTCTTGCCATTGTTTCTCCAACATAGTAACTAAATAAGAATTTTCTATTATATCAGCAAATAGCTTCGATTTCTGATAGAACTGTTCGGCAGAAACATAATCATTGTTTATTATTAGAGATAATTTCCACTCCAACATTAATATAATTGGTTTCTTCTGGAAATCTTGTGTTTTTTCCATTATATGATTAAGGCTAAAGATATAAGCTTCTAGTGAATCATAAGACGACAAATTATCCAAACAGGCTAGACCCGAAAACAAAGTGCTACTTAAAGCAAACAGATATTCTGGTGCAATTAATTCTACATGATTTGTCAAACGAACTAAAAACGAATGAATTCTGTTAATTTCTTCAATCTGATTTTGACCTTGTTTTATCTTTGTAAGCACTATAGCAAAATATAAGTTGATAACTTCTAATTCATTTATCAAAAACAATTCCTTATCATAAATTGTTTTAAAATAATCGTCCAGTACGGTTTCCCCATATTCTGGTCGTCCGCTTCGAATAACATCTATCGTTGCTCTAGTAGCTTCAAACCATATTTTTTCCTCATTAGGAAGTTGCTCATAAAATAAATCCTCTATCTCTTCCAAACACGCTTCCTTCTTATCATACTCCTCTTCTTTACCATAGATTGGTTCACGTAAAATCTGGTATTTCAATTCCAAATAAGCAGGAGGAAGAGCAGAAAAATCCGGCATAAGACTATAAGCTGGAACTCCTAGCCGGCGAGCAATATAGTCTAACTTGGGCAAACTCGGTTGCGAAGCTCCACTTTCAATTCGCGACAGTTGACGAACTGTCAGTTCTTGCTCATCTCCACAAAAATCTGGACGACTAATTCCTTTCTCTATCCGAATCTCTTTGATTTTTTGACCAATTAACATCAGACGCCTCCTCTTCTACCTGCTTCGAAAAATACTGTGAAACTTAAAAAATTGTAACGGCTACATCTTTCCTACTCATAAGATTTCATAGCTTCTTCCACTTCTGCCAAGGTGACTCCAAACAACTCTAAGCGCTTGAGGAGTTGCTTGCCGTTAGAATAGCCAATTCGGAGAGCCTCTCCTAGATATTCTCGTCGCTTACGGCTGTCTGCTCCCGCTAGAAAACCAAGGCGAATCAAGTCGCTACGACTGATGTCAAACTGGCTCTCATGTTCAAATTGTTCTGTCACCTGAGCTAGAGCTGTTTTCAGATCCTCATAGCTGGCATGCTCAATTCCCAGAGACCGCCCCTTGGTTTTGGACTTAGGAACAGCTTCATCTCGTTTGAGGAAGGCATGCTGAACTGTTGGAATGGCCGTCATAATCATACGACGAATCCGTTCCCCATTAAAATCTGGGTCTGTAAAGACAATGACTCCATGACGTTGGTGTAGGCGCTGAATCCGCTCTATGTCCTGGTCATTGATGGCAGAACCTCGAGTCTCATAGGTCTCTACATCGAAATAGCGTTTGAGATTGGCCGTATCATCACGACCTTCAACCACGATGACTTGGGAAATTTTCATTTTTTTCTTCGACGACATATTTTTTCCCACTCACTTTGAACACTACTGTCCATAAATTTTAATTGCGGGGCACTACCCTCAACTCTAGAATCCAATAAATCAAAAATATATCTAAGTTTTTGAGAAAAATTCAAAGACGTCCCTACTAAAAATTCATTCCCTAGGCTATCTCTAACCATTAGATATTTATCAAATGTTGTGTTAACGCCTTCCAGTGAATCTTCAAACGATACGACACACGGAATGTTTAAAGTCGATCCATCAATTTTTGAAATAATTTTTTCAAATATAATTTCCATCATTTTAGATTGTTGTTCTATACCAATATAATCCTGTCCGTATAATCTAAAATCATATTTTCCAGTTTCATAATTTTTACGGGAAATTTCAATTGAACTGCCATCCGCTACTCCCGTTACGTTTAAGAGTGTCCAAATATCTATTTTTTTAACAATCAAACCTGTTTTTCTATAGCATTCCGAATACATGTCAAGATTGATTTTTGTTTTATTACCTCCAACAACCCAGTCTTGTTTTCCTTCATTCGAAATAATAATCAAATATTTCTTATCTTTAGTTACATTTGGGTTACATATAATATAATCTAATGTATCTAACCAAAAAATTGCATCCGAATAATGTCTAGGTACTGATTTACCTCCTAAAAAAATTGTTCGGTTAGATTTTCCATCAATATCTTCATATCCTGGAGAAATGTTTGAATTATAACGTTCATTTATTACCTCAGTATATCTACTCAAGATATCATCAGTGTAGTCTAATCCTAGCTTTACCTCATCTAGGAATTTCTCAATTACTCTCTTTATTTCATCGACACTCGTAGTTGATAATTTCCAATCAACTTTTTTTAATAGCTTATTTTTCTCCTCTGCCAATTCATCATTTATCAACTTCAACTTTTCTTCATAATTTTTAATTTTATCTACATACTCATTTTTAAAACTTGAAATTTGTTCGTACATAGATCTCATAGCATCATCTTTTTTATATTTTTCAATTTCATTAAAAAGATTATTATTTATGGTATTTTTTATTCTAAAATCTAATAGTTGATTTGACTCTTCAATGTCCGAAATTATTTTTTTTGCTTTTTTTACTTGTTCCTTCCGCTTATTTATGGTGTTTGATTCATTTTCTAAATATTCAATTTGTGTTACATATGGAATATAAACATCATTTTTTATTATATTGAACGAATCTACTATTTTATCGCCCAAAACATAATCTTTCAGAGGGAATAGTAAGCAATTATTATCAATTACAAAAATTGATTCTTTAATCATCTCATTTGTAAAATCTTTATTATATTCTTTAATAAAATTAACCATTATATTTTCTCCTTTAATACTTAATTCCAAAAATTCGTTCTGCATTTGCAGTCGTTGCCGCCGCCAGCTCTTCTGTCGTCATGCCACGCAAATCCGCGATAAAGTCCACTACATAGCGAGTGTAGGCTGTTTTATTTTCACGACCCCGTTTAGGAACAGGAGCCAAGTAGGGAGCATCCGTTTCCACCAAAACCTTGTCCAAAGGAAGTTCTCTAGCTGCTTCTTGGATGTCAGTTGCCTTCTTAAAAGTCACCACTCCTGAGAAGGAAATAGTCATGCCAAGCTCGGCAAACTTCTCTGCCCATTCAAGCGTCCCTGAAAATGAGTGCATAATCCCACCACGAGGACCAACGCCCTCACTTTTGATAATCTCATAGGTATCTTCCAGCGCATCACGGGTATGAACTACAAAAGGCAAATCCAAGTCCTTAGATAACTGAATCTGACGGCGAAAAACCTGCTCCTGCACCTCTTTCGGTGCTGTCATCCAATGGTAGTCCAATCCAATTTCACCTAAAGCAACAACCTTGGGATGCTTGAGCTTATCAAGCAAGTAGGCTTCAATCTCCTCCGTGTAAGTCCCTGCTTCTGTAGGATGCCAACCGATAGTCGCATAGAGCTGGTCATACTCATCTACCAACTCCAAAGCACGCTCAATCGTCGGTTCATCAAAACCAACAATATTCATCTGTGTCACACCCATCTCAGCAGCCAAGGTAATTTCTTCTGCCTCACGACCTGCAAATTCTTCTACATTCAAGTGTGTATGTGTATCAAAAATCATCTCTTCTAACCTCGTTTTCTATCTACTATTATAGCAAAAAAGAGGAGGGGCACCCAATTTTTCTGTTTCCCTCCTCTCTTCAATAGAGATCTATTCTGCTATCTTTTCTATCCGATATTGCCCATCTTCTATTCCACAGTTAGAGACGAAAGAGACTGGCTAGATTGATAGAACATCCCTATTCATCTAATACTCTTCGAAAATCAAATTCAAACCGTGTCAACGTCGCCTTGCCGTACTCAAGTACAGCCTACGGCTAGTTTCCTAGTTTGCTCTTTGATTTTCATTGAGTATAAAGTATGTGATTATCTTGGGTTCTCTCTTCTCTCACCCATCACTAGGATTGATGACTTCTCCAAATCCCCCTTATAATCTAACTTTAAGTAGAGAATAGAATTTTCTAGCTGTCCTATTTTCTACGTCTAGCCTTTCTTCCTAGCAAAGCAAAACCACTGGTTGCCGCCACTAGACCAAGACTAGCAAGTGCTGCACTTGATGCTGAACCTGTGTTAGGTAATTGTTTTCTAGCAGGTGACTGGTAGGTAACATCTTGCATTGTTCCTGCAGTTGCTTGCGGTGCACTTGTTGCCTGAGGAGCAGCATTAGGAGCCACTGGTCTCTTAGGAACTGTAACCATGGCAATGGCTTGCACTCCAATCGTTTCTGCTTCCTTCACATCTTCCACAGTTTCCGCATTTTCAATTTCTTTGAGAGCTGCTTGTTTTTCTGCTTCCACTCTTGCTAAAAGTTCTGCTTTTTCTTTATCAGAAAGCGGTGCGCCTTTGATTTCATCCTGCTTGTCCTTGGCAGCTTTTTCAATGGCATTTTTAGCTGATTCTTTTTCAGTAGCTAATTGCTTAGAAGCTTGTGATTGAGCTGGGTTTTGTGAACCTGTATTAGCTTGTCCGCCTGCCTGGCTACCACCGCCTGCATTCGCATTAGCATCTGAGCTTCCAGTATTGCCTCCATTATCTCCACCTGGTGTAGTTTCTGGCTTATACTCTGGTGTAGCTTCTTGAGTTACAGATTCACCTTTCGCAGATTGTTGAACTGTATCTTTTCCTAGAATCGTCACTACTGAACCATCTGGGAATGTGATTGTTGCTGTACCATCTCCAGCTACATTGATTGTCGCTCCGTCTAATGCTGAACCATTTGCTTGTAAAATAGCAACCTTAACTTTTTCTTTTTCTTCATCTGTTAAATGAGTTATATCTTTTACATCTACTCTTTGAGCAGGCGCTTTAACAGTTGATTTTTCAGCAGTCGGTTTAGTGCTATCTTGTGCTTTTGGATCTTGTGCTACCAATTGATTTCCTGGAATTGTAATAGCTGAACCATCTTTAAAGACGATTGTCGCTGTGCCATCTCCAGCTACTTCAACTTTAACATCGCTTCCGAATCCATTTGCATCTACTACAGCTTTTTTAACAGCTTCTTTTTCTGCATCTGTTAATCTTGTAGCTTCTGCTACTTTTGTAGGGTTAGCTGGGATGATTACTTTTGTCTTCTCTGCGATTGTTGGTTGCTCTTGTGTTGAAGTTTCCTCTTTTTGAACTACTAGACTGGTTCCTGGAATTGTATTGACTGAACCATCTGAGTATGTCAATGTCGCTGTTCCGTCTTTAGATACCTTAACATCTGTAGCAGTTGGATTTGCTTGTTTCACTTTCGTAGCTACTGCAGCTTGTTCCTCAGGTGTTAAGCTATGAGCATTCCCGACTTCTGTAGTTGCTGGCACCACTGCTGGATTTTGCGTGGCTTGTGTTGCAGCTTCATTGTCAGTATCTTTGGCTACTACTAGACTGGTTCCTGGAATTGTGTTTACTGAACCATCTCCATATGTTAGCGTTGCTGTTCCATCTTTAGATACCTTAACATCTGTCGCCGCTGGATTTGCTTCTTTGACCTTAGCTGCTACAGTATCTTGCTCCGCCTGTGTCAAGTTGTGAGTATTTTCAACAGGTACAAAGTTTCCTGGAACTTGCGCTGGATTCTTCTCTGCATCTGTCTGAACTTTTGGAGTTTCTTGTTTACTTCCTTTTTCAACAAGTTTATCCCCTGGTATTGTGTCTACAGATTTATCTGGATAGGTAATGACTACTGTTCCATCAGGTCTTACTTCTACCGTAGTTCCTGCTGGGAAGTTGTTCGCTTCTTCTACCGCTTTTTTAACCGCAGCCTGTTCTTCTGGTGTTAACTTCGTAGTATTTCCTACTTGTGTTTTTCCTGGGATAACTGGCTCGGTTCTTGACGCGATTGTTCCTGTCTCTTTGTTAGCTGGTGCTACTAATTTATCTTTAGAAATCGTATCGCTTGAACCATCTTTATATGTGATAACAGCTGTTCCATCTGGTTTTACTTCTACTGTTGTTCCATCTGGGAATGTGTTCGCACCTTCGATGTTTTGACGAACTTGTTCTCTTTCTTCATCTGAAAGTTTTGCTGGATTTTCCACTTCCACTTTGTTTTCAGGAACTTTCGGTTCGAATTTAGATGCAATAGAGCCATCTGGTTGAACTTCATTTATCTTATGAATACCAGCTTCTTTCGCCGCGTTGATTTCATCTTTAGATTGACCTTTGTTGATGTCTTCAATCGCTTTATCTTTGGCCTTATTGATTTCTCCGATAGCTTTTTGTTTCGCTTCGTCTGATAAATCTTTATTGTTCTTGATTTCGTCAATACGTTTTTGAGCTTCTTCTAGTATTTCAGCTTTTGCTTTCGCTTTTTCTTCATCAAGGTTTGTTACATCTGGTTTCTTAACTTCTGTATCTGCTTTTGGATTATATTTTTCAATATTTTCTTTAGCTTGATCTGCGATTTGTTTAGCTGTTCCTGCTGATGATGCATCGTCAATAGCTTTGTTAGCTTCATCTTTAGCTTTATTGATTGCTTCTTCAGCTTTTTGTTTTTGCTCTTCAGTTAAACCTGGATCCTTCTTGATTTCAGTAATTTTAGCTTTAGCAGCTTCTTCTACTTGTTTTTTAGCATCTTCTTTCGCCTTAGCAAGATCGTTGTCTTTATCAGCTGTTCCTAAGGAATCAACTACTTCAACCGGTACTTTTACAGTTACTTTGCTACCATCCGCTAGGGTTACTTCCACCTCTGCTTCTTTAGTTCCTGTTTCAGTTGTAGCTGGTTTAAAAGTGATTTTCGCTGTTAGTCCATCAGCTAGTGCTAATTGTTTTAGGATGTCTTCGTCTGTTAAGTCTTTGCCTTTTTCAACAGTTGCTTTTCCGGATACTAAAGCAGTTTGTAAGTCTAACTCTGGTTTGAAGATACTTGTAGATTGCCCTTTGGCAGTTTGTACTACTACATCTTCTTTTGGTAGATTTCCGTTTGGAGTTTCAACATTGCCTTGACCATCAACCTTGACATCGTCCTTGTTTAATCCTGGATTTGCAGCTACAACAGCATCCTTAACAGCATCTTTTTCTTTGTCTGTTAAGTTATTCGAATCTTTAACTCCTACAGGTGTAACAGGTTTCTTCAAAGCTGGTGTTACTACATCTTTTGCTGGTAAATTACCTTGTGGTGTTTCAACATTGCCTTGACCATCAACCTTAACATCATCCTTGTTTAAGCCTGGATTTACAGCTACAACAGCATCCCTAACAGCGTCTTTTTCTGTATCTGTTAAGTTTTTAGGATCTTTAACTTCTACAGGTGTAACAGGTTTCTTCAAGGCTGGAGTTACAACTTCTCCTGCTAGTAAATTACCTCTTGGCGTTTCAACATTGCCTTGACCATCAACCTTGACATTGTCCTTGTTTAAGCCTGGATTTGCAGCTACAACAGCATCCTTAACAGCGTCTTTTTCTGCTTCTGTTAAGCTATGGACATCTTTAACAGGGACAAGTTTTGTCGGTTTTTTCAAAGCTGGTGTCACTACATCCTCTGCTGGTAAATTACCTTTTGGTGTCTCAACATTGCCTTGATCATCAACCTTAATATCTTTATCTGTTAAACCTGGATTATTTTTAATAATCTCTTCTACAATCTTAGATTTCTCTGGGTCTGTCAGTTTAGATGGGTTGACAACTTCAACTGGGGTTGTTGGTTTCTTCAAGCTAGAAGTTACAACATCTTTTGCCGGTAAGTTACCTTGTGGTGTTGTGACATTTCCTTGATCGTCAACTTTGACTTTATCTTCAGTTAAACCTGGATTTGCCTCTACAACAGCTTTCTTAACGGCTTCTTTTTCTTTAACTGTTAAGCTATTTGGATTTTCTACTTCAACAAGTTTATTTAGTTTATTTAAGACTGTCGTTACAACATCTTCTTTTGGTAGATTTCCTTTTGGAGTTGTGACACTGCCATCAGGATTTACTGTAACATCACCTTTGTTTAAGCCTGGATTTGCAGCTGCGACAGCATCCTTAATGTCCTCTTTTTCTTTTTCTGTTAAAGCATTAGGATTTCCAACTACAACTGGTGTTGTTGGTTTCTTCAAGGCTGGTGTTACCACATCTTTTGCAAGTAATTTATCACCATTCTTAGTTGTTACATTACCTTTGTCATCGACTGTAATATCATCTTTGTTTAGGCCAGGATTTGCGTTGGCTACAGCTTCTTTCACTTTTTCCTTTTCATCATTTGTTAAATGATTTGGATCAGCTACTACGACTGGTGTCGCTGGTTTGTTTAATGCTTGAACAACAACTTTTTCTGCTTCCAAGTAACCTTTAGGAGAAGCTACATCTCCCTTATCACTCACATAGACTTCAGATTCTTCTAATGAAGGGTTAGTCGCCACAATCGCTTTTTTAACAGCTTCTTTCTCTTCATCTGTTAAATGATTGATATCTGTAACCTTAACCTTTTCTTTTGGTGGAGTTAACTTTCTCTTAGCTGTTTCTGTAATATCTTGTGGAGTATGAACAGCAGCAATTTCTTGTCTACCTTTTTCTGTTGCTGATGCTATATCTTCTGGTGAAGTTGCATTGTTGATGTTTTCTTCGTGTGTTGCTTTAAGGTCATCAACTTGTTTCTTCAATGCTTCTTTTTCTTTTTTAGATAATGCATTGTCTTCATCAATTTCTGCCTTTTCAGCATCTGCTGCTTTTGTTAGGTCGGCTTTTGCTTTGTCCTTGTCAGTTGCTTTTCTTACAGGTACTTCGATTTCGTCTTTTGATCCGTCACCATAAGTAACTTCTACTACAACTACTTTCTTACCTTCATTTGCACCTGTTCCTTCCACAATTTCTCCGTCATTTTTGACTTGTTTGTCTGTCGGTTGTGGTTGGTCTTTTGGTACTTCTACAGCATCTGTAATAGCTTTTTTATCTGCTTCTGCTACTTTAGGAGCATTAGATGGGTCTACACTTACTGGAACTCCTCCTGCTTCAGTTACTGAATCTTTTACATTTGGAGTTGCTTTATCTTTGTCTTTTTGTCCTTCTGAACCACTTTGATCATCCTGATTATTTTGTTCTCCTTGATCACTTGTAGTATCAGATTTTTTAGTTACCTCGACATTGACTGTTTCACTCTTACCATCACGTGTTACTGTGACTGGAACAACAAACTTACCGCCTTCATTGGCAATTACACCAACTGTTACATCTTCATTAGCTTGTAATTCCTCACCATTTACTCTGACTTTATTTTTCACTAAAGTTTCGTCTTCTGGTGTTAACTTATCACCTGCAACTGGCTCTTTTGAAATCGGTACCGGTTGGGTTGAATCAGTAACCGTCAACTTAAATGGTTCAGATTTTTTAGTTACCTCGACCTTGATTGTTTCACTCTTACCATCTCGTGTTACCGTTACTGAAACAACTGTTTTATCCTGCTCTTGTGTAACTTTCCCAAACTCTACACTATCACCAGCTTTTAACGACTCGCCATTGACTAGTAAGTTTTCTTTGATTTTTTCCTTATCTTCGTCTTTTAAGTCTTCTCCTACTGTTGGGGTATTTGGTATCTCAATCGGTTTTGCTGGGTCTTTTACACCTACTGTAAATACTTGGTCTTTTTTAACAACTGGAACTTCTATTATTTCTTTTGATCCATCTCCATATGTTACTTCGACTTCTACTACCTTCGTTCCTGAAGTTTTGCCGTCCTTAATAGCGCCGCCATTTAAGATTTCTTTCTTAGCTGGTTGTGGCTGTCCTTCTGGAACAGTTACCGCGTCTTTAATTGCAGTTTTATCTGCTTCGCTGTCAACGTTTGTTGCTGTATTTGGGTCTACAGAAATTTCTACCGCTCCGCCTGTTACTGTTGGAGTTGCTTTCTCAGCATTAGTTTTATGAACAGCATCGATTGCTTTCTTACCTGCTTCTGTTGCAGTTGTTACTTTGTCAGTTGTTCCAGCTTTATCGATGTTAGACTCTGCAGCTTTCTTAGCTTCATCAACTTTATCTTTTTCAGCTTTCTTTTGATCTTCTGTTAAGGTCTTGTCTGCTTCGATTTCTGCTTTTTCTTTGTCCGCTGCTTTTGTTAAGTCAGCTTTCGCTTTTTCTTTTGCTTTGTCTAATGCTTTTTCTGCTTCTGTCTTAGCCTCTACAGTCTTAGAGGCAGGAAGTTCATTTTGTGATTTGTCAGAGTACGTTACAGTTACCTTCCCTGTATTATCTACTGAAATTTGGTTATCTGTTAAGTTTGTGTTTGCTTTCTTAACCGCCTCTTTTACTGCAGTTGTCTCCGCTTCTGACAGATTATTAACATCATTAACTTTTACTTTTTCAGGATCTTTTAGTGGTGATTTCGCTGCTTCAGTTCCTTCTACTGGAACTTCAATTTCTTTTGAAACACCGTCGCGAGTTACGGTTACTTTAACGTATGTCTTACCGTCTTTTTCGGTAATATTTCCGTACATTACTGTATCTGTATCTTTAAGCGCTTCTCCGTTCGCTGTTACTTTAGCTTTTACAGTTCCTTTATCAGTTTCAGATAATTCAGCTCCTACTTTAGGCTCTACAGAGATTTTTGCTGCTCCATCTGTCACTGCCAAAGTAAAGTCTTCAACTTTTCCTGATAAGGCAGTTCGTGCTTCTTGCAATTTAGCTAAGGCATCATCCACTTCTGGTTGTGTAGCATCTTGCTTAGCATACACTTCTTTAGCTTTTGCTAAAGCATCATCGTAAGCTTTTTTCTTATCTGCACTTGTTTCTTTAGCATAAGCTACTGAATTTTTAATCGCATCTGATTCATCAATTTCTGCTTTCAAAGCATCTTTCGATACAGGCACAGCAATTTCTTGTCCTGTTAACTCTTTAATTGCTTTTGCTAGATTCTCAATTAGAGTAGATACCTCTGATGCATCCGCTGAAGTTCCTGTTGTTTTATCAGCTACTTTTGAAGCAGCATCTTTCGCTTTATCAAAAGCCGTTTTCTTATTTCGATCAGCTGAATTATATTTATCAGAACCCTTAACTTTTTCAGCTTCTGCTACTAATTGCTGTAAAGAATCCATCTTAGAATCTAAATCTCTTGCAGCATTCACAATACGGTCAAGTTCTGCTTTACCCCCAGCTGCAGCTACTTGATCTTTCAATTCTGCTTTTTGAGCATTGTTTAAATGAGTTAAACCATCAATAATATCTTTAGCATCCGTACGAGCTTGCTCACGACTTACTTTTTCCTCTGCATCTTTGAGAATTCTGTCTAATTGATCTTTTGATGTTGCCTCATCAATCTGTTTTTTATAGTTAGCCTTATCTTCATCTGACAATCCAGGAATTTGGTCAATTTTCTTCTTGTAGTCTTCTTTTAGCTTATCAGCTTCAGCTTTTGCTTTATCTGCTTCATTTTTTGCTTTAAGAGTTTCTGCTTCTTTGAGAATTTCTTCAATCTTACTTACAGAATCGGCGCGTTCAATTTTATTTTTAAATTCTTCTACTTTTTCTGGAGTTAAGCTATCTTTAATTTTCTCAATTTGTTCTTTAGCTTTTTTCTTAGCATTCGCTAAGTTAGTCGCAGTTGCATCAGTTAAAATTTTATCAAGTAATGATTTTGTATGGTCTAAAGCTTTTCCTTCTGAGCCATCTGCATTCTCAGGGTCTGCTATACCTTGATTATCTACTTTTTTACGCAACTCTTCTTTTTCAGCGTTAGTCAAGTAAGTTAAGGCATCAATTCCTTTTTTAACTTCAAGTTTTTTCTCTGCTATACCTTTTTCATTTGCAGAATTTCTTGAAATTGCTTTATTTACAACAGAATTTATATCTTCCTGACTTGTTTTACCTTCCAACTCTTTTTTGAAGACTTCTTTTTCTTTTGGAGAAAGGAAAGTTAATTGATCAATTGTCTCATTTCCTTTTACTTTTGCTTCTGTTGCATCCGCAGCATTAAATGTAGCTTTTAGTTTGAATAAAGCTCCTTTCGGAATTGACACTCCCGTAGACGTTCTATCGCCATTTAATATGGATACATGTTGAAAAGTTGTTCCACCTTTTTTATAAGGTGAAAGGAATTTTCCTACGAAGTTATCTGAAACACCATTCCCAACACTACTGATAAGATCACCATTAAAGGTCATTCCATTTACTTCATAAAATTTTTGTAAAGCCTTTTCAATCTCTTCATCACTAATATTATCCAAATTTGCAACTGGATATGGAGAAATGTGATAATAATAAGTACCGTTCGTACCATCTGAAGGTTCTGCTGCGTCTATATCTTTATAAACAAGAGCCCCACCTGGAATTACATCTGTTGAACCATCTAAGTAGGTAATAGTTGCAGTTCCGTCATTTCCAATTTGAATTCCATCACTTCCATTTTGTAGATTTTCTATAAATTTCTTCTTACCTTCTGGAAGAGTATCATTACTATTGTCTTGATTTGCCTTTAAAATTCTATCTTTAACAAGTTTTTTTTCAAAATCTGTTAAGCTATCCGGATTTTTAACTCCAAGTCTATCTGGAATTTTAGGCTCAAAAAATTCAGTATTTTTATATAATGCAGGAACTTGTTCCGTTGACACTTTAAAGCGTGATCTGAGCGAGCCCGCATGTCCTACTTTAACCCCCGCACCAAAATCTAAGGTATATCTTTCATTTTTTAAAGTTGGGTCCACAACTTCATATTCTGCTTCAATCGTAACGCTTTGGTGTGCTGCTTTTTCCCAGTCAGCATAGAAACTCTTGGTATTGTCCTTAAACAATTGGTAAATAGCTTGGTCTCCTGGCTTTCCTGCTATAGTATCTCCCATGCGCCACCAAAACATCGCATCCAGATCCCCGCGGTAAGTCTTACCACTTTCACCTGTCGTATCGTTGTACCATTCCCATTTAGTAGGATCACCTGCATTTAAAGCTTTGGCAGCTTCTGCGTTTTGGTAACGTGAACCGACAGAGTTAGACCATGAAATCCAGCCTTGAGAGCCTTTCCAACTAGTCATGACTCGACCTTGGGGGCCTGTACCAGTGTTATATAGAGTAACCCGTCTCGGTTCTTTCACTCCAATTGGAGTTGTAAACCAAAATTCCGGACGTCCTCCACCGTAGTGATAAAGAGCAGATGCTCCATACCCACCATTAAACTTATAAGTAACTTTTACATAGGGATTTGTTTTGCTATATTGTGACCAGTCTACATCAATTTGAATTTCTTTATTAACATCTACCTCGTCGTGAACCCCACTACCGGTAGCTTTATCAGGAGAATCCCCTAAGTTTGTATATAAAGTGCGAGCTGTCTTATCCCCTGTTTTTTCATATGTCAAAGCAGCTTCTACAGGTTGCACCGTCCCAGCTACCCCAACTAAAGATGCCCCAATCAAACACGATGCTGCTCCAAAGCTAAACTTTCTAATCGAAAATTTTTCCACACGCTGCCACATCTGCTTAGAGCGTTTCTGCGTTCTCTTATACTTCATTCTTTGATCTCCATTTTTTATTTTTATTTCTTCTTATTCAAAAAGCTAATGCATTATAATAAAACTTTATTATAATATATCTACTTTAGGTGATAAGAATATACGTACATTATAGCATGAAATCCCCCCCCCCCGTCCACTTTTAGCCTCATTTTTACTTTAATTAAAATATATAGAAATTTACCCTATTTGCTATCGTTTTGTCACTAATTTCTTATACAGATTTATAAATTTTAATCGATTCTCATTCAAAAACATAAAATAAGTCATTCTAGGTATCTGTATCCCTATCCACCTCCAGTTACTTCATCAAAAGTAAAAAATAAAAAAAGACCCTACCAGAACCAAAAAGCGTCTGGTAAGGTCTTTTTCTAAATCCAGTCACTAGGCTTAACTAAAAAGCATGACTAGGAATATCATTGAATATGGTTAGCCAAATCTTCCTGAGCTTTTTTATTTGACTCAGCTTTTTCTTTTAGCCATTTATCATAGAGTTCCTGGTACTGTTTCGCAGTGACCGGCTCTTTTTGCAGTTCAACATATTTGTAGTTATCAGCATCTCCCTTATGACCAACGAAAGAGAAAGCTCCTGTGAACGGTACAGTCTTACGGAAGATTGGGTTGGCTCCGCCACTTTGAACTGGTAGGAAGAGGGCGCTGTCAGTCAACCAAGCCTGCACTTCAGCAAATTTTTCATAACGAGCCTGAGTATTTTCAACTTCGCTATCTGCTTCATCTAGTAACTTTTTGTAAGCAGAAAGTCCAATTTTTTCTTTTACTTCATTATCTTTTCCAGCAGTTAACCCAATATTATTAAGCTGTGAACCTGACTCTGGATCCAAGAGATCAAGATAAGTTTTCGGATCTGAGTAATCTCCGCTCCAACCTGAAATATCAATGTCATAGTCCTTTTGTTCAGCTGTATCTGCAAAGAATGTAGCTTGATCCTTCTCGTCTGGAGAAAGTTGAATCACGTCAATCACAACGTTGTCCGCCCCAAGGGTTTCTTCCACTGTCTGCTTAAAGGAACTTGCTTGTTGCACATCTAACTTGGCCGTCTGGTCAACCGGCATATCCAAATGAATTGGGAAGGTCACGCCTTCTGCTTGCAAGGTTTCTTTAGCCTTAGCAAATGCTGCCTTGGCTTTTTCAGCATTCAAAAAGGCAGGTTGCGCATCATTCAAATTGATATTCGACCACTCTGTACCATAGTTAATAATCTTTTCATTGACAATATCACCAAAGTTTTTACCACTGATTTGGACAAAATCACTTGGGATAAGCGTGTTACGCAAGATACGGTCTGCTCCATCTTCACCATTTGTCTGCGCTGCATAAGCATGACGGTCAAAGGCAAAGTTGACAGCCTGACGGAAATCCTTATTTTGCATGGCTGCAAGTGAATCTGTCTTTTCCTTATCAGACTGTTTCATGGTCTGCTTGTAGCTTTGACGATTCACGTTGAAAAGATAATAGAAAGTAACTGAGTTTTGCGGTGTATAGGTAATCTTGTCCTCATTCCCTTTTTTCAACTGATTAAACACTGAACTTGTCGGGAAGATACGACCGTCCGAGTAGTTCCCTTCCAAAAATCCTCTCGCCAAACTATCTTGGTCAGAACCGTCAAAGAAAGAGAGCTTCACTTTCTCAATTTTCACATTGTCCTTGTCCCAATAATTAGGGTTTTTATCAAATTCAATCAAAGATTTTGATGAGAAAGATTTAAACAAGTAAGGACCATTTGACAAGATACTGGATGGTGTTACACTACCAAAGTCATCTCCCTTAGATTTCAAAAAAGCCTCATTTACCGGACTCAAAATGCCCCCAGTAGTCTTAGAATTCCAGTAAGATTCCGGCTTATTCAAAGTATATTGAAGAGTATAGTCATCCACTGCCTTAACACCAACAGTCTCAAAGTCAGATGTTTCCCCCTCAACGTACTCTGCGAGGCCCTTGATAGAGTCTTGAACCAAGTACAAGTTTTCAGCCTTTTTATCAGCTGCATACTTGAGACCTGTCACAAAGTCATGAGCCGTTACATCCGCATACTCTTCGCCCTCTGAAGTGTACCATTTCGCCCCCTGACGGATTTTATAAGTGTAGGTCAAACCATCTTTTGACACCGTCCATGACTCAGCCATAGACGGAATGAGATTACCATACTTATCATTTTCTAACAAGCCATCAATCAAGTTAGTCGTAATACTAGAAGTTGAACCACGTGTTGAAGTAATGTAGTCCAAGGTATCAGGATTACTAGTAAATACATAAGAGTAGGTTTTCTCAGCATTACTTGATTGGGAAGACCCACATGCCGCTAGAGCTAGACCTGCTGTCAAAGCCATAGCTCCAAAAAGCATAACTTTTGATTTCTTCATGATTATTCTCCATTTTTACAGTATGTGAAATATTATACACTATTCAAGCAAAAATATAAAGCTTTTTGTACTTTTTTACAAAAATAAAAATCAGTAGACTCGAGTTCCTACTGATTTTTGATATGGTTCGTTTGGATTATGCAGCCAAAACTTTGCGTCCTTTACGACGACGAGCTGCCAATACGCGACGACCGTTTTTAGTTGACATACGGTTACGGAATCCGTGTTTGCGCGCACGACGAAG
Organism: Streptococcus sp. 2579; assembly: GCF_013277195.1. NCBI lineage: Bacteria > Bacillati > Bacillota > Bacilli > Lactobacillales > Streptococcaceae > Streptococcus > Streptococcus sp. 2579. The sequence continues at coordinate 68,237 of NZ_VMMM01000009.1, forward strand.
TTTACTTGGTTGATAAGTACGTTTCACGATGAATACCTCCTCATAGATTTTGTATTCGTTTAGCCGGCTATAAAGTGATCAGTTACTAAACATACTTTACTATTCTATCTGATTCTTTCACTTTTGTCAATAGCTCAAGGCAAATGTTTACTGCTTTTTCGAATGTAAGCCCTATCTACGATACTGTTTCAAGAAACGAGTCATCTTTTCTTGGATTTGGGCTAGTTCATCAACACGAGGAAGGTAAACGATACGGAAGTGGTCTGGTTCTTTCCAGTTAAAGCCGCGACCATGAACTAAGAGAACCTTTTCCTGCTTCAAGAAATCAAGGACAAACTGTTCATCATCATCGATACAGTACATATTGCGGTCGATTTTAGGGAAGATATAGAGCCCCGCCTTGGGTTTAACTGCAGAGAGACCTGGAATCTCTTGAATGGCATTATAAATGAAATTTCTTTGCTCATATATTCGTCCACCTGGAAGAAGCAATTCATCGACTGATTGGTGGCCACCCAAGGAAGTTTGGACGACTTGTTGGGCCAAAACGTTAGAGCAAAGACGCATATTGGACAGCATATTGAGCCCTTCGATATAGCCCTTGACATGGTGCTTAGGACCAGACAAGACCATCCAACCCACACGGAAACCAGCAATACGGTGGGATTTTGATAGACCATTCATGCTGACACAGAAAACATCTGGTGCCAGGCTCGCCACAGGCGTATGCACATGTCCATCCATTACCATGCGGTCATAAATTTCATCCGCAAAGATAATCAAATCGTTTTGACGGGCAATTTCAATGATTTCCAATAAGAGTTCCTTAGGATAAAGGGCTCCAGTTGGGTTGTTTGGATTGATAAGGACGATTGCCTTGGTATTGGAAGTGATTTTTGACTTGATATCGTCAATATCTGGATACCATTCTGCAGCTTCATCACAGATATAGTGAACGGCATTTCCTCCAGCTAGGCTGACAGCGGCCGTCCAGAGAGGATAGTCTGGCATTGGTACCAAGACCTCGTCTCCATTGTCCAAAAGCCCCTGCATGGACATGACAATCAGCTCACTGACACCATTTCCAAGGTAAATATCATCAATATCTACATTTGGGAATTTCTTCAATTGGCAATACTGCATGATGGCCTTACGGGCTGAGAAAATCCCTTTTGAGTCAGAATACCCTTCACTATCACGCGCATTCATAATCAAGTCATGAATGACCTCATCTGGCGCTGTAAAGCCAAATTCTGCTGGATTTCCTGTATTCAAACGTAAAATCTTTTCTCCGTTTGCTCGCATCCGCATGGCTTCTTCCAAAACAGGACCACGGATATCATAAGCAACATGTTCTAACTTACTAGATTTATTATATTCTTTCATCTTGTTTCCTCAATTCATCGAGATAGTAACATTATACCACTAGAAAGACAATGCGACAAGTTTGCTGAAATGTGTTACTAGGTGCGGATAGAAGAAAAACCTCACTAAAAGCGAGGTCAAGACAGGGGAGATAGCAGGTATTTTGCGAAAGACATATCACATACCAAAAGATAAACCTAGAAAAAGCAAACCTAAAAAGGAGTCATAAAGAAGATTGAACATGAGGAAGAGCCCCCATATCATCAAGTAACCCCAACGCCCACTTCGTTTTGCAACTAGGAATAAAATCAGATGGTAGAGTAGGTGAAAGACTAAAAAGCCGATAAAACCTGGATAAAGAAGCGGTACCAGACTCTCTAATTGCCAGATCATGATAACTTCTAGCAAGACTGAAACTAGGATGATTCCATAATAAAGGAAATTTGATTTTTTTGCTTCTTGAAAAGAGTTTTTCATCATTCTCCCTCCCTTCACTTCTTTCCTGCTATCCTTTCTTTTATTTTATCATATATTTATATAGATTTTAAGCACTAACATTCTTTTGAAAAATACTTTTTTTGCTTTACTTCTATAGTGAAAAGGTTTACAATGATAGTAAGAAAATTTCAGGAGGTTTCATTATGGCACAACGTTACCAAAATATCATGGTCGCAATCGATGGTTCTAAGGAAGCAGACTTAGCTTTTATCAAGGGAGTTCATTCTGCTCTACGAAACGACGCTAAACTCACCATCGCACATGTCATTGACACACGCGCTCTCCAAAGCGTATCCACCTTTGATGCTGAAGTTTACGAACAACTCCAAGTTGACGCTGAAAGTCTGATGAAAGAGTACGAAAAACGTGCTAAAGATGCTGGTGTGGCAGATGTTCATATCGTCATTGAAATGGGAAATCCAAAGACCCTACTAGCACGTACTATTCCAGATGCTGAGGAAGTGGACCTCATTCTAGTTGGCGCAACTGGTCTCAACGCCTTTGAACGCCTCTTGGTCGGCTCTTCATCTGAATACATTCTCCGCCATGCTAAGGTCGATTTGCTGGTTGTGAGAGAACAAGAAAAAACCTTATAATTACAAAGAAAAGGAGCTCAGCGCTCCTTTTTGTTTACTATTTATACTCTTCGAAAATCTCTTCAAACCACGTCAACGTCGCCTTGCCGTAGGTATGTTACTGACTTCGTCAGTTTCATCTGCAACCTCAAAACNNGTTCTATCCACAACCTCAAAGCAGTGCTTTGAGCAACCTGCAGCTAGTTTCCTAGTTTGCTCTTTGATTTTCATTGAGTATTATTTCTCTCTTTATGACGTTCATAAGCCTTAAGCTGACGCTGCAGTTCCTTTTTAATAGCAGGTTCTGGAGCATATTTTTCTTCCCAATCATCTGGTTTTAAGATTTTGTGGGTCACTGGATCAAAATGAGCCTTGCCATCTGGAAAAATTTTCCCCATATTAGCTTGATGAACAATGTCAAAAATACGTTCTGGGTCCACCCCCATCAAGACAAAACTACCGTAGGTGAAGTAAAGTGTGTCAATCAAGGCATCCACTTGCCCTATCAAATCTTGCTGAGCAGGTGTCTTCTTGGCTACTTTATATGCTGCCTTATCAAGAGCCTGATGAAGTTGCGATAGAGCTTGACCAAAATCCTCTTCAGAAGAACTGGCAGCTCGAACAAACTCCACCAATTCTTCTATTTTAAAGCCAGCCCTATGGGTTGCACCTTCTAAATCCCAAGCTCGAGGTTCTTCTTGGGTCCGTTCATCCATCATGTGGTGGAAGGTCTTGACCTTATTGAAATGATAGTCACGGCTGACAAAGACTTTTTCTGAGGCCAGAACACCAAAATGTTCCAGGGCCTTGTGGATTCCATCTTGCTGATTGCTGGTTGTAATGTGCTTGGCAACTTCCTTGGCACTGCTACTACCATTTCCCATAGCGACCGACATACCGACACCCGCCAGCATTTCAAGGTCATTATCTGAGTCACCAAAGGCCATGACTTGGTTGAGATCAAAACCATATTCTTTCCCAACTCGTCTAATGCCTTCCAATTTAGAGTTTCCTTGATTGATAACATCCGCTGCAAAAGGATTGCTACGTGTCAATTTCAAGTCTTCAAAATCAGCTGCCGCCTTCTCAGATTCTTCTGGCGTCATCAGCATTAAAACTTGGTAGATAGGCTGATTCATCAGATGAAGTAGGTCTTCTTCCTTTTGGGGAACCACCTTGCTGACCATGCGATTAAAAGACTGACTCACTGTTCGAGTTAAAACAGAGGGAACGAAGCGACTGATTCGTTGGGAAAGAGAACCCAGACCAAAGGACATGATTTTGGAACCTAACATGGCATCCTTGGTCCCTAGGGCAATCTCCTTGCCCTCTTTTTTAGCATAGCTAATTAGATGGCGCAAATGCAACTTGGAAATAGGGCTCGTAAACAAGACTCTGTCTTTATTAAAGATATACTGGCCATTATAGGTTACCGCAAAGTCCAGGTCCAAATCGTCCATCAATTCCTTAACAAAAAAAGGTCCTCGTCCTGTCGCTACACCGACAAGCACCCCTTGTTCTTTGACGATTTTAATCGCGTCCTTAGTGGATTTCAAAACACTCTTGCGATCGTTGACCAAGGTTCCGTCGATATCAAAAAAAACCGCTTTGACTTCCATCCTATCCCAATCTCCCCTTTTGTGATACAATGATTATACCACATTTCAGAAAGAGTGAGTAAATCATGCCTAAGAAAATCCTTGTTTTACATACAGGTGGGACTATTTCCATGCAGGCCGATGCTTCTGGCGCTGTTGTGACGAGTTCAGATAATCCCATGAACCATGTGTCCAATCCTCTTGAAGGAATCCAAGTCCACGCCTTGGACTTTTTTAACCTGCCAAGCCCCCATATCAAACCTAAGCATATGCTGGCTCTCTACCAGAAAATTAAAGAGGAAGCAGATAACTACGATGGGGTGGTGATCACACACGGGACCGATACTTTAGAGGAAACAGCCTATTTCCTTGACACCATGGAAGTTCCCCATATGCCTATCGTTCTAACAGGAGCCATGCGCAGCTCCAATGAACTCGGTAGTGATGGGGTTTATAATTATCTGAGTGCTTTGCGGGTAGCTAGCGATGACAAGGCTGCGGACAAAGGGGTTTTGGTCGTTATGAACGATGAAATCCACGCTGCCAAGTATGTTACCAAAACACATACGACCAACGTCAGCACCTTCCAGACTCCAACACACGGTCCCCTCGGTCTCATCATGAAACAGGAAATACTCTACTTCAAAACAGCTGAACCTCGTGTCCGCTTTGACCTTGATCACATACAAGGCTTAGTCCCTATTATCTCGGCTTATGCTGGTATGACAGATGAGCTGATTGATATGCTGGATTTGGAACAATTGGACGGTTTGATTATCCAAGCCTTCGGAGCTGGTAATATTCCCAAAGAAACGGCTCAAAAATTAGAAAGCCTTCTGCAAAAAGGAATCCCAGTCGCTCTGGTATCACGATGCTTTAACGGTATTGCCGAACCTGTTTATGCCTACCAAGGTGGAGGCGTGCAGTTGCAAAAATCTGGTGTCTTCTTTGTCAAAGAACTCAATGCCCAAAAAGCCCGCTTGAAACTCCTCATCGCCCTCAATGCCGGACTAACAGGACAGGATTTGAAAGACTATATGGAAGGGTAAGTCTCTTCGAAAATCTCTTCAAACCGCGTCAACGTCGCCTTTTCGTATGTATGGTTACTGACTTCGTCAGTTCTATCTACAACCTCAAAGCAGTGTGTTGCCGTAGCCTTTAACCAGCCGCCTAGTCCGCTCTGTGGTATTCATTAAGTCAACATCTCTTGTTTAAGAGCACAAAATCAGGAAATCTTCACGATTCCCTGATTTTTTCTATTTCCGTTTTCGTGTTGAGCGACGTTCTGTCAATCCATGAGGTAAGAGAACTTCACGTTCTTCCAACTCTTCCTTGTGCATAATCTTGGTCAACATACGCATACTAATGGCACCAAGATCATAAAGAGGTTGGGCAATCGTTGTCAAGTTTGGACGGGTAAAGCGTGCAATTTGTGAATCATCACTAGTAATAATTTCAAATTCTTCTGGTACTGACACACCCTTATCAGCCAAACCGTTCAAGACACCTGCTGCCAACTCATCACCTGTCACAACTGCTGCAGTTGCATTCGATGAAATCAAACGCTCTGCCAAGGCGTAACCATCATCATAGCTATATTTAGATTCAAATACCAAACCCTCACTATAAGCGATTCCTGCTTTTTTCAAGGCTTCCTTGTAGCCAACTAAACGAACCTTACCATTGATGTCATCCACTAGCGGACCGCTAACGAAAGCAATACGCTCATTTTCTTTAGCAAGGTAACTCACTGCATCAATCGTTGCTTGCTTATAGTCAATATTGACACTTGGCAACTGGTGCTCAACATCGACAGTTCCTGCGAGAACAATCGGAGTACGTGAACGCGAAAATTCTGAGCGAATTTTATCTGTCAAGTGATAACCCATAAAGATAATGCCATCTACCTGCTTTGAAAAGAGGGTATTGACAACAGAAACTTCTTTCTCGTTATCTTCATCGCTATTAGCTAGGACAATATTGTACTTGTACATTTCCGCAATATCATCAATCCCCTTAGCCAAACTCGAAAAATAACCATTGGTAATATTTGGAATCACGACACCGACAGTGGTTGTCTTTTTACTTGCAAGACCACGCGCAACTGCATTTGGACGATAATCCAAACGATCAATTACCTCTAGCACTTTTTTACGGGTATTCTCTTTTACATTTTTATTGCCATTGACCACACGGCTGACCGTCGCCATGGAAACACCCGCTTCACGAGCGACATCATAAATGGTTACTGTATCATCTGCATTCATTCCTTTTCCTGCCCTTTCTATCCCACACATTCTTTTACAAGTAGAGGCACCGATTGAAGCTCTACATCTACTTACAAAAGTGAAGATGTGAAAATTTCGTTTTCATGTTTCTACTTATTCCATTTTATCACTATTTGTAAACACTTTCAAGCTTTTTTTGAAGATTGATTGAAAAAATTTCATAGAAAGCCTAGGTTTAGCTCCTTGCTACCACCTTTGACGAAACAAAAAGGAGGAAACTAAGCCTCCTCAAGTTACAAAATTGTTTGATTGAATAACTTCAATTTTAGCACATGATGGTTTCCGATATATGACAATATCACAACCAACCAGATTCTTTTGCGATATTAGCTGCCTCTGTTCGATTACCTGCATCTAGTTTCGAAAGAATATTAGTAACATAGTTTCGGACTGTTCCGTTGGATAGATAAAGTTTGTCTGCAATTTCTTGGTTAGACAAGCCTTGAGCAATTCCCTTTAAAACAGCAATCTCTTGTTCTGTCAACGGATTGGGATGCGTCATCACCACTTCCATCAATTCAGGCGAATACTCCTTGCCTCCTTCGAGGACAGTATGCAAAGTTTGCATGAGGTCTGCAATGCTTCTTTCTTTCAAGACATAAGCATCTACTCCAGCCTTGACTGCACGTTCAAAGTAACCAGGGCGCTTGAAGGTCGTCACCACAACCACCTTTGTTTCTAAATTTTCTGCTCGTATCCACTCCAAAACTTCAAGACCTGTCTTAACAGGCATTTCTACGTCAAGGATGGCGATATCTACAGACTCCTTTTCCAATAGTTGGATTGCTTCTTGCCCATTCTTGGCTTGAAAGACAGACTCTATATCCGGTTGAAGCGTGAGCAACTGGCACATGGCATCTCGCAACATACTTTGATCTTCTGCGACTAATACTTTCATCTACTTTCTCTCCTTATAAGGTAGTCGAACCTGAACTTCTGTCGGTTGTTTCTGACTAATCACATTTACCTCTCCCGAAAATGGAAGGACACGATCTCGAATTGTATGGAGCTCATCCCCCTTTATAGAAGTAAAGCCACAGCCATCATCTCTCACTGTTAGAATGAGTTCTTTCTCTGTCCGTTCTAATTTCAGGTAGGCCTTCGACGCTTTGGCATGTTTGATGATATTGGTCACTAACTCAAGCAAAATCATGGAAGCCATTGACTCCAATTCTTGAGTAAGGCTAGCAGTATCTAGTTGGTTATCCGTTTCCACCTCAATTCCAGCAATTTCTAACATCTTTTTCACAGTCTCTAGTTCGGATGTCAAAGTTCTAGACTTAAGATTTTCCACAATGGTTCGCACTTCATTCATGGAATCCTTGCTGATCTGGTGAATTTCTTTTAATTCCTTTTCCACCTGTGGATAAGCCTCCATCTGAAATAACTGCAAGGCTAAATCTGTCTTGACACTCAACATAGCAAAGGTATGCCCCAGACTATCATGCAAATCTTGACCGATACGACTGCGTTCATTTTCAGTAAGCAATAGATTTATCTGGGCATTTTGCTTAGCCTGTGCTTCTTTCAAATCCTCCACAATCCGAATCCGAACCAAGCCAAAAGTCATTAAATCGACAAAAGCAAGAATTACAAGTAGATAGAATAGAAACTCAACTTCGATTCTCTGAAAAATCAACAGTTGGCCCACAACAAGGACTTGAGCAAGAAGAAAAGTCCAGACATGTAAAGACTTTAAACCACCTACGCTGAAATGATAACTTAAGAGATTGGATAGGAAAAAGAAAAACCAGATATAATTAACAGCAACAAAGGCAGTATTCCCAACTACATAAGTCAGCATGAGGCCCCAATATAGCCAAGATAGGCGCTGGCTCTTAGTTGTTAAAACACCCAAATACGCCACTACAAATAGAATATCAATCAATAAATGCCAGGCAGAAAGCCACCCAGTCACTACAGGTAGGATGGGGAAAATCATAAAAATTAAACTGGCCCAAAACATATAGTGTATGCTTTTCAGTCTTTCAAGCATTAAGCATTCTCCTTATGACCTTGAAGGTAAATGGTCAAACCAAACAAAACTGCTGAAAAAACAAGTAGATAAACTGTGGCTGATAGATTGATGCTACCCTCGTTTAAGAAGGTCTTGAGCAACTCCATCAACTGATAAGTTGGTAGGCACTTCCCGATTGCTTGCATCCAGTCTGGAAATAAAGAGATGGGCATCCAGAGTCCACCTAAAACAGCCAAACCTATATAGAGAAGATTGCCCACGACAGACATCAGCTGACTAGAAGGCAAGAGTGTCAAGGTCAAGCCAAGCGCTACAAAAGCTACACTTCCTACTATCAGCAAGAACGCAGCCCCAATCCAGCTTGCTAGAGGCATGTCTACACCTCTTACAAAATGTCCAACTGTAAAAACAACCAGAATTGAAACCAAATAATCAACCAGCATACTTGTTATCTTTGATAGATAATATTCTACCATATTTACAGGGCTATGACGCAATGTTTTCTGCCAGTTGTTCATCTTATCGGTATGTAAGACAGCTGGGAATGAAAAGATAGCTGTCGACATCATGGAAAAAGCTGTCATGGAGATGAGGTAGTCACGCATAAAATTATCTGGTCCACCAGGTGTGTCCTGGTACATGCCTGAAAAGAATAAATAGAAGGCTGTCGGCATCCCTACGGATAATAGATAATAGACTAATTGTCGTTTGGTCAATAAAAATTCTATCTTGTTTAGTGCAATCCATCGTTTCATCTTAGTCATCTCCTTTTTGCGTTTCTTCAAAGATTGTATCCAGCAAACTACGATTATTAACTTCGATTTCTTGTATCCTACATCTTGCTTGGGCTAATAGCTCCCAGAAAGCATCTGCTTCTCGAGTGACTACTTGCAAAGAATCTTGCTTTAGGGTCCAGTTTTCAACCAAATTTGACTTCTCTACGACTTCCTTGTAAGCTATAGGAAGGATAAAGTACTTTTCTATTTCCTCGCTACGCATAGCTAGAGGCGTCGTATCACGAATCAACTCTCCCTTATTCAAGACCAAGATTCGGTCCGCTGTATGCTCTACCTCTTCGATATAGTGAGAAGAATAGACAATGGTCACACCATTTTTCTTTAACTGATCGACAATCTCCCAAAAACGTTGACGAGTTGAGGTATCCATAGCCGATGTAGGCTCATCTAAAAAGACAAGCTTTGGTCGCCCAATTAAGGTCAAGACAAAAGAGAAAAGACGCTTTTGTCCACCTGATAATTTTTCTGCAAATTGCTCTTTTTGTTGCTGATCAAACTGCAATAGTTGATCGATTTCCTGGTTACTCAAGTGATTTGGATAAATTTTTTGAAAGAAAGCAATCAACTCTTTAACTTTTAATTTCTGAACGATTACATTTTCTTGAGGGAGGTAAGCCCTAGTATAGTCTAACTTTGAACTCGTCACTGGTAAACCTTTAATAGATACTTGCCCACTGGTGACCAATTTATCTCCGAGCAAACAGTCCAAGAGTGTGGTCTTTCCTGCTCCGTTTGGCCCAATCATGGCAACACATTCACCTTCAGCTATCTCAAAGGAAATATCCTTCAAAATAGCCTTACCCTTGATGTTTTTATGTAAGCCTTGTACCTTAATCATGTTCATAATATTCTCCTTTCAGCCACTCCTTTCCCATCGGAAAGACGATAAAAATCATAAATCCTAATCCCCATGCACCACGGATGAATTGGTGAAGGAAGGCTTGATCAAACCAATCAGTAAACATTTCTACCAACCATACCAAGAGTGACAGGCCGATAAAGAAATAGATAATTGCTTTTTTCATTCCTCAAACTCCTTTTTCACATCTCTTACTAATTTCAAACCTTCTCTGACAAGCCAAGACATCATTCCAAAGCCAGCAAATAACTCCCAAGGAAAATGATAGAAATCTTCATCCAATCCTGAGAACATGAGATAGGTCATAACTCCTGCTGCTACTAAACTCATTGCGACAATTACTTTATGTTTCATTTTTTCTTCCTCCCTTTCATACTTCAATTATAGTCTTTTGAAGTTAGCGGAGCTAGATACTTCTGTCACTCGTAAATATGACAAATGTCATAAAAGATTCTGTTCAAAATAAGCAAGATACACTATACAATAAAACACAATTAGAAAAATCTAAGGCAACTTCCTCAAAAGAGATATCAAACCCAATTCACACCATAATATAAACTAATACTTATTTAAAATCAAAAAAAGTAGAAATTTTTATCAGACAAACACATATATTATACGTTGAACAAAACCCTAAAATTTATAAGAGTTATAAAATCTGTTAAATTTCAATGTGGATACCTAAACTACGGTATTTATTGAAAAGGTTGGAGACAAAAAGTATACGCTGCCAAAATGAATTGCTGAAAATCATAACCACCCGTC